>JBGPJK010000245.1:0-7006 GCA_041485425.1 Terriglobia bacterium | reverse complement strand
TGCCTTGCGCGTGACGTCGGTAAATGTGCCGTCGTGATTATTGTGGTAGAGCTTGAGTGTTGATGTGGTGCGTTGATGGCCAGGAAAATCCTCGCCGTTCACCAGCACGATATCCGGCCAGCCGTCGTTGTCATAGTCGATAAACGCGCACCCTGGACCCATGGTCTCCGGCAGATATTTTTTCCCGAAGGCGCCGTTGTTGTGCTTGAACTGGATTCCCGCCTGAGCCGCGATGTCGCGGAAGGTGAGTTGCTGCGAGTAGCCTGGGGAAACCAAGGAAGCCAGCAGAACGACAAGCGCAGCCGCGAAGCGGCGATAGAATGCAGCCCACGGCGTAAGCCGTGGGTACGCCGCCAAGCATGACCCAGCCCCGAAGGGGCGAAAGAGATTTGTATCAGGGCACGGCTTGAGCCGTGCCGCAAGCCCCGGTTGTCGACCGGCTTCAGCCGCTGTGCCGGCAGCGCCTAAAGGCGGGCCTAGTTGAAGCTTTTCGGCACGCCTGAAGGCAGGCCCTGATACAAATCTCTGGATGCTGGGAATCAAGAGGGAGCCCATTACCTGGAGGCCCCGGCGGATGAGATCGGCTTGGCTAGCCTGCGCCCGGCTTGGACGGGTCGAAGACCCGTCCCCACACGATCCAGTGGCACGGAAACATGCTCATGGACCGCCTGCCGCTCGTTGTTGTCTTCCGGATTGAGCTGGCGGTACGGCCCGGTGATGGCCTGCGAAGCCTCGTCCGCCTTGAACCGCAAATACCGCACCTGGTGTTCGTGCGCCTGCTTCTCGTCACCCAACCCGTTGTAGCAGAGCATCAGGTTGTAATGCGCCTGCAAATCTTCCGGATCGATGGCCACCACCGCCTCCAGCACCTTCACCGCCTGCGCATACTTGCGCTGCAGAAACAGTACACGCCCCAGGTCGTTCAACGCCACGCGGTCTCGCGGATATTGCGCCAGTACCTGGCGCAGATGATCAGCCGCTTCATCGTAGCGGCCATCGTTACGCAGCACCTTGGCATAGAAGAAATGCGCCCGCGCCAGATCCGGGCTGGCCGCCAGGGCCTTCTCCAGCACCGTGCGCGCACGATCCATATCGCCCTCCTGCACCGCCGCGCGGCCGAGGTTGACCCAACCGTCGGGATTCTTGGGATCAATCTCTGTCACTTTCTGGAAGGCTGCCTGCGCGCCTTTCAGATCGCCCTGTAACAAGAGGCCGATGCCGTAATCGTTCCAGCGCTGCCAATCGCCAGCTTGCAGAGAGATTTTGGGCAGCGGCTGGGGCGCAGTGTGCGACGCGACCTGCAGAGTAACGTCGTCTTCCGCCAAGGCAACGATAGGGAGATCGGGGACCTGCTCGCGCTTCGCGGAAACGCCATTCAGCGGGCCGGTGAACGCGAACTGCGTGTCGTCGTAATCAGCAGTGACTTCCGGCTTGGGCTGGCTGGGATCGGGCACCCCGGCAAACGAAAACTGCGTGTTCCACCACGCGAACTTGCGGTAGCACAAGCGCGCATGCAGCGTGATCATGTTGCCCGCGGTTTCCGGAATGCGCAGACGGTAGTGAACTGTATCCGCCGCTCCCGGCGGAATCAGGTGCACATAGACTACGGCGCGCGTCGCCCAGGCGTTGCGCTTGTTGATGCGATTGCCGTGAGCGTCTACCATCAGCGAGCGATAAAAATGCGCGCCTTTCTCCACCGGGCCCTTGCCGTTGTCCTCGACCATGCCGCTCCAGAAAATGGTCTGGCCTTTGTCGTCGGTGCCCTTGAGTTCGAGCCAGGTGTCGTAGGCATCCACCGTGCCGCCCGGGAAGAAGTGCCCAATCTTCTTGGTGCGCACCACCACATCCACCCGCACTGTATCGCCGCGACGAACCACGGGCTGCACCCGGTTGAGCGGCGCAGTCACGGGAACGATCTCACCCTCCGTCGCCGGAGCGATTTTCGTTTCCGCTTCTTCCCCGACCGCAAATGTTGTGGACAGCTCCGTCTGGCCCGCCGCCCCGGATTTTAACTCCGCCCGCCCCGGTGAAAGCGCAAAGATGTCCACGCTCAGAATGCCATTCTTCAGGAAATCCTCGGTGATCTTGAGCTGCTCGGCATCCTCATTTGCGGTGGGCAACGCCGTGTTCGCCGCCGGGAAGCGGTGCGAGTGCACGAATCCATTGATGTTGCCCTGGTCTTTCGAAGCCGTCAGCGGCATGTGGCAATCCGCGCACTGCGCGGGCTTCGCCGGGTAGTAAAACGACCGCGCGCCCTGCCCCGAAACTCCGCTGGCCTGCCAGTTGTCATACTCGTTGAAGCCGCGAATCCAGCGGTAGTGGTTCACCGGCACGTCGAGATGGACCTTGTGGCAGGTCGAGCAGAACTCCGCCGTTTGGCTGCGCATGAACGGCTTCAGGAACACGCGCCGGTGCGGCTCCGGATTCAGCTTCACCAGAAAATCGTGGAGTGCTCGCGCCACCGGATTCTGGGTCGCCGCCAGTTCATGCAGCTTGGGATATTCCAGGTAGAAATCGCCCTGTCCCATGGTGCTCTTCACGTCGGCAATGGAGTGGCACATCATGCATCCCAGTCCGGCCTGCGCCTCCGGGCGATGCACGATCTGCTTGATCGGCGTATCCATCAGGCCGCTATAGAGCACGGCAGGATCATGGCATCCTCCGCACCACTTCGAGGGCCGAGTCCCGACGGTGTCCTGCATGTACTCAACGCTCTTCCGGTACCACTGATTGTTGAACGACGAAAAATGGTGCGCAGAACTGAACCACTGGTTGTAGACATCCTCGTGGCAGCGCTTGCAGGAGTCCGACTCCATAAAGAACTTGCTGGGAATTTTCTGTCCGCCGTAGACCTGCGCGGAACTGGGGAAGAATGGCCCTGTGGGCCCGTCGCCCTCGCCGTCCATGCTGGCGGGAGCATCGGTCGGATTTGCGATGCGGGCCCGGTTCTGCCAGCGCGACGTGCGCACATACCAGGCGCTCGCGCCCAGTGCTGCCAGCACACCCAGACAGATCGCGGTTCGAATAACTGCCGCGCCGGCGCCCGAACCTAGCCAGCCGCGCTCACCCCTGCGCTCGGCGAAGAGAGTCCCCACGCCTGCCAAGCTTAGAATAATGTGAAGGTAAAGCCAGTTCCAGTCGGCCCGTGGCGTGCCGGTGTAGATCAGGATGCATCCCAGGATGCCGCCCCCCAACAACAGCAGCCAGCCCAGACGCGAGGTAACGCTTGAATCTCTCAGGAGGCGAAAAAGGAAGAACAGCAATAGTACGGTAGCGACCACACCCGCCACCGCATGCAGCAGAACGATCCCGGCATAGAACACGTTGGGCTGAGGAAAGGCATAGAGATAGGCCGCAGAGAGGACCAGGAAAACAATGAGGCCGCCTAGGAGCCTGGAGCCGGAATAGCCTTCTGTGCGTGGCATGTTCTACTTCAGGAGTAACGCCGAGACCACTCACCCACTGTTGGCATCGGTTGGTAGCTGATTCGTCAGATTAACTCGTTTATAAACTCATGTCGAGGGGATCGACTGAGCGGTAATGGTGCAGTTTGAAGAGGCCGCAGCGGGCGCGAGATCTGACGGGTACTGTCTTTCTGCCTGCTCTCACAGGTTTGCCGCTGCGCGCCAGATCCCTCACCCGGCTGGACTGCGCCGGGTTTCGGGATGACGCCATCAGGGAGGGCCGACTACACCACTATGAGGGTGGTCCCTGCCACTCTCCCCGCTGCGCCTCCAACTCCGCCGCCACACCCAGCACCACTTCTTCCTGCCACGGTAATCCCACAATCTGCACCCCGATCGGCAACCCTTCGGCTGACTTCCCCACCGGCACCACCACCCCCGGCATGCCCAGCAGATTGAACCACTCGCAGTAGCTCCAGGCATCCAGATATTTCACCGTCTGTCCTTCAACCATCCAACTACGCTCGCCGTGCCGGAAAGCCGGAACCGACGCCACCGGGCAAAGCAGGACGGGAAACTCGCGCATCTGGGCGAAGACCTGCATACGCACCACATCGCGCTCGATCCAGGTATCGAGCAGGGTTTGCGCGGTATGCGGCGTCTCCGCCGCAACCCAGCCGGAGAACTCCCGTAGAATCGGGCTCAGGTCAGCTTCATGCCCTCGCGTCATCGGACCGAGCAGCATCCCGCCGGCGACTCCGAACAACTTCCACCAGAGTTGCCGCGACAATTCCAGTCCCTCGGGGCGAAACGGCGCAACCTGAAATCCCGCACGCTCCAGGGCCTGCGCGGCGGTCCGCACCGCTGCCCGCGTTTCGGGAGTTACCGGCGTGCGGCCATCGTCTCCAAAATAACCGACACGCAACTTCTTCAAGTCTCCCGCGGCCGGCCAGTGCAGCGGCACCGGCGCCGCCGAAGGATCCCCGTCATCCGGACCCTGCATGACTCCGAACAACGTTTTCAAGTCGCCCACAGTGCGCGCCATCGGTCCCACCACGCCCAGCAGGGCAAACGGTCCGACCGAATTTGGGAAGTGTCCGGTCGCCGGGATCCGCCCCGGGGTCGGCTTCAGGCCGCAGATCCCGCTGAAATGCGCCGGCACCCGGATCGATCCTCCACCGTCGCTGCCTACGCCTCCAGCTGAGCACCCCGAAGCAATGGCCGCGGCCTCCCCGCCGCTGGAACCGCCGGGGGTGCGCGACAAGTCCCAGGGATTGTTGGTGCGGCCGTAGAGCAGGTTATCTGTCTCCCAGGCCATGAGAAGTTCCGGACTGTTGGTGACGCCCAGGATGATCGCGCCCGCCGCGCGCAACCGCGCCACCAGCGGCGCATCCTGTGAGGCCACGTAGCCTGCGCGCAGCTTGGTTCCCGCCTCGCAGCGCAGCCCGGCAACGTCGATCGAACTCTTGATGCTTACCGGGACCCCATGCAGCAACCCAAGCCTCTCCCCGCTCATGACAGCACTCTCGGCCGCTTGTGCCGCGCGGCGGGCGCGCTCCGCATCAACCTGCGAAAATGCGTTCAGCTTGGGATTCAGTTGCTCAATCCGTGAAAGGTGCGCTTCCACCAGTTCGACCGGAGAAAGCTTTTTGTGGCGAATCTGCTCAGCCATAGACACGGCTGGTAGAAAGGTCAGTTCTGACATGCGGTGGTCTCACCCAGGAGAAATCGTGAGTCTAGCATGAGGCGGAAAATCTTAAACCGCGGAGATCGCGGAGAACCGATCGCAGAGAGCGCGGAGAAGTGTCCACCGGTCTAGTGGGAGACAGACGGCGATACCCGGGCTCTCTCCGGATGCGCCGTAACCCGGGCGGAGCGTTTCTTCGGGCTTCTCTTGTTGAGCCAGTTTTTCAGGCACCTTCGCGACAACGGCGTCAATTGGGAAAACAGCATGCCTACGCGGCCTTCATCGTCAGCCCAGATCATTTCGCCAACGCCTTCCACCATGTTGCTGGTGCCCGGCAGAACAAATCGTAAGGGAACATCCGGAACCGCCGGCAGCGGTTCCGGGGCCTGCAAAGCCAGGCCCTGCTCGTTCAGGTCCAGCACAATGGCCGGCAACGCGGCAATGCCGAACTGCAAATAGACCAGGGTTTCGAGCGCTTGCCGCAGTGAGCGCCGCCGGTCGGGCTGCATGAAGCCGTGACCGGCACGCAGCGAGCGCGTGACCTGCTCCAAGACCAGCGGCTTATAGATAACAAAGTTGGCGCCCGCCTCGAAGGTGGCGCCGACGCCCGTCAAGGCACCGATCATGGCGAACACCACCGGCCGGCGCTGCGGAGGCGCCATGCGTGCCATTCGGGCCACCTGAGCCGCGGCAGGGAGATCAAAATCAAGTACCAGGGCGGAATAGTGCTCCTGCACCAGCAACTCCATGGCCTCTGGAGCAGACAGGCAGGCCTCCTGCTCGATGGCAAGCTCGTTCAGGGCCGCTGCCAACACCCGCAGCGACTCCTGGTCCCGGCACATCAGCAGGGCATTCAGCCTCATGAGGCGCAGCTTACGGCGCAGGGCCGCCAGCGTAAAGTAACCCCGGTAATCGCTCGCGCCTTACCGAAGAGCGCTTGCGCGCACACGAGTTGCAGGATGAACTGTTTGCAGACGCTGCAGGAAAATTAGAAAGCGATTATGAAGCCTGACCGGCCTCAGGCGCCGATCAGCTTCTCCAAACCGGCCTTGTTGCGGATGAGCAGGGTCGACCCGTGCAACTGGGCCAACTGTTTGTCGCGGAATTCCCCCAGAACGCGGGTCACGGTCTCGCGCGAAGTGCCGATCAGTTGCGCGATTTCTTCGTGGGTGAGCGAAACCTTGATCCGAATTCCGTCTTTGGTATTGTCGCCATCCGTCGCCCACTCCAGCAACAGCCGCGCCAGCTTCTCGGAAACTGAGTGCGACAGCCCGAGCGAGCGGATCATTTCATACGCGCTCTGGCAATTCTGGCTCAGGTGCTGGGCTGCATTCAGGCAGGCGTCGGCATGGTTTTGCAGGAAACGCAGGAAGTCATCGCGCTTCACGAAATCCAGTTGGCACGGCTGCAGTGTCTCCGCCGTGAGCTCGTAGGGCTTGCCCGACACGGTGGCGTGCAACCCCAGAACCTCACCGGCTTGCGCGATGCGCAGGATGAGAGTTTTGCCATCGCGAGAGGTGGTGGAAAGTTTGACCCGGCCGCTGCAAATGATGTAAATGCCGCGCGCCGATTGCCCTTCCACAAACAGAACCGCACCCTGAGGATAGGCGCTGGCGTATTTGACCCGTTCCAGATCTTCGAGCGAGGGTTTAGGAAGATCGCAAAAAAATCCGGAGTGGCGGAGTTTGCAAATGAGGCAATTCTCGGTGATCTGCAGCCCGTAGGGTGAGCTCATACCGCCGGCATCCTCCACCATCCCTTGGGGCGACTATATCACTTTATGTTGTGACTTGCAGCACATGGGCATGGAACTGTCGTTAGCACATGATATGTCCGGTTGATTAAGCAAGTGAAGTGTCCGCTTTCAGGCGGCGAGGGTAGGAGACCATGCAGGGCATGTTCTCTTACACGCAGG
>JBGPJK010000244.1:0-7012 GCA_041485425.1 Terriglobia bacterium | reverse complement strand
CCTGTGACCTGCGTCCTTGACAAGCATTATCTAAAAGGGTAATCATGGCAGCAAGCTATTCTCATGAAGATATAGCCGGAGCAGCCAGGCCCTGTCTTGGACGGACTTGGCCCCGAAGCTCTTTGACATCACGCGCAGCGATCCCGCGGTCGCCGGGCCCAACTAGGTACTAGGTACTGGGTACTAGGCACGCTAAGTCCTGTGTTTCACGGATTTTGCCTCTAAGTCCTTTGAAACCACGGATCGTTTCCCCAAGCCCTTTGTCTTCAAAGACCACTATAGGGGGGAGGGGGGTACCCGGCACCAGAGAGTAAACATTGAACGGAACGGCGCGGGCCGTTCGCGGGAAGATCCGAGCGCGCGCCGGAAGCCCCAGTGAAGTAGCTGCAACGGCTAGAGTTAAACTGGTGCCGGGAGGGGGAGTCGAACCCCCAAGGGCCGAAGCCCGGCGGATTTTGAGCCCGCTGCGTCTGCCAGTTCCGCCATCCCGGCTTAGGCAACTACCTGATCGGCGGGTGAATTGCCGAGTTGAGGGGTGCTGCCTGTCTGACTGACTGCGCCGCCTGGCACTTATGCTTCTGGCGCAGTGCCAGTATCGCATAGCGGCTGGAATGCCGCCAATTGGCCAAACCAGGTAAAAGTCCGGGACAGGTTCGCCGGGGGTGCTGACGGGAAAGGCTTACACCTCGACCGCCGCTCCGCTGACGTAGGGCAACTGGGCCTCCTGCCAGGCGTCGAATCCGCCCACTACGTTGATGATGTTCTTGTGCCCCGCGCGCTGCAGCAGGCTGCAGGCAATCATGCTGCGGTATCCGCTCTTGCAGTGGACGGCCAACTCCGTCTTTTCGCCTACCGGCGGCAGTGCCGATCGAAATTTGTCCAAGGGCCACCAGTCTGCGCCCGCGATGTGTCCCGCCTGCCATTCGGCTTCCCTGCGCACATCGAGCACATGCAAGGCTCGATCCCGCAGTCGTTGGTTCAGGTTCTGTACCGTCACCTGCGGCACCTCGGCCAGTGCGAGTCCCGCCTGCGTCCATCCCGCCACGCCGCCCGGCAAGTATCCGCGCACGTCTTCAATGCCGACTCGCGCCAGTCGTAGCCGTGCTTCCGTCAGGTGCTCCGATGATTCGGCGATCAGCACCGGACGAGACCGCAGTCCCAGGATGATTCCGGCCCACGACGCAAACTGTCCTGACAGGGCGATGTTGATGGCGCCGGGCACGTGGCCGGAAGCAAACTGGTCTCCGCCACGCACGTCCAACGCGATTCCTCCCTGCTCCAGCATGCGCTTCAACTCTGCGGCCCCAACCTCCGGCAGCTTTGGCAGTTCCGCGAGTGCGGCCGCACCTTCCCGGTTGATCTCGGCATCCTGCAGGAAGTACTCCGGACGCGCGGGTAAGTTGCTGGTCAACTGCCGGACGAACTCTTCCCTGCTGCTGATCTGCAATGCGTAGTTGGTGAGCCGCTCGGTGCCGATGGTGGAGGAACGTTCCGCGCGCATGCTTCGCCCGCAGAGCGAACCCGCGCCATGCGCGGGATACACCAGCACATGATCCGCGAGCTTCATCAGTTTATTGTGCAGGCTGCCATAAAGCAGGCCCGCCAGTTCCTCGGGAGTGTGTGTCTTCGACAGGTCCGGCCGTCCCACATCACCAATGAAGAGGGTGTCCCCGGTCAGCACCGCCCAGGGCTCGGGCGATTTCTCCGGGTCGGTGACCAGCAGGCAAATGCTCTCCGGAGTGTGCCCGGGCGTTTCCAGAACGCCCATGCGGATCTTTCCCACGCACAACTCGAAGCCGTCGCGAACATCCACATGGGGAAACGCGGCTTCCGCTTTCACCCCCATATAAATCTTCGCGCCGGTGCGGGCAGCGAGCTCTTTGTGTCCGGAAACAAAATCAGCGTGCAGGTGAGTTTCAAAGATGTGGTGAATGGTGAGCCGCTGTTCCTGCGCGGCTTTCAGGTAGATTTCCACGTCGCGCTGCGGATCGACCACCACGGCTTCGCCCCCCGACCCCAACAGGTAAGACGCGTGCGCCAAACAGCCCAGGTAAAACTGTTCGAAGTACATGGTCCGCTCCCGCCTACCGAAGCTTGCAACGGCTGAGTTGCTCTGATTTTTACTGATTCTGCCTGCGCCAGCCCTGTGTTTTGACTGGGGAGATCACTTGCGCGGCAACACCGTCACCCGCGAGGTTACCTGTTGCCCTTTTTCCATTCCCCCGACGATCACCAAGCCCTGCGGCGCTAGCAGTAATCCGTGGTGATCCATGGTTGCCTCCAGCTTGTCCTGGTTGAGGGTTTCCCACTTCCCCGTACGCAGGTTGAAAGCGAAGGTCACGGCCACGGGCTGCGATGGACGTCCGTCATAGCCCATGCCGTTATAGTTGTATGGATTGTCGGTCCCGCCGTAGAAGTAGATTTTGTGATCCTTCTGCGAACCTCCAGCGGCGATGCGGTAGCGGGCATTGCCGGGATGGTTGGGTAGCTTGGTCCACTGGATCTTCGTGGGATCATGGTGATCGATCTTGCCCATCCAGCATTCGTCGGAGGCCACGTACCTCGGCCGGTTGCCAGAGGGGTTTTTGTGGGCGCCGTCAACGTAAATGATAGTGTCATCCAGCAGCGCGCCGGCGTGCCCAAAAACCGGAGTGCCGGGAACCGGTGTGGCCTGCACCCACTTGTCCTTTGCGCCGTCGTATACCTGGACGTTGCGCACCGCATCGTTGTTCGACCAGCCGCTGACCAGGTAAATATAGCGGTCGTGATACACGCCGATCACGGAGTCATCCACCGGCACCGGAATGTCGCTGCCGCGGAACCACCGGTCCGACAGCGGGTCGTACACTGAAACATCCGGTACGGTGGTTTCTCCGCCCTGCGCGTCCAGCACGTAGCCGCCGAACAGGAAAACGTGGTCGCGCGCGCCCGCAGCGGCGGCGGCAATGCGACCGGCAGTCCCAGGCACGGGACGCACCTCGGACCACGCTCCCGTGTCAGGGTCCAGGGAGTAAACCGCGTTGCTCACCGCATCCCAGGTCTTCTTCGGCCCGATCCCCATCAATGAGTAGAGTCGCAACCCGACGTGAGTCTTGAGGCTGGCAACGGCATTGTTGGAGACGGGAGCGGGAAGCGGCTGGATTTTCCGCTCAGCGGCGAAAAGCGGGCCGCTCAGAATCGTGAGTAAAAGAAGTGCGCAGGCGGTTTTCATTGCTTCAAGAATCAAGAGTGGCAAAGGCAATGACAAAATATCATGCCATCACGCCACCGTGGGCTGTGGAGAAAGAAACTCTATCTTTAACTTATCGCTCCCTCGGAAGAGGCTGCAGGCGCTGGTGGCGGAAGAACCTCCGGCGCGGACACGGCAGTCATCATCACCGGCGTCAGCCACTGACGCTCGTACCAGACGGTCTCACTCGCCCGTTGCCAGAGACGGGTTCCGATCCACCACAACAACGCGCTTTCCAAGACCAAGAACGACAGGCCAACGCGCTGCGCCGGGATCCTGGTCCAGATCAAAATGGCTGTAGCCAGACCCACCCAGCCCAGCAGGCTGATGCGGAGATAGACCCAGAACAGCGAGCCGAAGTTTCCCAAGGTGAGCCGGAAAGCACGCGCCGTTGCCCGCAGCATGGAGCGTTCGTCCTCGGCAACCGCGTGCACCTGCGCCATGTCGAACCAGAGGCGGACGGACATCAGCAGCAGCGCAACCAAGAGCAAGCCAACCACGTCCACCCAGAAACCGAGTTTCTCCTGCGCCGCATCGCTGGAAAGGGTTTCCGACCATGCCGTGATGCCTGAACCCACAGTCGTGATGGGCACCAGCACAATCAGCAGGAAGATCAGCAACCGCACCCACCGCCACAGGAAACCACCGCACGCCTGGAAGAATTCCGCAGTCGTCAGCTTACGATCCCCGCGATAGGTCTCCAGGATTCCACCGGCAAGAAACAGGGCGAACACGAAGAAGACGAGTGCGAACAGGAGCGAGCCGGGGAATTTCGACTGCAGCGCAACCTCCGGATTTCCCGCCAGATCGAAGAACGCGGACAGGTCAAACCCCTCGGACAAGCGTTGCGAATAAAGACTGTGATCGGCAACCCGGCCCACCGCAGAACTCACGGGGACGGTGCCAAACGAGGCGAGAATGAGGTTCACGGCAAAAAACCACCACAACACACGCTGGTGCCGCCACACGCGCCGCGCCCCTTCGGAGAGGATTCCGCTCTGATTCATCATATAAGAACAGTTTTCAGTTCTCGATTGGCCACTCGGTAGTGTGCTTAGACCAGCCACGTCAACCACTGTGCCAGAAGCTGCGTGAATACCAACCAGTACGCCGAGAGCTTGCGCCGGGCGCCGCTCACGGGTTTCGCCACGTAGCTGTTGTTGTAAAAATCCTTATCCAGCCAGACGGCGTGTTCGGGATCAATCTCTGCGGACACTAGCCTGGCTCTCTTGTCGTAGCTGTAGCGCACCCAGCGATCGCGGCCATCCCAATGCTCGCGCACCTGCTCGCCATTGTCGAATTTCACCAGGACATCGACGGGGAAAATGAAGTCGCCCTTGCGGTGGACCAGCACCGTGGTGCGGTAAAGGGTCTCGCTCTTCTCCTTCTCCGGAGGGTTCTGCTCAACCCAGTCCACGCGGTCGGAGCCGGATTGCAGAATTTCGTAGTCGAGCACCTGTGTGCCGTACACCGCCTGGTCGAAGTACCAGCGCAGGGTCTGTCCGGAAACTTCTTCCAGGGTTTTCAGGAAATCTTCTTTGGCCGGATGCTTGAAGCGGTAGCGCATGAAATACGCACGCAGAGCACGCCGCAGCGTGTCTTCACCGATGATTTTTTCCAGTGTCAGCAGCATCATCGCGGTCTTGTTGTAGGTGATGTCGCCGTAGGATGCGCTGTTCATGTACTGGTAGCCGAAGCGCGCGATTGGGTCTTTATCGGCAGCCCCGACATATCCTCTATGCTGATAGGAACGTTCTCCGTTGGTCATGCCCAGGAAGTCAGTATCGGAACGGTCTTTGCCGTAGATGTCGTCCATCACTTTCATCTCGGCGTAGTTGTTGATGCCTTCGTCCAGCCACGCATCCTCGAACTCATTGGTGGCTACCATGCCGTACCAATACTGGTGTCCGAACTCGTGCGAGACGGCCTCCTCCAGAAGGTACCAGCCCTTCGGCATCCACCAAAAGGTAAGGCCGGTGATCAGCGTGGGATACTCCATGCCGCTGGCACGAAGGCCGCCGTGCGGCGGGTCCACCAGGGTGATCTGCTTGTAGGGGTACGGTCCATACCACCGGTCGAAGCGCTTCATGGTCTCTTTGAGAATCCGGATGTTGCGCTCGGCCATATTCACGTGGCCGGGTTGCGTGAGTAGCCGAATCTTCACCATACCTGCACTGCCGGTGAAGGAATCGGTGAACACCCGGAATTCGGGTTCGGCGGTCCAGGCGAAATCGTGGATGTCTTCCCCATGAAATGTGACCGTCTTCGTGCCGTCCGTGTGATTAACGCTGGAGACCTCTTCGCCACTGGCGCCGGCAATCTCCTCTTGCGGCAGCGTGAGCCGCACATCAAAGGTGCCGAGGTCGGCGAAGAACTCGGTCCCCGCATGGAATTGGTGGCAGTTCCACCCACCCTGCCACCACACCCCGACCTTCGGGAACCACTGCGCGCCCATGATGAAGTTGCGCTTGTACCCGGTGCGTGCGAAAACCTCACCGAGTTGATCGTGGAAGGTAATCTTGAATTGCACCGATTCGCCGGGCGCCACGGGGCGCGCAAGCTTCACCTGAAATACGGTGCGGTCGTCGGCGTTGCCGTCGTCGGGCGCGATGAAGTGGATCTGTGAAGTAAGGTCGCCCCCGGCAGCTTCGAACGACTTGATCTCGGCCGAAGCGTAGTTCTCGCCGTGCCAATCGAAATTCGGATGGTTGCGGCGGACTTCGCGCATGAACGTGGACTGGGGCTGGAAAGCATTCAAGTAAAGATGGAACGGAAAAGTATCCTGCGGCTGGCCGGTCAGGTTGCGGTAGGTGAGGGTCTCGGTAGCGTCAATGGTCTTTTTCCGGGCATCGACTCGGGCATCGATCTGGTAGTCCACAACCCGCTCGGATAGGGGCTTAGGCGCGGCGGAGGTACCCGGTTCAGTTGCGGGAGTTGCCTGGGCATGAGCTTCGCAGCACGTATAGGTGATAAAGATGACGGCAGCGGAGAGCAGAAGTACGGGCGTGCAGCGGCTCATGTCGGTTTTCCTCGAACCGGCCGAATTTCGCCAGGTAAACTGCGAAGCTTACACCTGACCTCGTGGTCGGTGGAAGGTCACAGGTCACTCTCAGAACCAAGTCCGCTTGCGGTATTCGCGGTACGCGTCCCCGAATGCTGCCTCCAGGACTCGAGCTTCACGGTGCGCGCGCGTCACTTGGATGACCACCAGCGCGGCGGGAATCGCAAGCAAGACCGGCCTTTGATACGCGATCACCGCGCCCAAAATCATCAGCGTGCTGAACACGTACAAAGGGTTGCGAATAGGGAATAAATCCCGGAAGTGACCAGTTGCTTCGCCTGCGGGCTTACCGAGAATGACGTGCCGAGCTGATACCGGGCCATAAGAAACAGAACGGCGGCGAACACCGTAATCGCCAGGCCGATCCAGCGCATGGCGTTCCAGGGACCCGCAAAAGAAAAAATCAAGGTCACCAGGATCCCCGTTGCAATGACCTGAGGGGCCATGCGAAAAGCAGATTTCACGCCTGTCATCATCAAACCTCCTCCACAAAGCCCTGCCGCACCGCGTGCATGAAATCGGTGTAGGCCGGGGTAAAACCCGCAGCCCGCATGTCGGTGGCAATCTGGCCGCGATGATAAGTGTTGTTGCAACGAGAAAATGTCGTATTAACTGCAACGAGACTCTGTCACCCCCTTGGCAATTAAGTAACGGCCGCTAAAGCAGGGCGGCCGGAGAGGTTGTAGATGCGGGGCATCGGGGTTTTTCTTTTCTGCGCGGTG
>JBGPJK010000243.1:0-7069 GCA_041485425.1 Terriglobia bacterium | reverse complement strand
GCAGCACCAGGTACGGCGCCACGAACTCGCGGCTTCCATACCAGCGCACCAGCAATGGCGCCAGCCCCGCACCTGCCAGCACCAGCCCCGCCGACACCACCAGGATCAGCGTGCCCGCGATGTCGTAAATCCGCCGATTGGGAGCAGCTTCGCGCCGCACCAGGTAGGTGTCCACTCCCGCTCGCCCCAGGCTTGCCAGGAACGCGACCAGGCCAATCGCGGTCACGAACAGTCCGTAGGCGTGCGGACCAATCCACCAGGTCAGCACCAGCATGTTGCCGAGACTAACCAGAACTCCCAGTCCGTAGCGCACCGCAAGGTACCCGGCTCCGGAAACGGCTAGACGTGAAAACGACTCTTTGGCCGAAAGCTTTTCTGACGCCGCTCGGCCCCCGCTGGCAGCCCACCCCGCACCTTTCGACGAATCCGGCACACCCACCGCCGGCCATCCGCCCGCGACTTCAGCTTGCGAAGACATCCCCTCCCGTTTCCACCCGCCGATTCTGCGCCGTCAGCATCCCCGCCAGCGTGAACAGCAATCCATTCACGAATTGGTAGTTCATCACCACCAGGCTGCCGTTCAGCAGGTACACCAGTACCAGGATCGGCCACAGCGACCGAAACTGCTCATCCAGGAAGCCGTCACGCGGGAAACTTCCAGGGGCGCCACGCCTTCGCCCCACCCGGAACACACCGATCACCATCCACACATACAAGGCCAACCCGATCAAGCCGTGTTCCACGAGAATCTCGAGGTAGGTGTTATGCACGAAGAATGCATCGAGATGAAACCCGCTGATCCTTTTCTTCAGTTCGGGCTGCATGCGGCTTGCGCCCCAGCCCGTGAACGGCTTGTCGAGGAACATCTGCCAGCCCGCTTCGTACACCACCATGCGGTATTCCACCGGCGAACGATCCTCCAGCCGATCCCCCAGCGAACTGCTCACATCCCCGAAACTGACGGCCACCAGCAATCCCAACCCACCCGCACACACCAGGCCGATGCACGCGCGCCGCAGCCGCGGGTTCGAGGAAACCAGAAGCAATAACAGGATTGAGCCGGCGAACGACAACCACACCGCCCGAGTCTTCGTCGCCACGATGGCCAGTGGCAACGCAATCAGTAACAGCAGCGCGAGCATCCCCCGCAGCCGTCCGCGCCGAAACGAGTCCAGCGCCATCAACCCCAGCAAGTTCAGCGTCACGCCATTCGCCACCGCCTGCAGGAACGGTCCTCGCGCCCGGTCGGCGTGAATACCCAGACTTGCATCCAGGATGTAGCGCGGGAAGATGAACTCCGTCGCCCCTATTAGAAAGAAGATGGCCGTAGTGCTGAGGTAAGCCAGCACAACCAGTGCGAACGTCTCAAACTTCCGGAGCGAGGCGGCGTCATCGAACACCAGTCCTGCCAGGTGGTACAACGTGAACGGCACTACCCACTTGGCCGCAAACAGGCTCCAGTTCTGGGGATCATACGGCTGCGCCATGACTCCACCGAGCGTCAGCAGCAACAACGCCAGCATCGGCCAAGTCACCGGCCCGGTCACCCGCAAGGATTGCTGCGTCGCGAATGCCCGCAGCAGGACCACAAAAACCAGCAGCCCGAACGCCACCCGATCCAGCGAGTAAAACTGCACGTCGGGCGGGCGGAACAGCATCACCGCCAGCGTCGCCAGGAAGACCAGCGAAGGCGCCGCGATCAGCGCGTGCAACGGCCGCAAGGCCAGCACCACCCCGGAGCACGCCAGGTCAGGTGCGGAAAATCGTCCGCTCAATTTAGCTGTGACGTCCATGCGGATCGGGCAGCCCCGTGGCCTTGAGCAGAGCCGCGTGTACTCTGCGCGTCACAGCCAGTTTCATATGACCGGCCGCGTTCCCAATGGCCGCCACGGGATGGAACAACCAGGACCTAAGCCCTAACGCCACCGACGGCGGCAGAAATCGCCAGGCGTAACCGGGCACTACCATTACTGAATGTTTCTTCTTATGAAAACGCATAAAAAATGAACCTCCACTGAAACCTTCACGCCCCACTTCCTTCCAGCACCGCGGAAACGGTTCTGCACAAAATTTGCAAGTCCATCCACAGGTTCCAGCTCTCGATGTATTCCAGGTCGAGCGCCATGTTGCGCTGGAACGATGGATCCCTCCGCGCTGTCACCTGCCAGAGCCCGGTAATCCCTGGAGTCACATCTAACCGTCGTAGGTCTTCTAGGTCGTAGTGTTCGAAATCGTCCACCGGATGTGGCCGCGGCCCCACGAGGCTCATCTCCCCTTTCAGTACATTCAGAAGCTGGGGGACTTCATCCATGCTGTACCGGCGCAGGAACCGGCCCACGCGCGTGATGCGCGGGTCATGCGCAATTTTGAAACATGGCCCCTGCCGCTCATTGCAGCCGCGCAACTGGGCTTTCAACTGGTCCGCGTTCGTCACCATGGTGCGGAACTTGTAGCAGAGGAATTTTCGTCCCTTCTTTCCCACCCGCGGTGCCCGGTAAAACACCGGGCCGGCCGAGTCCAACTTGATGACTAGCGCAATCGCCGCCAGCACTGGCGCCAACCCCACCAGACCGGCCGCCGAACCAACCACATCGACCACGCGTTTCAGAAACAGGCCAAGGGCTGGGATCGGTTCTTCATACAGCGTCAGGACGGGAACGCTCCCAAGATTCTCGAAGGCCGGCGCCTGCGGCTCAAATCCGAAAAGATCGGGGACGATTTTCACATCCAGCCGGCTGCGTCGTGCTTCTCGAATCGCTTCCCGCGCCAGGTCACGTCGCTCCGGCATGGCAAGGATCACCTCATCCACAAATTCCGCCCTAGCAACCTGGGCGAGATCCTCCACCCTCCCGAGTACGTCGCCTCCCGTCGGCCCCTCCTCTACCACGAACCCCCGCACCACGCACCCCAGGGCGCGATGCTGTTCGAAGTAATCGGCCACTTCGTGTGCCAGCTTCCCACCTCCCACGATGAGCACATTCCGCTCCCCCCGCCCATGGTCCGCGCTTGCCGCCGCCTGCCGCCGCCACTCCCTCCAGCCGAGCATCCCCAGATAATTGAGCGGCGCGCCCGCCAGAACCGCTGCCATCGAGATCTCATCAATCCCAAAGTGAATCGCCATGCCTACCAGCAGCGTGGACCAGGTCACCACCTTCGCCACAATGAATCGTTCCTCGCGCGGCGCTCGCATCATCTCCGCTCGGTAAAGTCCTTCCGAGTAACCCAGCAGCGTCAGCAAGGCGCCTTGCAGGAGCAACGGTCCCACCGCGGAGATCGGAAAAGACCAGGGCCGCAGGAACGCCGGCCAATTACGGCGAATCGCGAACTCGAGCAGAAGCCGCAGGTGACTCAGAGCGGCGAAATTGGTCATCACAACCACGAAATCCACCGCTACGCTGGTCGCCAGTCTCCACCGCTGTCCGCAAACCGCTGGCTGCGGCAGCATGGCCTGCACCAACCCTGGCAGAGGTTTCTGCCTGGTCCGGCCCAGCCCAGGCCCTTCCTTCGCCCAGACCCGTCCATCCACGGTCACGGACTGCGGCTTCTTGCGAAGAGCGCCCCCGCTTGCCGGCAGCGTCCTCGGAATTACTCGCGAAACCGGCACACTTCGCCGGGGGTGACTTTCGCGTTCGAATACAGCAGGAGGGGACACTTCAGACCAGTTCCAGTTCGTAGCCTTCAATTTTGATCGCCACCGATCGCTGGATCGACTCGATGGAGATCACCAGGTTCTTCTCTTCGTTCTGTTCCAGGATTCCCTCCAGACCGTCCAGGCACCCGCCGCGAATCCGTACCCGTTGTCCCACCGCAAGAAACGCATGCAGCGAGCATGGGATCTTGTGCGACAGCAGCCTCTGCAGATCCTCGATCTGTTTGGCAGGAATCGCCGCCGGGTCCGCTCCGAAGGTCACAAAACGTAGCACTCCCTCGGTGCGTAGCACTCCCAGCCGCGACGCGGAACACAGATCGAGCCGCACAAACGCATAGCCGGCGAAGAGTGGAACCTGCAGTGCCTTCCGACGATCGCTCCAGCGACGGACTTGCTCGAGCAGGGGCAGAAAGGTCTCCACCCCTTTTCCCCGCAGTTGAGCAGTCACTTTCTTTTCGAAGCGGTAGCGCGTCAGGATCGCGTACCATTGCGCCGCTTCCAGATGCTGCGGCTGCACTCGAGCCGGAGATGCCGTCATCGGACTGCTGCTCTCCCGGCCACGGCTCCGCTATTTAACTCCCAATCGCATTTTCGGCTCGTTTTCCACATCAATCTCACCACAGAGACACAGAGAAAACTGCTCGGTTCTAGAGAACCCTTCTGCTGATTCCTTCCGTCAATAGCGGAACATTGAAGTTGATGAGCAGCCCGACTCTCTTGCCGGCCACTTTCAGATGGGTAAGAAGTTGCGCCTCGTGAACGGGCAGGATTTTTTTCACCGACTTCAATTCCACAACGACTTCGTCTTGCACCACCAGGCCCAGCCTGTAGCCACAATCAAGCTTGAGCCCCTTGTACAGAACTGGAAGTTCAACCTGCCGTCGAAACTCCAGCCCCCGCAAGTCCAACTCATGACACAGGCACTCCTCGTAAGCCGATTCCAGAAGTCCCGGCCCAAGCGCGCGATGCACCTCAATGGCCGCCCCAATGATGGAGCGGGTGCGAGGATCTTTCCCCTCCCCGCTTTCTCTATGCTCCTGTGCCTCTGTGGTGAGAATATGCATTTTCATTCCTATAGCTTTCGATAAATCCCCTCTGGAATCGGAAACGTCCGTTCGCTCAAAATAACCCCCAGCAAACGTGCATTCGTCGCCTGCAGCATTTCCTTCGCCTTGCGCGCCGCCAGCCGGCGCGTAGAGTTCGCCTCCAGCACCAGAATGACTCCATCACTTAAACTGCCCAGCAGCGCGGCCTCACTCGACAGCACCGCCGGCGGCGCGTGCAGGACCGCACACTCAAATTCCATCCGCAATTGCCTCAGCCTGCCGCGCAGCCACGACGCCGACATCCCACCCACGTTCTCACCCAGGAAAGCCTGCAGCGGTACCTGCCACAGCTTTCCGGAAATTTGGCGGGAGGACTCCCGTAACGAGCCGGATGTTTCCTGACCACAGACCGGGTCGATGGTGCTCCTCCCATAACTGTTTTCGAACTCCGGGGCGCGCCGATTTGCTTCCACCACGCAAACGCTCCCCGGAATCTGCTGCGCCAAAGCCTGCCCCACCTGCATGCAAACCCCGCTGACATTCGTGTCCTGGTCCACCGCGCTGATAACCACCTGCCGCGCCGGCCGAGGCCACCCGGGGAAAAACACTCGCCGCACCAGGCAGCGGACCTGCTCCTCCGCAAATTCGTCACAATCCCAGAACACACGTGCGCCGGAGACGGATCGTGCTTCCTTGGCCGCCCGCTCTTCGAAAATCTCCGGCTGCGCGGTTACGTGCAGCACTTCCGCAACTGTGCTCATCGCGCTTTCCTTGGCGCTGAACCTTCCTCGACTGCCGAATTCCCCTTTTTCCGGCCCGCTACAGCGTGACCACGCCCGGCAAACATGGACTTACGCGCTCCTCCGCGGCAGCGAAGCCAGCACGGGAGACCCCAGGTACGCCACCACCTCCTCCGGAGTCCGAAACGCCGGATCCAGGTAGTCGGCTACGAATGCCAGGCCCGTGCTCACCGTGCCCGCCAACGCCAGGCCCACCAGGCCGTAGGTCCACTCCGAGCGCACCGGCAGCGCCGGCACCGTCGGTTGCTCCGCGATCATGACGTTTAGAATCCCGCGCTCGTCGAGTGCATCTCCGATCCTCGCCTCTTCGCGTTTATTCGCGTACAGCAAGTACTTTTCTTCCGCCGCCTTCAGATTGCGCAGCAAGTCCTCCTGCACGATTGCGCGATCCCCTAACCGGTCGGCCCCCTGCCGGTTCCTGAACAAGAGAGTGCCGATGGCCGCTGCCCGCGCCTCCAAACCACTCAATTCCACTTGCGTCTTCACCAGTTCCGACTTGGCCCATTCATGGTTCGGATCCTGCTCGGTGGTCTGGTCCTTCACCGGCGTCAGATTCTCTGCTGCGATGGCTGCTTTGGTTTCCGCAATCTGTTGGTCCACCTCCTGCACCAGCCGGTACGAAGGCTCGAACTTGGTCAGCAGCTCGGTACGCCGCAGCACCAGCTCCAGCAGCCGGGATTTCATCTTCTCCAGCAGTTGCGGGTTGTCGGCGGTGCGGATCTGGGTCGTGATTCTCTCCGGAAGCGTTTGCAGCTTCGACTGCAACGTCTGCACCCGTTGTTGTGCCTCGACAATCGCCACCTGCACTTGCTGGTCATTAGCCTCTGCGTCGCTCAACTTCTGCAGCGCAAGATCACGCTCCAGGGCCGCCGAGACCACCCCCTGTTCACTGGTGAAATCCATCAACCGAATCTCCGCCGCTTCCAGACCGCGCCTCGCCTCCGCCATCTGCTGCTCGAAAAAGTCGGACTCCCCGGACGGTCGCCGCAATTGCAGATGCCTCTCCAGGTACGCATCGGCCAGACAGCGCAGCACCTTGGCCGACTGCGCTGGATTGGAAGTCGCATAGGTCACCGCTATCAGCCGCGTCTTCCGCACCGGCTCCACCTGCAAGCGCTTGCTCAAACGGCGCACCGCCCGGGCCACCCGCACCTCCTGGTCCTCGTTGCGCAATTTCGACCACAGGCCGCCTTCCGCAGCCAGCCCCGAAGTTTGCGCCACGGTGCGTAGGATCTCTTCGTCGTGCAGCAGCTCTACTTCAGAATTCAGTTCTTCCTCGGTTACCTCCTGACGTTCGAATTGCGGCGATTGCGTCGGCGCCGGCGACACCGCCGGGTCCACGCGGCCCTTCTGTACGAGCACTTTCATTTGTGATTGGTAGGAGGGCGCCATCAGCCCATAAAGAAGAGCCGCGAAGAACACCCCGGCAAACGAGATCCGCACCAGCCGCCGCTGGCGGAAAACTACCGCCAGCAGATCCCGCAGCGTGAGAGAGTTCACCGCTGCTGATCTTCGAACTAGGCTAAGCTCTTCCCGCATACGAGATCACTTGCGGCGGCCCGCAACTGCTGATT
>JBGPJK010000242.1:0-7076 GCA_041485425.1 Terriglobia bacterium | reverse complement strand
TGCAGGTGGATGTGCGGGTAATCGCCGCGTCCAACCGCGATCTGGAGAAGGCCGTCCGCGAATCCAACTTCCGCCAGGACCTGTACTATCGCCTGGCCATCATTGCGATTTTCATTCCGCCGCTGCGCGACCGCAAAGAAGACATCCTGCCGCTGGTGGATTTCTTTATCGAACGCTACAACGGCAAGTTCAAGAAGTCGGTGCGCGGGATTACGGACGAGACTCGCCGGCTGCTGCTGGGGCACAATTGGCCGGGCAATGTGCGCGAACTCAAGAACTCGATCGAGCGCGCCATGATTCTGGAAGACGAGCCGCTGGTCCGGCCGGTGTATCTGCCGTTCTCGGTGGCGGAGTCGGGCGGGCTGACTGCGTTCGAGAGAACCGCTTCCAGCGATGGCGGACAGCAACTGGCCAACGGCCGAACCCTGCCGCGGCTGTACATTCCCGAAGGCGGGACATCGCTGGAAGAAGTGGAACGGTCGATGGTGGAGATCGCCATGCGACAGGCCAACGGCAACCAGACCCATGCCGCCAAGCTGCTCGACATCTCGCGCGATGCGCTGCGCTACAAGCTGAAGAAGTTTGGCCTGATGCACGCCGAAGATGAAGAGGGCGAACCGGCGCCGAACGAAAGCGGAAACTAGCCCCTGCCCAGCAGAAATCCAGTTTACTCTTTCTTGCGGGGGTATCCCCCTTTCGAACACCGCCAAAGGTGGGCATCCCGATCCCGATTGATTTACATCGCGTTACGATATATGCGCCTGATTAGGTGGGCACCCGCCTGTATCCCAGAGTCTGATTTTAGGTCTCTGCCCCGCCAGTAGCGGCAATTAACCTAAGTGACGGACGCGTGTTTCCCTCTTATGAAAACAAAGCAGTTGGCAATAAGGGGCCCCGTCGTGGGCAACACTATGGTAATGCCCAGATTCCCGCGATCACTGCCAATGCAGCCACGGAAGGTCGAGAATGCATGGAAGCGTCATCGTCCGCGACCAAGACACATATCGGTCTGTGCGGATGCGCCGTTCAACCCAGAGCAGAAACCTTGAACCGGCGTCTTGAATACTTTGAGGTGGGAAAGGGCTGTCTCGTGAATCGCAAGATCCTGTTCGTGGACGATGAACCGGCAGCATTGAAATGCTATAGGAAAATGCTGCAAAGCAAATTCGATATTGCAACCGCTGTCAACGGTGAAGATGGCCTGCTAGCGCTCCGCAATCACGGTCCCTTTGCGATCGTTGTTTCCGACATGCAGATGGCCGGCATGGATGGAGTGCAGTTTCTGAAGCGTGTGCGCCAGGCCGCCCCCAACACAATAAGACTCCTACTCACGGGCCACGCTGATCTCAATTGCGCAGTAAAGGCGATCAACGAAGGCTACATCTTCCGCTTGCTTTTGAAGCCTTGCGAAAAATCAGTCCTGAGCGAAGCGATCACCATGGCACTGGCTCATTACTCCGAGCGGAAAGAAGAGCGAGTGCGGATAGAGCTACCAGTACGTTTATGCCGTTCCGCCCCAGGGCTGAAGCCTCAGTTGGCCCGCACGGTGGACATCTCCAACTCGGGAGCGCGCCTTGCTAGCCTTGAAGAACCGCTCGAACTCGGTGAAGTTCTCAAGGTTGAATGCGGTAACCGGAAAGCATCCTTCCGGGTGGTCTGGACCGCTGCACCGGGTACTGCTACCGAAGGCCAGGCCGGCCTTGAGTGTCTGGCTCCGGATGCAGACATCTGGAAATTGGATCTGTCTCAACTGAAGGATAGTGAACCGCTGATGCGTGCTCGCGTGGTACAGAGCAGACTCCTGCCTCAGGAGAAACCGCCGTTAGCGACGCTCGATTACGCCGGAAACTGCATCCAGGCACGCGTGGTAGGAGGAGATTATTACGATTTTCTCGATATGGGTCCGGGAGAGCTCGGGTTCGTGTTGGCGGATGTTGCAGGAAAGGGCATCGCGGCTGCCCTGCTCATGGCAAATTTGCAGGGATGCCTCCACAGCGAGAACGGCACTGGCTCGAAAGATCTTCCCCAGTTACTCGCCTCGGTGAATCGCCATTTCTATAACCACACCCCGAGAGACCGTTATGCCACGTTTTTCCTGGGGCGGTATAGCGATGCCACACGCACGCTGCATTACGTCAATTGCGGGCATAACCCGCCCCTACTGCTCCGCAAGGGAGGTGCGGTTGAGAGACTTACCGCGACCGCCACGGTACTTGGCCTGTTCTGGGATTGGGAGTGTTCCGTCGCCGAAGCTCAGTTGGAATCCGGAGACGTCTTGAGTATTTATAGCGATGGGATCACGGAGACAACTGGCCAGAGTGGAGAAGAATTCGGCGAAACGCGTCTCCTGGAAACGTTGCGGAAGAACCGGGACCTTGAGGCAGCGTGCATATTGCAGAACATGGAGAACGCTGCGGAACAATTCAGGTTAGGCGAGCAAGAAGACGATCTGACGTTGGTGATCGCTCGCGCCCGGTAGCGTTGTCGAGATCAAGCGAACAAGAATCATTCACGGGGCTGGCCCAGCCTTTCTTTCTGATCTCACTCACGAGGGTGCCCTGCCCTTGTCTCTCCGGTTCTTGGAGAGACGGCGGAGATTTTCATTCTGAATGACGACTGAACTGACCCGGCCTTCGCAAAGAACGCGAAAGGCCGGGCCACCCGCCGCCCGGTATCAGACAGGCTCCCGATGACCGGAGCCGCCGGCTCTCTAGAGCTTGCCCAAAGCCGCAAGGATCTTCTCTGGAGTGATGGGCAGCTCCCGAATGCGTACACCAATGGCGTTGTAAATGGCGTTGGCGATAGCGGGGGCCGGCACGATGGCACACGGCTCCGACAGCGACTTGGCGCCGAACGGTCCGGTGGGTTCATGGGACTCGATGAACACGCTCTTAATCTCGGGAGGCATTTCCATAGCCGTGGGCATCTTGTAGCTGAGGAAGTCTCCCGCCAGGCAAGCGCCGCTCTCCTGGTCGAAGACCAGGTTCTCCATGAGGGCATAACCCATCCCCTGTTGGAAGCCGCCTTCCACCTGGCCTTCCGCGCCCGCCGGGTTGATGACCTTGCCGATGTCATGGGCATAGACCACCCGCAGGACCTTGACCTCACCGGTTTCGGTGTCCACCTCCACCTCCACGAATTCCGCCGTGGCTGGCGACGGGTTGGAGGCCGGCGCCAGCGATGCCACTCCCATCACTGTGCCTTTCTCCTGGAGCGAACTGCGCTGCATGCCATCCGGCACCATGCGGACATAGGGCGACTCGGCTTGCTTAACCACGTCTGCGATGGAGAGGCCCTTGTCGGGGGCGCCTTTCACGTAAACTCGGCCGTCGCCAGTCTCGAGGTTATCGGGAGTAGTCTTCAGCATCGAGCTGGCGATCTCGAGCACTCTTTTCTTCTCCTGGCCGGCGGCGGCCTTGGCGGCATTTCCCGCAGAATAGGTCACCCGGCTGGCGTGGGTGGGCGCATCAAAGGGGACAGTTTCGGTGTCGGCATAGGTCATGCGGACTGCCTCCAACGGCACCCCCAGCTCCTCCGCCACAATCTGCGACAACACCGTGGTCTGCCCGCAGCCGATGTCGATTGTGGCCATGGACAAATCCACCGCACCATCCACATTTAACTTGAGGATGGCCCCGGAGTGCTCATAGATATCAGGGAAACCCACGCAACCGCTCACCCAGAGGGGCTGGCAGGCAAGGCCGATCCCGCGCTTCTTCGTTCCGTTACCGCTGCCCTTGGAGTGGCGGTTCGACCAGCCAATTTGCGCGGCTCCCTGCTTCAGGCAGTCAGCGAAGCGATAGGTGTCAAGCTTGAAACCCGGGTCGAAGGGATGTTGCTGACCTTCGCCGTGCGCGTTCTTCAAGCGGAACTCAATCGGGTCAAGATGCAGCTGGTCGCAGATTTCATCGATCTGCGACTCGACCGCGAATGCCGCTTGGGGCGCCCCATAGCCGCGGAAGCCGCCGCCAATCATGTTGTTGGTGTAAACCGTGTATCCTTCCCATTTCGAATTCGGGCACCGGTATGGAAGGAGGAAGCCGTACATGCCGTGCACCATCAGCACCACGGCGCCGTGGGTGGCGTGGGCGCCGGTATCGAGGATGCTCTTGGCGTAGCGAGCGGTGAAGGTTCCGTCCTTCTTCACCCCGGTCTTAAGGAAGACCTTGACGGGGTGGCGGGCGGTAGTGATGAAGTCCTCGTAACGCGTGTGCTCGATGCGCACCGGGCGGTGCGTCTTCAAGCTGAGCAAGGCCGAGATCGGCTCGAGGAAGCTGATGTCGAGCTTGCCGCCGAAACCTCCTCCTATGTAGGGAGGTCTCACCACTTTCACTTTGCTCACAGGAATGCCGAGCGCAGAGGCCAATTTTTCGCGCAAGCCAAACAAGTGCTGCGTCGACGACCACACGGTCAGGTTGCCGCGGGCATCGCTGTCCACCACGCACACCCGTGGCTCCATGTAGCAGGTGTGGACCCGCTGGGTCTGGTAAGTGTTCTCGAAGACATAGTCGGCCTCCTCAAAACCCTTCTCCAAATCACCAAACGCAAAGACAGGGTGCATGGCGATGTTGTTGGGCGCATGCTCATGAATTTGCGGAGCCCCGGGCTTCATCGCCGCTTCGGGGTCGAACACGGCCGGCAGCCTCTCGTAGTCCACATGGATCAGTTCCAGGGCCTCTTCGGCGATTTCGGGGGTGATGGCCGCCACGGCCGCCACCGGTTCGCCCGCGAAGCGCACCCTGTCGCTCAGGATCAGCATGTCGTGGACCATGCTGGCGGCCACGCTGGGAGAGAAGAACACGGGATGGAACTTGTTTTTCGGCGCCTCCGATGGCGTCAGCACTGCCTTGACCCCTGGCAGCCGTTCGGCTTTGGAGGTATCAACACGAAGAATCCGTGCATGAGGATAAGGACTCCGCAGGAGCTTGCCGTGCAGCATGCCAGGCAGCCGGACGTTCACGGGGAAACCCTTGCCGCCGGTGACCTTGTCGAAGGCGTCAGGCCTGAGAACACTCTTACCCACAATGTTCATTTCCGGCATAGTCCTCATCCTTTCGCCAAAGTCTCCACCCGGCGGCTGGCCGCCAGCCGGATGGCGTCCACGATCTTCTGGTACCCCGTGCACCGGCAGAGATTGCCCGCTATGGCCTGCCGCATCTCCAGGTCGCCGGGCAAGTGCGAGCCATTGCTCGAGAGATAGGCTTTGGCCGACATGATCATCCCGCAGGTGCAGTAGCCGCACTGCACTGCTCCCGCCTCGATGAAGGCTTGCTGCACGGGATCGAGCGTTGCCCCGTCCGCGAGTCCCTCGACCGTGGTGATGGCCTTGCCCTGCGCTGTCATTGCAAAGACCATGCAGGAGTAAACCGCCTTGCCGTTGACCAGGACGGTGCAGCAGCCGCATCCTCCGGTGTCGCACCCTTTCTTGGCGCCGATGAGCCCAAGCTCATCCCGCAGGACCTGCAACAGTGTGTGGTAGGGCTCCACTGCAATGTCATGGGCTTCGCCGTTGATGTCGAGATGGATGATCTGCTTCATGTCAGACCCTCAGGATTCCTGTCCGTTGTCGCCGTTTAGGGATGCGCCCAGCCGCGCCAGGGCCCGCTGCAGTGCCCGGCGGACGTAGACCTTGGCGACAGCGGTGCGGTACTTCGCTGAAGTCCGGTGATCATCGACTGGATGAACATCAAAAGAGACGACGTCCCCGGACTCTTGCAGCAGGGCGGGGGTTGGACGCTGGCCTTTTAGGACGTCCTCGCAGGAAACCGCCCGTACCGGCACCTTGCCCACTCCTCCGCCCACCACAACACGGACGTCACAGCACGTTCCTGATTCGCCCAGCGTGACGCGCACCGCGACGTTCAGCAGCGCCAGATCATTGGCGTTGGTTTCCAACTTCAGGAAGGCGCTGGCTGATCCGGAAGGCAGCCTGGGAAGCAGTACTTCGGTCAGGAGTTCGGTTCGCTCCAGGACGTGCTCGAAATAATCGAGATAGAACTTGTGCAGTCCGATTTCTCTGGTGGCACGCGGTCCCAGGGCCTGGACCGAGCCATCGAGGGCCATGAAGGCCACCGGCAGGTCAAATAGCGGCGTGGCGCTGGCGACGCATCCGCCGACCGTGGCCATGTTCCGAATCTGGGGCGGCGGATATTGCAGCGCGTCCCGCACCGCCCCCAGTTCCAGCCTGCTCCGGACCGGCTCCGCCTCAGCCAGCTCCGCGAAGGTCGTGGTGGCTCCGATCGCCAGCCTGCTCCGCTCGGACTTCACCAACGAAAGACCGGCTTTCTGCAGGTCGATGAAGGTGTCCACCTGGCCCAGCAAGCCCCGGGCGGCGAGTCCGTGAAGGAACGTTCCTCCCCCCAGGACCACCGCGCGGTCTCCACGCTCGGCAAGCAGATCCACCGCTTCCCGGCCGCTTCCCGGCTGAAGAAACTCCTTGACTCCGGCGAATGCCATGGCCTTCCTCCGTTGGGCGCAACGACCTTTCTGAGTGTAATCGAGCAGACAATTTCAATCAGCACAAATTGGAGGGTGCTCTTCGATAAGAGCGAAGGCTCTGGTCAAGGGCCACCCGGCCCACGCGTGGAGGACAGAGCTTGCCTGCTGAAATTTGGAGAACCGATTGCGGCGCCCACGCGCCACATTTCGGACGCTACAGCTCGGGCGCTGCGGTTCGGGCGCTACACCGAATTGATGGCGTCATCCTGAACCCGGCTTCAGCCGGGTGAAGGACCCTGCGCGCACCAACAATCTGCTGGGTGTCCCAGCATTTTCGCGCTTCTTTTCCTGCACAAGGGCGGGCTGGTCCACCTTTCGACTCCGCTCAGGGCAGGTTGGGACGGCGGGACGGCGGCGTTGCGTTGAAAACCCTTGGTGGGCCCGCCAGGATTTGAACCTGGGACCAGTGGATTCCGGTCCTTGAAACCACCGTTTTCGGGGTAGTTGGTGTAGTCGTCTGTGGGTGTTGAAAAACTCACTTTCTAGAAATTCGCAGAAATGCAATCGCGTCAGGATGCCCTATAAACGATTTCCTCGGGTCGCCTGGACATTTTCTATCCCCCAATTTCGGCTGTTTT
>JBGPJK010000241.1:0-7109 GCA_041485425.1 Terriglobia bacterium | reverse complement strand
GTAAAAGATCCGGCTGTGCTCCAGGAATCGGCCGACGATGCTGATGACTCGAATGTTGTCAGCCACGCCCGGAAAACCGGGTCGGAGACAGCACATTCCCCGCACCAGCAGATCGATCTTCACCCCCGCCTGTGATGCCTCGTAGAGCAGACGAATCATCTTGGCGTCGGTCAGCGAATTCAGCTTCAGAATGATTCGGCCATTGCCGGTGGCCGCCTGATGATGCATCTCCCTCCGGATCAGCTCCTCAAGTCGAGCGCGCATGTTGATGGGAGCCACCAGCAGCTTGCGGTAATCGGTTTTGGCCGAATAGCCGGTAAGGTAGTTAAACAGGTCGGTGACGTCCGCTCCAATATCCTCATCGGACGTCAAGAGCCCGACGTCGGTGTAAAGGTGCGCCGTGGTGGGGTTGTAATTGCCCGTTCCCAGATGCACGTAGCGCCGGATCTGGTCACCCTCCTGTCGCACGATCAACGCGGCTTTGCCGTGGACCTTCAACCCGGGCAAGCCATACACCACATGACCGCCTTGATTTTCCAGCGCTCTTGCCCATTCGATGTTGCTCTCTTCGTCGAAGCGGGCTTTGAGCTCGACCAGCGCCGCAACCTGGGTTTCTTCCTCGATGGCCTCTAGCAACTGTCTTACCACCGGAGAGTTCCGCCCCACGCGATACAGCGTCATCTTGATGGCCAATGCCGCCGGGTCGTGCGCACCTTTGGAAAGCAAATCAAGAACGGGAGTGAACGAATCAAAGGGATGGTGCAGCAGGATGTCGCGGCGCCGTATCGCCGCAAAAATATCTTCGTCTTCGCTTTCGTTTTCCAGCGGCGGAGGAACCCTGCCGACAAAATTGGGCCACTTGAGGTCCGGGCGGTCGACGTCGGCCAGATGCTTGAGCCGCGAAGTCGACAGGCGGCCTTTCAGGCGGTAGACATTCTTGCGGTCCACTTCCAGGTTGCTGATCAGGATCTTAAGGATGTGCCGCGGCGTGCCGATGCCAACCTGCAGCCTAACAACGTCGCCAAACCGGCGCTGCCGCAGGCTTTCTTCGGTGGTTTCCAGTAAATCGCCGGCCTCCAGTTCCTGGATTTCGAGGTCAGCATCGCGCGTCACGTGAAACGGGTGCGATTCCACGATTTCCATTCCCGGGAAAAGGGCCTGGAGGTTGGAAGCAATCAGATCCTCCAGCCAGATAAAAGCCTGCGATTTGACCGGCGCTTTCTTGCGCGCCACCCGGTCGACGGCAATGATTTGCGGCAGGCTGTCGGGCACCTTGACGCGCGCGAAGTGCTCCTGCCCTTGGCTGTCGCGAATGACGACGGCGAGGTTGACGCTGAGATTCGAGATGTGGGGAAACGGCCGTCCGGGATCGAAGGCGAGAGGCGTCAGGACCGGGAAGACCACGTCGGAGAAATACTTGTCGGTAATCAAACGCTGCCGGCCATTCAGGTCCGCGTACCCAAGGAAATGAATTCCTTCCTGTTCGAGCGCCGGAAGCAACTGCCGGTGCAAGCAGCGCTGCGCGCTCCCGACCACCTTGGCGACGTCGGCGCGAATCGCGTCGAGCTGTTCGCGGACCGTCATCCCATCGGCGCCGACTTCCGCCGAGCCGGCATCCATTTGCCGGATCAATCCGGCCACCCGCACCATGAAGAACTCGTCGAGATTGGATCCAACAATGGAGAGGAAGCGCACCCGTTCCAGCAACGGATTGGAGGGGTCAACCGCTTCTTCCAGAACGCGCTTTTGGAATGCCAGCAGGCTGAGTTCGCGATTGATGTAGAGATCCGGATGGTCGAGATCCGGGAATTGAATCGGCACGATCTTGCCGGCGGTCTCGCGGACCTCCTGCGCTTTGCGAATGGACACACTCTTGGATGACATACGGGGGAACTCTGCGGCGTACCGCGCGCAAACGAGGAATCCTGCAGACTACCGTAATCATACGGAAACCCTGGTCCGAATGCATTACGGAACTTGCGACAGCGCGCGCGAGAGCGCAGGCGGTGTACAACGCATCGGGGCTGGCATACTATCGGCATGCCGACTGGCTAGGCAGCTCGCGGCTGGCGTCCACTCCGAGCAGAACCCTTTACTACGACGGAGCGTACGCGCCCTACGGAGAGTCGTATTCCGAGACGGGAACGACCGATCGCGACTTCACCGGACAGAACCAGGATACGCATCCAGGGTTGTATGACTTCATGTACCGCGAGTACCACCCGGTCTCAGGCCGCTGGAGTTCTCCCGACCCGGCGGGGCTGGCGGCGGTGGATTTGTCGAATCCCCAGTCCCTGAATCGCTATGCGTATGTGATGAACAACCCGGTTCGCTTTGTCGATCCATTGGGCCTGGATACTGGAAGTGATTGCGGAGGCCCATGCACGGACTTCGTTTACGTCGATAGAAACGGTTGTGTAGTTAGAGTTACCTACTATCAGGAGACAGCGAGCGACGGCCACACATATGACATGCCGCTAGTCGATGTCGACTGCTCGCTAAACGGCCCTGGAGGCAGACCCGCAAACAACGCGACCGGCACGATCAGCCGGGGAACCATCCTGGAGTGCGCCGCTGCGGGAGCGGAGGGCATGAGCCTTGCCGCTAAGGGAAGAGTCCAGGACAGTTTCTTAGGGAAAACTTTCCTGGGGAATATGTTCAGCGGTGCCTATTACGGTGTGCTGACTCTCAAGAATACTTCGAATGCTGGCGAGGCATACACAACGCTGGTTGTGAACGGAGCCCGACTTGGCCTGCCGGGCGGTGGCGCAGTAAGCAAAGGGCTTGCTGGAGTTGCGCAAGACACGATCCTACAATCCGCCTTTCAGAATGTTGCGAAGGTGGGAAGCGCTGCAGCCGCCGACGTGGCCGGAGCGCTCAAAGTCGGTTACGATGCGGCGACCTTTGTCTACTCTGGCGTTGTTTGTGCTGTTCACTGGTAGAAAATGACGAACGAAATCAACAAACTCGCGATGGTATTGGCATTCGCATTCATCGTCCCAGTCATTGGCTACCTGATTGCCGTGATGTGGAGCAACTGCGTGGCAAAGGTATTTGGTGTGCCTCCAAATCCTAAAGTACGGAGATTGGTGACAACGTTGTTTTTGGGATTACCTGTTTTCGGCCTGGCTACCTATGTGCGACTCGATTTAGACGGCTTGCGCGATTGGTGGCTACAATCACCTGTTCTTGTCAGCGTAGTTGCCCTATTCCTGGTACTTGTGCCAGCTCTGCTGGTTAGGGCGATCATCAGGCTATGGGCGGGTGGCCCTCGATAAGAGCGAAGGCGTTGTCAAGACGCACCAATCCGGTACGGTGCGCAAGCACCGTGGTGATGGTCGTGGCTGAGGGTCTGGAGACGCTGGCAGATTCCACGTTGCGAATCGCCTTGCGGTCACGAACCGGCTGACGAACATGAGCAACAGCTACGATTCGAACGGCAACCTAACCGGCATTTCCTCGGATGCGACATATGGCTATTCATGGGATGCGGAAGGCAAGCCGGTATCGATCACGCGTTCGGGCTCTACCGTAAATCTCACCTACGACGCGCTGGGCCGAATGGTGGAACAGAATCGCGGCGGCAGCTATACTCAGGTCGTGTACGGCCCGAACGGAAGCAAACTCGCCTTGATGAACGGTTCGACTTTGCAAAAGGCGTTTGTGCCGCTGCCAGCCGGAGCGCAGGCGGTGTACAACGCATCGGGGCTGGCATACTATCGGCACGCCGATTGGCTGGGCACGTCGCGACTGGCTTCCACTCCGAGCAGAACCCTATACTACGACGGTGCTTACGCGCCCTACGGAGAGTCGTATTCCGAGACGACGGGAACCACCGACCGCGACTTCACCGGACAGAACCAGGATACGCATTCAGGGCTGTATGACTTCATGTATCGCGAGTACCACCCGGTCTCGGGCCGCTGGAATTCTCCGGACCCGGCGGGGCTGGCGGCGGTGGATTTGTCGAATCCCCAGTCGCTGAATCGCTATGCGTATGTGATGAACAACCCCATCAACTTCATTGACCCATTCGGCCTTTGCGATTACTCAATATGCGTAGTCGCCCCTCTTCCTCCCCCAGTCGGTACATTAGACTCCCCGTCTGTTTGGGGCATGATGGGCGGTTCGATTCTGGCCACATTGGCCGGAGGCAGAGGTAGCGGTCGTGGCACTAGCGATAGAATATTGCTGTCGGCAACCGAGGGTGGCGGCGATGCCGCAAACAACGGCACTCCTAACCCGACCTTCTTTCTCCCACCGAGGACCTGCACAGGAACAGCTAGGGTGCTAGGCGGTAACCCAGCGACAGTTGGTCAACAAGGCGGCGTTCCGGGAACTCTTGTTGCACCTGGAAGCGCAGCAGCCATCCCGAGGCAGTTTGGATTCAGGACAGGATCAGGATTCTCAGGGGCGCAGATATCGGGAACTGTCGGTTACACAGGACCTCTAGCATGGCCTGGTTCGTCACAGTCTTTTTCCGGCATCACTGACACCATCGGCAGCAGGACTGTACCGAACGTGCAAAACTTCTTGATGAAAAGTAATCCGGGCGCACTAATCCTTGAACTCGTAACCGGCAGCGACATGGGAAAGGTGCCCGTTACGATAACGGTTCCGGGAGGAATGTCTTGCCCGGCTGGTACGAGCTAGGAGAGAGGAACGTAAAGGCTTTCGCAGAGGAGGTGCTTTGGTGAAACGAAGGGTGAGATTATTTCGGTTTGGCATGAGCGCTTGTGGCATCCTCCTCAGTGCGTTTTTGCTCGGGCTTACATGCAACGCAGTCGATAACAAAGTCGGCTGCGGCAAAGAGCCGCTGTATTCCCGGCATGGATCGATGGAGAGACAGATAAAATCCCCCGGTGGACAGAGCCAACTAACCATCGAGAATTTGCGAGATGACAAGGACCCGGACGGTTACGTTTCCTATCACGTGACAGTCGGGGAGAAGCAGTTCAGTGAGCGGTTGAGCGGATGGCGCACGGAGGTGTTGTGGTCTCCCGATTCAAAGGCGTTTGCCGTGAATCAGACCGAAGGCGGGGGCGGCATCGGACAGCACGCTTACATTTTTTACGTGGAGGAGAATGGGCTGCGAAGAGTTGACGTTTCCCCGTCCGTTGAAAAGGCATTCGGTTCCCCTGTGAAGTGCGAAGTTCCAGTCCCGCCCAACACTGCCATCATCCAGTGGTTAGATGCCAATCGCATCTTGGTTGCAGCAGAGGTCGTCCCGGTTAGCATCTGTGAGTGCAGGGGTACGTTCAAGACGTACGAGCTGTCCCTGCCCAACCTTGAGATTCTGCACGTCTACGGGCAAGCGGAGAGCAAGACGCTGTTCGGGGATGCGTTAGGGTGCGAACTGCGCAATGCTGATGACAGCAGTGCTAGGAGTTGGCAGAAATAGCGCCCGTGCCTAACAAGTGGGGGCTAGCCCTCGATAAGAGCGAAGGCGTTGCCAAGAGACACCTAACCGGTTCGGTGCGCTAGCACCGAGATGCTCGCCCGTGGTTGAGGTCTAAGACGTCTGGCAGATTCCACGTTGCGAATCACCTTGCGGTCGTTGCACCAACCATCGATTCGGCCTTTACCTCGGCCATGATTCTTCTATGCGGACATCCCGCCGGCGGGTGGCGCACCCTTTGATCTGGCGAGCGCAACGCGAATGTGGGTGCCCCACCCTTCGCGCTTTTCGAAGGGTGGGAGTATGGAATCTCGGCACCCATACTCTGTCAGTTCCAAAATGAAATCCGCAGCCTGCCCCGGCTTCACTCAGTACATGCAAGCGCTGCGACCTGATCTAGAGCGTGTTTCATAAATAGGTTCAGCCTCACATCAGCTACTTACGTGTGAGCCCCGGAAGCGGTGAGCTTCTGCCATGAAGAAACGGCAGAAGCTGTTGAGCGACGACCAGTGGGAGTTTGTTGAGCCCCTACTTCCCCCGCCGAGGCGCCGCCGGGATAACCGTGGCCGACCTTGGGCGTCCAACCGGGCCTGCTTCGAGGGGATTCTGTGGATTCTGCAAACCGGAGCGGCATGGCGCTTTCTGCCGGACGAGTTTCCTTCGCCCTCGACCTGTTGGCGACGGCTCAAACAGTGGCAAGAGGAAGGCGTGTGGCTCGATGCTTGGCGCGGACTCCTGGGGGCGCTCGACGAGCACGGTCTGCTGAAGTGGGACGAAACCTTCCTCGATGGCAGCTTCGCCCCAGCGAAAAAAGGGGCTCGGCAGTCGGTAAAACCAAGCGCGGCAAGGGAACGAAGTGGATGGTACTGGTCGACGGTCAAGGTCTTCCGCTGGGAGTTCGGCTGGAAAGTGCCTCTCCGAGTGAATTTAAGCTTGCGGAAGCCACGCTCGGCGAAGTCCGTGTACCACGGCCGAAAGGCCGCCCGCGGCAAAAGCCCGAGCGCGTGATTGCCGACCGCGGCTACGACTCCGATCCGCTGCGCGAGCGACTGAAGAAGCGAGGCATTGAACTGATTGCTCCCTACCGGACGAACAACATAGAACGGCGCTACGAAGACGGACGCAAACTGCGCCGCTACCGGCGCCGCTGGATTGTGGAGCGAACCAACGCTTGGTTCGGCCAGTTCCGCCGGTTGCTGGTTCGTCATGAGCATCTGCTCTCCACCTACTCTGCGTTCTTCTATGTCGCCTGCTTCTGGATTACGCTGAGGCACTGTTTATGAAACACGCTCTAATCACTAATTCACTAAATCCCCGGTCCTCTCACCGCCGCTTCCGTCCCGTGCCCGCCGCCTTCGCCTGCTCCTCTTCCGGCGACAGGACCCGGCGCACGATCGGTCCGTTCATTTTGTACTTCCGTTCCAGCGTCTTGCCGTCGTCGCCCTTCACGCGCAACGTGAAGGTCGGCAGCACGCCCTCTTTGCCGAAATCCGCGCTGCCCACGCTCACCGGGAAAACTCCCACCAACTTGCGCTCGCGATAGGCGGTCTCGTAACGATGGCGTTTCACGTTCCAGGTGAAAATCCGTGCCTGATCGAAGTCCCACGGCAGGCCATCTTTATTTTCGGTCAGCAGCACCAGGTACTGCGGAACCTTCTTTTCCGCGTCCGCCACCTGGTTGAGCACGAAGTAGGCGACAATCCGCTGCCCT
>JBGPJK010000240.1:0-7114 GCA_041485425.1 Terriglobia bacterium | reverse complement strand
TTGCAGCAACCGGCGCCAGCCCACCCAAGGCGCGGTTAGGGCGCTTAAGCCATCGCAGGGCCCGGCCACGATCACCCAGGCATTCATTGGCGATCGCCACGATACGGGCCAGCCGGTAGAGCCGATCGGATTCGTAACGTGCCAGCCTTCCACTGCGACGGCGGCGTTGCAAGCTGCGCGGAGAAAGATCCAGCGCGGCGGCGAGTTCCTTCAAGGTCAGCCCAGAGGCACGCATCAACTCCTCGACGACCCCGGGAGGAAAACCTTCCCGGATAGCCTCGCGCAGGTCACGGTCGCTCGAAAGGGTGCGACCAAGGGCCTGCTTTCCTCCCAGTTCCGCAACCACAGCCCGCAGTTCGTTTACCATATTGTCGTCTATGATAGCGACAAATGGCGGACCCGTCAAATGGCGCGTATGGATGCGATAAATGGCGTCATGGGCTTTGCTCGCTGCGGCGTGCGAATGCCAGCCTGGAAATGACTACCACCAGTGCTCCCACGTTCAACCACGCAAACCAATCCCCAAAGCGCGCGTAAATCGTCGAATCATTCCGCACCGGCACGGAAGCGGTGACCGTGACAAACGGAGCGGAGCCGGTGTTGCGCTCGGCGAGGATGCGTCCAGGCGTGCTTCGGAAGACACGGCTAGCGGTTCGCCAGGGTCGAAAGATCCGGCGTGTTCAGGAGATGCTCGTCGGCGGTGACCAGGGTGAGATCAAAGACTCGCGCCGTCGCCGCCAGAAAATAGTCTGCCGGGTCGCGATGCGCCAACCGCACACGCCCGGTTTCCTGCGCGACTTCATGCGTGATGGGCGCTTCTCTTAAGAACAGGGCACGCATGGCTCGCGGGATCCACACGTCAGGCTCCTCATTCAGCAAAATGCGTTTTTTCTGGCACAGGATGAGTAATTCCCAGATGCTGATGGGAGATAGCCACAGCTCATTTTCCGGGTTCTCCAGTTCCCTTACCACCCGCCGGGAGAGGCGATCGGTTTCGACTACGCTCCACACCCAGATATGAGTGTCCAGCAGGAGTTTCATCAGCGCAACACTTCCCAGTCGTCCTCGTCGCTGGCAGGGGAAACGATGTCGCCTAAGATGCGGCCAGTCCCTTGAAGCGCACCCAGATTTCTCTTCGGCATCTGCGCCGGCGACGGTGGCACAACCTCGGCGACGGGCTCGCCGAAGCGGGTCACCAATACCGGCTTTCCCGTTTTGCGGACCCTCTCCAGTACCGCGAGGCAGGTGGCCTTGAATTTCGAGATGGCAATTTCTTCCATGATCCCACCTGTGGATAGGGTACCATGGTCAATGACCATGGTCAAGCCGCTAGCCTCCTTTCACCCCTCTGCCAGAACTACCTGCAAAAAGTACATGGCTGGTATCGGCTCGCTTCTCCTAAGTTACTGATTCCTTGAGGCTGGACGATGGCATCCCCCTTGCGGCTTGTCAGGAGTGGTAGGCACTAAGGAGGATCAACTTCATGAAGAGCTGGACGGCGACGAGTTTCGCAGCTCTGGTGTTGGTACTGGCATGGGCTGCCGGGTGTTCGCGGCAACCGGGGGTGCAGGGATCGGAGGAGAACGCCGCCAACGAGCAGCAACTGCCCTTTGATCGCGCCGCTGACAAGGGGGGGATCTCCCCGACTGGCTCAATCACCCCGCAAGGAATTCCGGCCGGCACACCGGTTACCATCCGGCTGCAGTCTTCGCTGTCGAGTGCCGCATCGCGCTCCGGTGATTCTTTTGACGCAGTGTTAGACGAGCCCATCATCGTGGATGGGCAGACGGTGGCGCCGCGCGGGGCTGCAATCACGGGCCGGGTAGTGGCTGCGAAGGCTTCCGGCCACTTGCAGGACCCGGGCTATCTGCGGCTGACCCTGACGTCGATTTCCGTGAATGGCAAGTCGCTTCCGCTGCAGACCTCCAGCCTCTTCGCCAAAGGCGGGTCGCATGAAAAGCGCAATCTGGCGATGATCGGCGGCGGCGCGGGCGCGGGTGCGCTGATCGGTGGAATCGCGGGCGGCGGGAAAGGCGCGCTGATCGGGAGCGCGATTGGGGCCGCTGGCGGCACCGGAACCGCTTACGCGACTGGCCAGAAGGATGTGGGGTTTTCTGCCGAGCGGCGGCTGACGTTTCGCCTGACGCAGCCCGTGAGCGTGCAAATCTGAGCTCGATCCCAAGGTGAATTTCCGAAATGGGCGCGAGGAACCGCGCCCATTTTTTGTCCCCTTTTGGCCCCGGGCCGGAGAGGGAACCCTGTTCTTTCGTCACAACTCCCTGTGACGAGCGCACTTAGCACGGAGCCGCGGGCGGCCTAGACTTCCCAAATAGGGAGCGTGCGCGAATAAACAGTGATCGTGATTGGTTCCCGATTCGGGAGCCAACTCATTACTTTCGGGTCCTCCCTTTCCTGGATTATTTGTTGGACGTGCGGCTTCTGAGTGATCCGCCAAACTCCCCCGCCAGGCGGTTCACGAGGCGCAGCGGAGAGGTTTTATCGGGCACGATTTTATGAGTGCCATCGTGCAGGTTCACGCCAAGGGCGAGGGGTCTGCTGATCCCCGGCTGTTGCAGGCCGCGGTGGCGGCTTGTCCGGAGAGTCTCACGGTCATCGAAAGCGGCCGGGTTCTCTACGCCAACCAAGCGTTCGCGCAGATGTTCGGATATCACTCCAGCTCGCAGGTGGAGGGGCGAGCCCTGTCGGAATTTGTGCCGCCGGGCCGCGCCTGCACCCGGGTTTCTGCCCAGGGCATGGGGGAAGGCCCAGCAAGCGAGTGCGGCTATCCCGCCTGCGAATTTACCAGCACCCGGCGGGATGGAACCCGCATCCGGGTGCAAAGTTCTTGCGCCAGGTTTCGCGCCGATGACCGCGACCTGCTCATCATCAGCGCGCGCGATATCAGTCACGGCGAACGCCGCCGTCTGGTGCGGGAGAGTGACAAGCGCTTCCGGGCAATTTTCGACGCTGCGGCCATCGGCATTGTGCAATGCACCACCGACGGCCGGGTAGTAGAAAGCAACCCTGCCGTGGAGCGCATGCTCGGCTATAGTCACGCCGAACTGCGGGGAATGCATTTCCGCGATTTCACGCATCCCGAGGACGTGGCTACCGATCTCGAACTCTTCGAAGAGATGGTGGCGGGCCAGCGGGACTACTTCCAAATCGAAGTGCGTTATCTCCGCAAGGACAAGGCCACGGGCTGGGTGCGGCTGACGGTTTCGCTGGTGCGGGGGCCGGACGGGAATCCGGAGTTCACCATCGGCATGGTGGAGGACATCACCGAGCGCAAGCAGGCGGAGCGGCAACTGCACGAGGCGCAGAAGATGGAAGCCATTGGCCGGTTGGTGGGCGGCGTGGCGCACGACTTCAACAACCTGCTCACCGGGATCATGCTTTACTGCGATCTGCTGATGGCCGGCCTGGAGGGCAGCAGCCGCTTGCGCCACCACGCGGAAGAAATTCGCCTCGCGGGTGAGCATGGCGGAGCACTCATCCAGCAACTCCTGGCGGTAGCCCGGCAGCAGGTCGTCGAACCTCGGGTGCTGTCGTTGAACGAGGTGGTCGCCCGGATGCGGAATCTGCTGTCGCGGCTGATTGGCGAGAACATTGACCTGGTGACCGAGCTGGCGGATGACTTGTGGTGCGTGAAGATGGATCCGGCGCAGGCACAGCAGATCATCCTCAATCTGGTGCTGAATGCGCGCGACGCCATGCCCGACGGCGGGCGAGTCACGCTGCAAACCCGGAACTGCGCGGGAGTCCAGGAGAAGCGTGACGGACAGGACCAGGATCTCACTCCGGGTATCGAGCTCACCGTCACGGATACGGGCTGTGGCATGGATGCGGAAACGCGGTCTCACCTGTTCGAACCCTTCTTCACCACCAAGCGCCCGGGGCAGGGCAACGGCCTGGGGTTGGCCACCGTACACAACGTCGTGCAACAGGACGGCGGCACGATCGCGGTGGAGAGCGAACTGGGACAGGGAACGCGAGTCATCGTCCGTTTGCCGCGGGTCCAGGCAGAGTTCGAAGCGGAGGCGCCGATCTCGCTGAGCACTCCAGCCCTGAAGGGGCACGAGACGGTGTTGCTGGTGGAAGACGATTCCGCGGTGCGCAAGTCCGCCCGCCGGGTTTTGAGCCAGTGCGGATACTCGGTACTGGAAGCCGCGAACGGCGCCGAAGCGCTTAAGGTTTGCCGCCACGCGGGGAACATCGATGTTCTGGTGGCGGACCTGGTGATGCCGGGCATGAGCGGACGAGAAGTCGCCCGGCAATTGCGAGTCGCGCGGCCCAACCTGCGAGTGCTGTACATGTCCGGCTACAACCGGACGGACGGAAACCACGACCTGGAACCGATCGTGCTGTTTCGCAAACCGTTCACCGGCAGCGCTCTGGCACAAAAGCTACGGGAAGTATTGGACGAACCCGGCCCACAAATCCGAGTGAATCAAGATCCTGGTGAATTAAAGAGGAACAAATCATGACTACTGCAGAAGCCACCCTACTGAACCCACCCCAGATCGAAGGAGCAAACTTCCTGAACCTTCTGGTCGTCGATGATGAGCGTGCGATTCGCGAAGCCTGCCGTGAAGTAGCCCAATCGCTGGGCTTCAATACCTTCGCGGCGGATTCGGCCGAACACGCCTACCGTTTGCTGGACGCGCATGGGGTTGATGTAGTGCTGCTCGATTTGAAATTGCCGGGAGCGGGAGGCCTGGAGGCCCTGCACCAGATCAAGGAGCGCCGGCCGGACGCCGTGGTGATCGTGGTGACCGGCTACGGCACGGTACAGTCGGCGGTGCAAGCCATGAAAAATGGAGCCTACGACTACGTGACCAAGCCGTTCGGCATGGATGAGCTCAAGCTGCTGCTGGAGCGGGTGGCGGGTCACCTGAAGCTGAAGACCGAGAATCGCATGTTGCGGGAGAAGATCAAATCCAAGCAGGGCTTCGGCAGCATTGTGGGGCGGGCGCCGGAGATGGAGAAGCTGTACCGGATCATCGCCAAGGCGGCGCACAGCAGCCATCCCGTGCTGATCCTGGGCGAGAGCGGCACCGGCAAGGAGATGGTGGCGCGGTCCATCCATTTCTCCGGGCCATTCCGCGACAAGCCCTTCATCCCGGTGGACTGCGGCTCTCTGGTTCCCACACTGATCGAGAGCGAGTTGTTCGGCTACGTGAAGGGCGCGTTCACGGGCGCAAATCAGTCGAAAGAGGGGCTGCTGGCCATTGCCGAGGGCGGCACGGTATTTCTGGATGAGGTGGGAGAGCTGCCGGTCGATCTGCAAGCCAAGTTGTTGCGTGCCATCCAGGAGAAAGAAATCCGGCCGGTCGGAAGTACCAAGCGTATTCCGATCAATGTGAGAATCCTGGCGGCGACCAATCGCGACCTGGAGCAGGCGGTGGCGCAAGGCACCTTCCGGCGGGACTTGTATTTCCGGCTGAATGTGCTCAGCCTGCGGATTCCGCCGCTGCGCGAGCGGCGGCAGGACATTCCACTGCTGGCGGGACACTTCCTGGAGCGGCTGTCGCGGACCTCGGGCCAGGAGAGGACTCTGAGCGATGAGGCACTGAAAGTGATGCTGGCCTACGATTGGCCGGGCAACGTACGCGAGCTGGAAAATTGCCTGGAACGGGCCTGTGCTTTCAGCACCGGCCCAGTCGTGCACGTGAATGATTTACCGACCTCCATCCACAGCGCTTCCGACGGCATGCCTTCGGGTGGAGATTCCCCAGCCCGGATTATTCCCATGGTGGAATTGGAAAAGCAGACCATCCTGGGCGCGATCGCCCAGTTGAATGGGGATAAGTTGCTGGCAGCGCGGCTGCTGGGGATCGGTAAGACGACGCTGTACCGGAAATTGAAGGAGTACGCTTCCCAAGAATAAGCGGGGGTGCGAGTCGGGCTTCCCGCAATGGGAAGCAATGGGGACGGGAAAAGGCATAAGTAGCGCGTTTTCAGTTGCAAAGATTGTGGTCAGAGACGTGCAATTTAAGTAGCCATGATCTTACTAATCACGCCTTCCGCAAGAGCCCAAGAATGTGCCGGCGCGCTCCAGCAAGCAACCAATGAAGCTGCGCAAGTGGCCGCCACGCTGCGCGAAGCGGCGACACAATTGCGGGCGCAGGAGTACTCGGCCATCGTGATTGATCAGTCGTTGTTAGAGGCAGAGCCCGACGGTGGTGAGATGGTTCTGCAGCATATTGGGACAGCCATGCCGGTGTACGTGAACCTCGCCATCAGCGGAATTGAGCGGGTGGTGCGGGAGTTGCGGGCCGCGCTGTGCCGTCGCAAGCGCGAAGTCATCGTCGCACGACAGGGGGCGGAACAGGCGCTGCGAAGCGAACTCAAGGGGACGGTAACGGCGATGCTACTGTCCTGCGAAATGGCGCTGCAGGTGCCGAACCTGCCCAATGCTGCCGAGGCAAAAATCCGGGCGGCATATGAATTGGCGCGGGAGATGCGCACCAAAATCGGGTTGGGGGGCGAGCCGGCTGGCGCGGATTAGCAGGGGCGGAATTTGAGCTGAACTAAAAGTCCTGCGGGCTCGCTCAGGCCGCAGTTCTGCCCTGAGTGCAGCCGCGTAGCGGCGTTAGAATACAGCCCGCGGCGTCAGCCGCGCGAAAGAGCCCTGCGCGCACACCCCTAAGCAGTCCGTGGTGGAAGCCCGGATTCTCATGAACCACGGATATCCATTCGTGGAATCATTGTGCAACTCAGTGAAATACCTTGCACCCTCTCATGGCACGATCGTAATCATCGGAAGTAACCTGGCAATCGTCTCACTCGTGTTTCCCGTTGATGACAACCGCAGGGAGATAAGGCCTTGTATGTTTCGCAGGATATTGGGTCTTGAAAACTACGTCTGGCTTGACAAGTGCACGACATTGTCCAGAGCGCCGAAGGGCGCTTCCGCTCCCCCACACAGGAGGAAACACGTATGGGGAGAGCATCGTTTTGCAAGTACACGAATCGACTTTCTTTTGTTCTTCTTCTCACCCTGACCGTTCTTATCTCGCAGCACACAGTGGCCCAGCAACTACCGCCACAGCCAGAGCCTTGCACCCCCGAGGGCCAAAGCGCTCCCGCCGGGTTCACGTGCCCACCGGGG
>JBGPJK010000239.1:0-7179 GCA_041485425.1 Terriglobia bacterium | reverse complement strand
GGAGATTCCATGAAACGATCCTTTGCAGTCGCATTCTTTTTCGCCCTATCCACGATCCTCGTTCTTCCCACGTCCGCGCAGACCAGCAACCGCAGTGTCGAGAAAGCCATCACCGAATTGGAGAACCAGTGGGCTGCCGCCCAGCGGGATGGCAAGGCCGATGTAGTCGCCCCCATGCTCGCCGAGACCTTTGTCAACACCGACACCGACGGCCGAACCTCTGGCAAGGCCACGTTGCTTTCCAACCTTAAGGGCGGAAAGTGGGAACACAACGCCATCAGCGACGTAAAGGTCACCGTCTATGGCAACACCGCCATCGCCACCGGCGCCTGGGCCGGAAAAGGTATCGATGGCGACGGCACCAGGGTTGACCGTAGCGAGCGCTGGACCGACACCTGGGTGAAGATGCCCACCGGCCAGTGGCAATGCGTCGCCAGCCAGCAGACCTCGACCGGCAAGTAAAGAACCGCGCCACTCTCGATGCGGTAGAGACGCAGCTTGCTGCGTCTCTCGTCGGGAGGCAGAGGTGAGGGACTCGCCATCAAGCGGAGTTGTCACTCGTTCACCGCTCCGCCCTCTCGAATCCCTTCCGGATGACCTCCGCCGTGTCCTCCGCCAGACCAAGCTTGTCGACTTCTTCCCGCGTAAACCAGCGCGCCTCCGCCGCATCACCCGCGGCTTGCGGCTCTCCCGCCACGCGCCGGCACAGGAAATCAATGAGCACATAGTGATAAAGGGTCCGGCCCCGGTTGTCGTGCAGCACACGGTCGTACACGCCCAACAATTCCGTGGCCAGCACCGTGAGCCCGGTCTCCTCCTGCGCCTCGCGCACCGCCGCCCCGCGCAGCATCTCACCCACTTCCAGCACGCCACCGGGAATCGACCATTCCCCCGCCAGCGGCGGATGCCCGCGCTTCACCAGCACCACGCGCCCGTCCTCGATGATGACTGCGCCAACACCCACCAACGGTGTTTCTGGATATTCTCTTTTCATAGATTTTGCCGAACCGAGGGGGATCAATCACCAATGGCTGCTTTGCTAATTGCTAGCTGCTAACTGCTGATTGCCTACCGCTAGTTAAACAATCCCCGCGGCGCCAGATCCACAATCTTCCACTGCTTGCCCTCCCAGGACATCACCAGCCGCAACTGCGCGTGTTTGCGGACATTCGGCGAAGCGTCTCCGCTAGGCGTCGCTTCCAGTTGAAAGTCCACCAGCGCCACCCCGACGTTTTCCTCGTCCGAAACCTGCGTGATGCGATACTGCACCCGGAACGCCTCATACTTGTCGAAAAACTGTGCCACCTGGTCGCGGAATGCGGGATAGTCCGGCATCTTGGCCGCATCAAACAACTTCAGCAGCCGCCGCTGGCTGTTGGACTCGAGTGCCTGGCGAAATCGATCGAGCACCCCGGCCGCTTCCGCTTCGCCAAACTTCGTCGGCTTGGTTTCGGAGTTGTTGGCCTGCGCCGGCGCATTTCCATTCGCGGTCTGCGCAGACGCGCCCAGCGTCGTCCCCAGAACGACCAGCACCACCAGTCCCCGAACCAACCTCAGCCGCATATCCCCTCGGAGAGAATTCCAATTCACGCGTGTGATTCTAAACAAAACCACCGCAGCGGGATAGGAGAGTACGATGGAAATTCGGGGCCTGTGCAAAACTTTGCCGCGTCCTCGGAATATAATGTTTGCTATCGTCTCCCAGTAAACCAACAGCAGTCACCCATCCTTCCCCGCCGTGTCAGGCTGGTGCTTCGAGCTGTTTGCCGACGGGCCGGAACCTTTACCTTCCCAACAAATGCGAAAGGAGTTTCCCCCATGTTTACACGCATTGTGGAATGCCACGTGAAACCGGAAAAAAGGGAAGACTTTACCAACAAGCTGCGCAACGATGTGCTGCCGGTCCTGCAGAAGCAGCCGGGCTTCGTGGAGGTGATCGGCCTCACTTCTGAAACCGATCCCGAGCGCTTGCTTTCTGTCAGCTTCTGGAACACCAAAGAAGATGCCGAGCGCTACCATCGCGAGCACTACCCCCGCATCGTGGACCTGCTCCGGCCCATGATGAAGGGCGATCCCAAAATCGACACCTTCACCGTCGAGACTTCAACCACCCATCGCATCGCTGTCGCCCGGGCAGCGTGATCTGAAATGCCCCGGCGCGTTTTCTGCCCCGTGCCGGGGCCCATCTAATGCCAATTCGGCATCATCCTAGGCGCTAGAATGTTGCTGTGGCCCTGGAAGAATACAAGCGCAAGCGTCGCTTCGAAGATACGCCCGAGCCCCCACCCAAGGTCGAAAAGAAGTCCGCTCACCGCTTCGTGGTCCAGAAGCACCGTGCCACCCGCCTGCATTTTGACTTTCGCCTGGAGATGGAGGGCGTGCTCAAGTCCTGGGCCGTGCCCCGAGGCCCCTCGCTCGATCCCGCGGACAAGCGCCTGGCCATGCAGGTGGAAGATCACCCCGTCTCTTACTTCGATTTCGAAGGCACCATTCCCGAAGGCAACTACGGCGCCGGCGCTGTGATGGTGTGGGACCTAGGCGCCTGGCAGCCGCTCTCCCCCGTTCCGGTCGACGGAAAATATGTGCCCGGTACCGAGAAAGAAGCCGCTGCCATGCTGGCCAAGGGAGACCTGAAATTCCGTCTGCAAGGCAAGCGGTTGCGCGGCGACTTCGCCCTGGTCCACATCAAGGCGCGCCGCCCGGGAAGCAAAGGCAACGAGTGGCTGCTGATCAAGAAGCACGACGATGCTGTCGTCGAAGGCTATGACATCGAGCAATACGACTCGTCAGTCCTCAGCCAACGCAGCATGTCCCAGATCGCCGGAGATGAAGGCTCAGCCGAATGGAAAAGTAGCCGTCCGGCCACACCGGGAAAGGTGAAAGCCCCCTGGCTGGCCGAGACCCTCGCCAAGCTGGACCAGAAGAAACGCAAGAAACTCAACCCAGTGGGCGCGGAGGCAAAGAAAAAAGCGCGCCGCGGTGTTTCTCAACCCCAGGCAACCGGCTCTTCTGACGCAAGCAAGAAAAACCAGCTAATTTCCTCCGCGTCCTCTGCGTTGAGTGGTTTGAACGGCGCGCGCAAGGCCAGCATGCCCGCCGTCGTCCATCCCATGCTGGCCACGCCGGCCGAGAAACCCTTCGACAATCCCGAGTGGCTCTTTGAAATCAAATGGGATGGATACCGCACCGTCGCCTTCGTCGAAAACGGCAAAGCTCGCCTCGTCTCGCGCAACCAGAATGACTTGACCGGCCAGTACCCTGAACTCCAGCAGCTGCCCGCGTTCCTCCGGGCCCACACCGCGGTGCTCGACGGAGAAGTCGTCGCCCTCGACGAGCAAGGCCGCTCTTCCTTCAGCCTGATGCAGCAGCGCACCGGCCTCCGCAGTAGCGGCCGCCGCACCGCAGCACGCGCCGGCATCCCCATCGTCTACTACGTCTTTGATTTGCTCTATGGCGATGGCTACGATCTGCGCCGTGTCTCCCTGGAAGAACGCAAAGCGGCACTCGCCAACCTGATCGCGCCCAACGACTTGGTTCGCTTCTCCGACCATTTTCCTCAGGGCGTGGCTTTGTTTGAAGCGGCCAAGGAAAAAGGACTGGAGGGCGTCCTCGCCAAGCGCCGCACCAGCCTTTACGAGGAGCGCCGCAGCCACCAATGGCTGAAGATCAAGGTCACCCACACCCTGGAGTGCGTCATCGGAGGCTACACCGATCCTGAAGGCAGCCGCCAGTACTTCGGCTCCATCGTGCTCGGGCTCTACAACCACAAAGGCCAACTGATTCACATCGGCCAGGCCGGCAGCGGATTCGATCAAAAGACCCTGCAACAAATGTGGGAACTACTCCACCCGCGCGAAACCAGCCGCAGCCCCTTCTACGGCGCGGTCGATGCCCTGCGCCACGTGCACTGGGTCAAACCCCAACTGGTAGCCGAGATCAAATTTTCCGAATGGACCCACGAAACCGCCGAAGGCGGCCCCAAACTCCGTGCTCCGGTGTTCCTCCGCCTGCGAGACGACAAGGATCCCCAGGAATGCGGGGTTGAAGAAGCGGTTGGGCCTTCGTTCGCAGATTTTCCCGCAGCCAACGCTGAGAACTGAGAACCGGGAACTGAGAACTGGTCCTAGTTCACTTGATCTCTTTCATCGGCAGCAGCGTCCCGTAATCGTTTCCCGACGGCTCCACCCCGCGTGCCACCACGCCATCAAACCCATCACGGTACTCGGGATACTTCGCCACCAGCGCCTTGATCACGGCTACATTGTCCTGAAAGGTCTGCTTCGTGTCGGCCACGCTGGCGGTCTGATACTTGACCACCAGGTCGAAATCCTTGGCGACGGCTAATGGGAAGATACTGGTAAGTTTGTAGGTCTTTCCGCCAGCGACCAGGTCCACGGGATTGCTCGCGGGCAGGTCCGTCGGATTCAAACTCTGCATCTCGTCGTAAAGCTTGTCGGTCGCCTGCGTGCTCATGAAAGGCACGGGGACGAGCAAGTCGCGCGCTTGCAGATAATAAAGCCACGCATTATGAAGCTGTCCCTTGGCCCTGAACTGGCTTGCTCGCTCCGCAAACCAGCCCCCGTCATGCCCTCCGGCTTGTGCTTCCTTCGCGTAGAACCCGCCCAGTTTCCAGTCAGTTCCCTGTTGCTGGAGCACGAACGAGACCGTGTACGCTCCCTGGGGCGTGTTGACATCAAGGGTATCCACGGCATAGTTCCCCGGTGGCAGGTTGGCAATCACGAACACGGCACTATCCGCAGTCTGGCCGCTCTTTCCAAACACACCGCACAAAAATTCCGCTCGTTCCAAAGGCGTTGTACTGTCCTGCTTCAGCAGGAACGGCAGACGTGGCATCGCCTGCGCCCCCGCAAAACTCGCCTGGTGGTCCTTGACCGCCGTCTCGATGCCCGAGAATTCCGAAGCCACGCTGGCAATCGAATTCTCCTTAAGCCCACCCGAGTCGCCCCGCGCCGCCATGTCGAAATAGCGCTTGGCCGTATTCATCAGTGCCGCCCGAGTCGCCTCGTCCATGTCGCTGGCGGTCGCACACGACTGTCCCTGCGCCGCTCCGGACCAGCCCACAAGCAAGGCAAGGATCAGGCTGGACCAAACCCGCCAGGGCTTCGAATTATCTCGCGAGGCTGACACCATCGTGACACCCGGTCTTGCTTCCTTCCGGTCTGCGGATCATCTTGTATCTATATCTTACGATGCCATTTACGCCGATCAAGCTGCAGGCGAAACGGCCGAAAGCCGCCCCGTAAATCTCCCCCGATCTTAACCCGCTCGTTATTCCCGCCCGAACCAGCTTGCTGCAATCTGCTTGAATGGTATCAGGACACAGCTTCAGCCCCTGCCCCAATCTTGGACGAGAACCGGAGAGGGCACGACTTCCCGTCGTGCCACTCCAAATCGCTCAACTGATCGGCTTTTCAGCCGCTGAGGTATGCTTTGGCTGAAGAACTGACATGCGGGGGTGGGGGTGGGAGCAATGCTTGTCTCCTGTCTATGCCACGATCTGTAGAGCCGTTCATTTAGCCCCTGGTCAGTTAACCATCTGCTATCAGACTTTACATCAACTAATATCTGATATAATATCAGTTTACAAGTGATTATTCTAAAGGGGTGCCGAAATGTTGTTCTCTACTCCAAGGATTGAACGGGTTGAAATTGAGGCCCTCGAAGAGATCAACAAAATCAGAAAGCAGGTGAAATACGTCACGGCCAAACCTCGCAGATGGTCGGGAATGCTCAGAAGGATGATGTTGGCACGGGCTATAAGGGGTTCCAATAGTATCGAGGGATATAAGGCAAGTGTTGAGGACGCACTTGCAGCCGTGCAGGGCGTCGAACCCTTTGAAGCTGAGGGAGAAACCTGGAACGCTCTTACCAGCTATCAGAGCGCGATGACGTTCGTGTTGCAGTTAGCCAACGATCCGTCATTCAAATATGAGCAGGGCTTTGTCCGTAGCCTCCACTACATCATGTTGCAATATGACCTCAGCAAGAACCCTGGAAATTGGCGACCAGGGGCCATCTTCGTGCGCGACGAAATGGAGAAGGAAGTTGTCTACGAAGGTCCACCGCGCGAGATGCTGGAACCGCTAATCGAAGAACTAATCGAAAGCCTGAATGCCCACAACGATGTGCCTGAGGTGGTGAGGGCTGCTATGGCTCATTTGAATTTGGTGATGATTCACCCGTTCTCTGATGGGAACGGTCGCATGGCCAGATGCTTACACACATTGGTACTGGCTAGAGAGGGCATCCTGGAACCGGACTTTTGCAGTATTGAGGAATACTTGGGACGGGTGCAACAAGAGTATTATGACGTCCTCTCTCTGGTTGGCCAAGGATCGTGGCATCCTCGAAATGACGCAAGGCCATGGTTGAGATTCATACTGAAAGCACATCTGGTTCAGGCTTATCGAATTCTCTGGTTTAACGAGTATCTAGACAAAATTTGGCAGGCCGCCGATAAAATGGCGACAGAAAAAAGCCTGCCAGAAAGAAGTCTTCAAGCAATTGCCGATGCAATCATGGGCCTCAAGATCAAGAACGCTACGTACAGAAACTACACTGGAGTTTCTGAAAATCTCGCTAGCCGCGACTTGAAAATGCTTGTAGATAAGCGAGTTTTAGTGCCCGCGGGAGAGAAGCGGGGACGCTATTACCAACCCACACCAAAACTTGTGGAATTGAGAAAGCAGCTGTTCACGCCTTTCAAGATGCCCGATCCATTTAAAGCAAGAAGCCCGGCACAACGGACATTGCCGGGACTCGAGGACTAGCTACCTTCCGTCGCTTCTCTCGCAATCCGGGCAGCGGCTTGGTTGAAATCCTCGCACTTGCAGTCATGCGCGTCGAACTGCTTGCGAATATCGTCCCTCGTCAACCCCGTAACCTTTTGCCGCAATCCTCGCATGTGCCGTAAGGTTTGGCATCATGGACGATGCGCAACCGTGTAACCGTTGGTTTTGCCAGGTTCCAGTTTCCCAAAGGCCGGGAATGATTGCCAGCCTTGTGGAAATCCAAACTGCCCCACCCACCTCCGCTTTCAATGTTCTTAGCAAATTAAAATGTCCGCTTTTTGTAGCAAGTGAAATGTCCGGTTTGGTTAATCTCCCGCCGCCGTCGAGGCGGTGGGAAAGTGGGAATCCCGCGCACTTTGCGGGATTT
>JBGPJK010000238.1:0-7224 GCA_041485425.1 Terriglobia bacterium | reverse complement strand
GATCTGTGACCAGACCCTGCAGTTCGCTTGTTCCGCCCTGTGCCCACACGACGCTGGTCAGCAATGCCAGCACCCCGAGCACGAGCAGGATGCGAGTCAAAGTGTTACGGAATGCATATTCCATTGACTGTCTCCTAAGTAGTTGAAGATCCGTGGAAGTGGCCAAGTAATTCGCTCACGAAACACTACAGTCTCTTTTCCGAGCACCAAGTTAGGGTTGACTGTACGGGTAGACAGAAGCAACTCACATTCCAAAAAGACAGTGAATAAAGATCATGGTTTCAGTATGTTACAAGCTCTGGCCCCGGCAAGTTATTGAAATGTGGAGGAATCGGCGCGATGCGCTATGGAATCCTGTAGAAACTAGAGGTGGTTATACCGTTTTGGGAGGCGTGCCCCCAGGCTCGTAGCCTGTTGCAAAATCCGGCCGCGAGCAACGAAAAAAGGCCGGCCTCGGCGGCCGACCTGGAGAAAATCAAACCACCCGCTCGGGTCAGAAATCGAAGCGCAGCGCAAGCTGAGTGATTCTCGGATCGAACGTGGAAACCGAGCTCCCGAACGACCCGCCAGCCAGGTCATATCCCGGAAGAGCAAAGTTGGCACGATTGAACAGGTTGAAGAAGTTGGCCTGGAACTGCACTCCAGCCCGCTCGTTGATCTTGAACCGCTTGGCAATTCCGAGGTCCCAGTCGTAGTAGCCGGGGCCACGCAGGGTGTTGCGGCCGGTGCCGCCCTGACACCATAGACCCAGATTCTGTGGCGTGGTGGGGCAGCTGGTGGTGTCGGCAATGAGCAAGGGGTTGAAGTAGCCGTCCGCGGGATGGCTGCTTCCGGTAATGGCGCGGGTGACGGCACCGGTCCCGAGATAGCTCAGGCGATCTCCGGTTTCTCCGTTGGCATTGGCATCGAAGTTCGAATCAACCACGGAGAACGGAACCCCGGTCTGCGCCGAGACAATTCCCGACACTGTCCACCCGCCCAGCCAGCGATTGGTTTTGGCGAACGGCACTTCCCAACTGTAGCTAACCACGAAGCGGTGGGTGACATCGAAGTCCGCCGGCCCGTAGTCGAGGTGGAGGTTCTGGCTGTCCTCCGGCTTGAAGCAGCCGGCGACCACGCAGGTCCTGGTGGTGAATACATCACTGACCTGGTCCAACACCTTCGAGTAGGTGTAATTGGCGTCGAACTGCAGGCCGTGAGCAAACCGCTTCCGCAACGTCGTCTGGAACCCATGGTAGTTCGAGCTGAAGTCGTTGGCACGGAAGTTAATGCTGCTCAGCGTGGGATTCGGCCGCGCCCCGGAGAATCCGGCGCCGACGGTCCGGCCGGGGAAGGTGTTGTTGTTGATCACGCCCAGCAACTTGTGACCGAACGTGCCCACGTAGTTGGTCTCCAGCACGAAGTCTTTGGCGATTTGATACTGGAACCCGAAGCTGACCTGTTCGTAGTACGCCGTGACCAGGTTCTGGTCGATGGCGCGCGGCGAAGCTTTCGGGAGATTGCCTCCGGGGAAGTTTGCCGGATTGACGAACTGGCTGGTGCTGGTGAAAGGCACAGTGAAGAGGTTCGGGGTCGCCAGGTTGCCTGCGGCTACACCGCTCCCCAGCACGCCCGTGTTACAGAAGCAGAAGAACGGCGGGTTGAAGCGGATGTTTTCGAAAACGTTGTTGTACATCCGGTCATACGCCACGCCGAATCCTCCACGGACGACGAACTTCTGCGTGCCCAGAGCGTCCCAGGCAAAACCTACGCGGGGCGCCCAGTTGTTCAGGTCCTTGTGCCAGATATCGTTGTTCTTCACCTGCACCGTGCCGGTGGCGAATCCCGCAAAGACCGGGTTGTTAATCGGGAAGAAGGGGTTGTTGCTGGTGGTGACAATCGGTGTCACCGGCACTCCGGTGTAGAAGTTGGAGTCAATATTGGGAAGGAAGTTGTGCGGCGGGCCAAAGTATTCCCAGCGCACGCCCAGGTTCAAGGTGAGGCGCGGATGAATGCGCCAGTCATCCTGGAGGTAGGCCGCTACTTCGTTGGCGCGGAAGCCACGATAGTAGATGGGCCGCTGTCCAGTCGTGGGGTCGACGGAAGCTTCTGCGAAGGCAAAGGAACCCAAGGCAGGCCCGCCAGCCAGCAGTGCATCCACCTGATCGGTGAAAGTGCTGTCGGTGACCAGGTCTTCCACGGCCCAGGGGTTGAAGTTGCCATTGCTTTCGGAGTTGAAGCTGGATCCGTTGCGGGTGCGGCTGTATTGGGCTCCGCCCTTGAAGTTGTGCTTACCCTTGGTCACCGAGAGATCATCCCGGTACTGGAATTCGTTCTCGGTGAAGAACTGGGGCAGGGCGGGAGAGTTTCCGAAGCCAACGCCCAGCGCGTCGAAGGTAGCGATTGTGGGGATAGCGCCTGCATTGGCTGACGGGTCTCCCAGGAAATTCGCGGTGTGACGCACGTAGCCCATACGGAACTGGTTCAGCACCGTGGGCGTGAGGGTGCTGGACAGGGTAATACCAGCATTCATGCCGCGGCTGTGAATGGGCAGAGTCACTCCGAATCCTGCGGCTCCCACTGGGCCTCCGCCGAAGTGATCGAGAGTATCCGCGTTGTCGTAGAGGTACACCCCGCTGAGTTGATTCTTGCTGTCTAACCTGTGGTCAAGCTTTGCGGTGTACCGGCTTTGGTTCACGCTGGCAGGATCCACCAGGGTGAGCAGTCCGTAGACGGGCACGGGATAGATGGTGCCTTGGAATATACCGTTGTTCGTCCCCAGCCCCGAGGTGATGATGCCCCCGCCGTTGTTGGTCAGGTTCCGGCAATTCGCCGCTCCCGGAACGCACAGCGGGAACGGTTGCGTAGCCGCGAGATTGGAGAATATTGGTCCCAATTGGTGGGAGAAACTGAAAGCATCCGGACAAGGCGCCGCGGGGAACGTGCCCGCTGGCGCACCGAGGTTGGCCGCGTATCCGTCGAGCACATTCTGGTTATTGCACACGCCATTCGGGTCATTCTCCACAAAGTTCTCAAACTGCCCGCTGTGGACGAAGTTCAGGAAGTCGGGCGTGGTGGAGAAGGCTGTGACCGGCGTGGCTTGACGCACCCGGTGAAACTCGGATGTGAAAAAGAAGAAAGTCTTGTCCTTCACGATCGGACCGCCGATCGAACCGCCGAACTGGTTTCGTACCAGGCTGTCTTTCACGTCGTTACGATTGGAGAAGAAGTGGTTGGCGGCCAACGCCTGCACCCGGTTGTATTCGTACAGCGAACCGTGCCACTGGTTGGTTCCCGACTTGAGCACGGTGTCGGTGACGAACCCGCCGGCCTTGCCGTACTCGGCCGCGAAGTCATGCTGGATGACGCGGTACTCTTCGATGGCGTCGGGTGAAATCGTGGTGTTGGCTCCGCCGGGTGACGAGGACCCACCGAGATTCGCGCTGGTTCCGCCACCCAGCCCCTGGTCGTTGTTGTCATAGCCTTCCACCAGGTAGTTGCCCGTACCACTGCGGGTTCCGTTGACGGCCGCGCCGCGGTCGGTTCCGTTATTAGCGGCATTCAGCGCAATGTTGCTGGGCACTGCACCCGCCAGCAGGTTGATGAACTCGTTCTGGCTGCGGGTTTCCAGCGGCATCTGTTGCCACACCCGGCGATCTACCAGGTCGGAAACCGCTGATTCGGTGGTCTGCACCAGTTGGGTGCCGGCTTCCACCGTCACCTGTTCGCTGGTCGCTCCCAGTTCGAGCTTGATGTCATGATTGGTAGCCGTGCCGACGCTGATTACGATGTTTTCCAGCTTGACCCCTCTGAAGCCCTTGGAGGAAGCCTGAAGCGTATAGGTTCCGACGATCGGCAGCGCGGGAAAACGATAGGTGCCAGCTGCGGTCGTCACGGTTGTGCGTTGTTCGCCAGTGGCGCGGTTGGTGAGCGTGATGGGTGCATTCGCGACCACTGCACCGGTTGGGTCCGTCACCAGACCCGTCAGTTCGCCGGTTCCACCCTGCGCCCACAGTGTGCCGCTGAACAGCGCCAACACAGCGAGGACGAGCAGAAAACGTGTCATGGTGTTGCGAAACATATTTCGCATCGCAATCTCTCCTGTATTCCCAGAAATTTGAGATTCTGAAAGTTCAACTTCCTGAACTGCGAACCAGGGTTCTTGCCGCACAGACTGCACATTTTGAGAGCGTCACCTGTCAGCCAGCACAGCAAACAACGTCTTCGTAAGGTGCATCGCACATTCCATAACTGCGGCTTTTCGAATGCGCGCTGTTGCAGCAGGTTGCACGGGTGTCTGGGCAGGATTCTTTATAAATTCGGAGATTGCAGCGCCGCGCGGTTATGAAATCATGTATGGATTCCACAAAGTGCCTTCCTGTGGCGGACGTGCTCGCTCAACACTGCACCACGAAACTTCACACCCACACCGCGTGAACTCATGCAGTGCACGGCCAGATGCATTTTCCTGATGTGCAGGAACGCTGTCTGGCCAACGCATTCCTGACACATGACAGCGCAATGTGCTGTGTGTCTGGTGTAGCGCCGGAGAGCCAGCGCGCATTGCATAAGGGAGTTCCACCACCAGGGGCGTGTCCATGATCAGCACCCAACCTCGGCTGTGCCACAATTGAGGCCATGGACGTGGTGGGCTTGCGCAGAGGAGTGGATCTGTTTAATCGTGCCGAATTTTTCGAGGCACATGAAGTTCTGGAAGACCTGTGGCGGGCCGCGCCTGCAGCGGAAAGAAAATTCTTGCAGGCACTGATTCAGATATCCGTGGCGCTGCACCATCACACCCGCGGCAATCGGGTGGGCGCTCAGTCTCTCCTGAAGCGCGCGACAAAGAACCTGGCCGGCTATCCGAAAATGTTTGCCGGGATTGAAGTGGCAGACTTGCTGGACTCCGTCGCCGATTGGGAACGCGCCCTTGCCGACGGCAGACCGGTACCGCCTCTGCCCCAGTTGTAGTCTTCAGTCGTCGACCGTCAGCCGTCAGCAAGAACCTTGAACCGCAGACATCGCAGAGGACTGCCGGAGAGAACGCGGAAAACTTCGAGCAATTGGCCCCTGGCGTTTAGGCCCTGAGAGACGGGCGCCGGCAATAACCACGGTTTGGCCAAATGCCAGGTGCTAAATGTCACGCACTTGGGGCTGACGACCGACGACTGAGGACTGGCGACTGATGTTAGAATCGCCTCTCTCGTGACTCAGCCTTCCACCAAGTCGCGGGCGCTGGGCGCCAGGAAGTTCGACGCTGTGCCCCTGCTCGATCTGCGGCGCCAGTACAAGGAGGTCCGCAATGACGTCCTGGCGGCGGTCGAGCGGGTGTGCTCCTCCCAGCAATTCATCCTGGGAGCGGAGGTCGAGGCGCTGGAGCGCGAAATTGCCGCGTTCAACGGGACAACCGAAGCCGTGGCCTGCGCTTCCGGCACCGACGCACTTTGGCTGGCCCTGGTGGCTTGTGGAGTTGAACCTGGCGATGTGGTCATCACCACCGCTCTCAGTTTCTACGCTTCCACCAGCGCCATCGTGCGCACCGGCGCCCGCCCCGTGCTGGTGGATGTGGACCCTCGCACGTTGAATCTGGATCCGGCGCAGGTAGAAGCCAGCCTGCGCGACGGCGGATCGTACAAAGTGCGCGCACTTCTGCCCGTCCACCTGTACGGGCAGTGCGCCGACATGGATGCCCTCGAGCGCATCGCGGAGGAATTCCACGTCCCGATTATTGAAGACGCGGCGCAGGCCATCGGCGCCGCCTGGCGCAACCAGCGCGCTGGATCGCTCGGCCTGGTCGCTGCCTTCAGCTTTTATCCCACCAAGAACTTGAGCGCCTATGGCGACGCGGGACTGGTCACCACCAGCAACGCCGAATTTGCCGAGCGCATGCGCAGCCTGCGCAACCACGGCAGCTCTCGCCGCTATTACCACGAGGAAATCGGGGGCAACAGCCGCATGGACGCCATTCAGGCCGCCATTCTGCGAGTGAAGCTGCCCCACCTGGAGAAGTGGAACCAGCAACGCCGCGAGCTTGCCGACAACTACCATCGCTTGCTGGCGGAAGCCGGCCTGCTGTCGCGAAAAGGTGCGGCACCGGTTCGACTGCTCGAAACTCTCCCTCACGCTTACCACGTTTTTCATCAGTACGTGATCCGCGCCGAGCGTCGCGATGAGTTGCGCAAGTTCCTCACCGCCAGGAAAATCGGCTCCGAGATTTACTATCCGCTGCCGCTGCATCTGCAACCCTGCTTCGCCTACCTGGGATATCGCGAGGGAGACCTGCCCGAGTCGGAGCGTGCCGCCCGCGAAGTTCTGGCCCTTCCCATGTTCCCGGAACTCACCAAGGACGAGCAACGCTGGGTGGTGGAGTCGATCGCGGAATTCTACTCTTGAGGTTTCAAGCTTTCAGACGTCCAAGGTTTCAAACAGGCGCCACCGTCATGTTTTTCCGCTACTTTACAACTTTGAAACCTTCCCGCTAACGACGCCGTGTCTTCCGTCGCACCGGCGCTTCCTTCTGCTCTCCCGGCGCCAGCACTCTGCGCACGATTGGGGTATTCAGCTTGTACTTGCGCTCCGTGACGTTGCCGCTATCATCCTTCATGCGCAACACAAATACCGGGAGCGTACCCTCCTTGTCGAAGTTCTCCTGCGCAATTGTCACCGGCAGCACACCGTTCAGATTGTGCTCGCGGTAGGCGGTTTCGTAGCGGTGCCGCTTCACGTTCCAGGTGAAAACCCGGATCTGGTTGTAGTCGAACGGCATGCCATCTTTGGGCTCCGTCAGCACAACCAGATACTGAGCAACCTTCTTGCCGCCGTCAGCCACTTCGTTCAGCACAAAAAAGGCGACGATGCGTTGCCCTTCGGCATATTGCGCAATCTCCAGCGGCGCGTCCAGATCCACCATGCGCGCCAGCACCCAGCCCACGTGTCCCTGCGGGTCGCGGATCAACCACCAGTCTTCCAGCATGGCCTTGGGCGCCTCTTTGCCAGCTTTCTTGCCCTCGTCGCTTGCCGGTCTGGGAGGTATGCCGGGCAAGCTCTTCTGGCTGGCGGCCCGCTTCAGCAGCGCAACCTTCGAGCCCTGATTCAGTTGGTAGAGATGCTCGGCGTCGCGTGCCGGATCGAGATGGATGTTGGTGTCGTTGCGCGCGGTGCCGGTGGCCTGCACCGGGGCGTTCTGCTCTGCCTGCACCAGCTTCTGAAAGCCATCAAACACCGGTTGCGTGGTCAGGTAGCGCT
>JBGPJK010000237.1:0-7245 GCA_041485425.1 Terriglobia bacterium | reverse complement strand
ATCTCACACGGATATCGCTGGTAGCCTCTAGTAGGTCCCGATTGCAGGTCCCGATTCAGGTCCCATAACCCCAAAAAGGGCCCAGTAATAGCCTTTTATCCTCCGCAATCCTCAACTTAAGTGATTGAAAAATCAGGATACCTAGTACCCGACGATGAGATTATGAGTCCGCTGCTCTAACCGCTGAGCTACGGGCCCCACGAGGGGTAACATACTGATTTTATATTGATTTGCAAAAATTGGGTGAACAATCAAAAAGGGTCGAAGACCCTAATTATAGTAGAACTGTAGTGCTTTTCGAGGTCAATGTGCACTCACCCCAGTAGTCGATTTGCATATCGGGAAGCTCAAAAAAACTAGAGGCTACGGAATGCCTCATACGAGATAATTCGTGGCGATTGCGGGGATGCCTTGATTTTGTTTGAAAAGTTTTCCTTGGTGACCTCGGCGATTTCTGGGTCCGCTAGATAAAAGAACAACTGTTGGTCAACATACAAGCCGCGGTCGTTCTTATGCGGGTTAGCACCATTTCTGACCTGAATTACTGAAGTCTTTGGGAACTCTATAGCCGCCGAGAATTTCTCCGCGAACAGGTCGGGGTCTGGCAGGAGGCCGCCACACTTGTATGGTCTTGTCAGACTTACAGTCAGCGCTTGTAAGCTCCCTCCTGCCAGCTTTTCAAGAGATTTCAATTCTTTCTCCAAAACATTTTCGTGGATTGAGTCAAGCTGGTCCATTTGTTTCCAGACACTGTCAGGTTTTTCTGTCTCGGCCAGGAAATCAGCGAACGTCCTAGTGTGCCGTCCCGGAAATACGTTCACATAGTCGCTGGACTTTGGCGAAGATGGAATCCGCTGTTGCGGTCCAAGCGAACGGTTGCGCGTGGGTGTTGGAACTTTGAGCGTACTGATCGATTTTCTCGACCAGTTCCTTCACGCTGCGAAATGTTCCGCGACGAATGGCCTGTTGAGTAATGCGGTTGAACCAGATCTCTACTTGGTTCAGCCAAGAGGCATAGGTCGGAGTGAAGTGCACGTGGAAGCGCGGTCGTGTCGCCAGCCAGCGCTTCACTCGCGGATGCTTGTGCGTCCCATTGTTGTCCACGATCACATGGACGTCCAATTCGGACGGAACGTTCTTTTCAATCTGTCGTAAGAAATCCAGATACTCCTGATGTCGATGCCGCTTTCGGCATTTCGTGAGGACCGTGCCATTGGCGGTGTCCAAGGCCGCGAACAACGTCGTCGTCCCGTGGCGCCGGTAATCGTGCGTCACGCCCTCGATGTAGCCGGGTCCCATCGGCAACATCGGCTGCGTGCGTTCGAGTGCCTGAATTTGGCTCTTTTCATCGACGCACAAAACCACTGCATTTTCCGGAGGATTTAAGTACAACCCTACAATATCTCGTACTTTCTCTACAAAAAATGGATCGGTCGAGAGCTTGAAATGTTTCTGTCGGTGCGGCTCCAATCCAAACGCCTGCCAGATGCGTTGCACCGTCGATTTCGACACGCGTGTCTCTTCTGCGATCTGCCGGATACTCCAATGCGTTCCGTTTTCGGCTTGCTCTCCAGCGTCTTGCGAACCAGTCGCGCCACGCGTTCGTCACCGATGGCGCGCGGACGTCCGGGGCGCAGTTCCTCATGCAGCCCGGTGATCCCCTGTTCGAGAAATCGTCGGCGCCACTGTCCAACAGTGGTTTGGAACAGCCGGAGTCGGGTGGCGATCGCCAAGTTGCTTTGTCCCTCCACACTCATCAGGATGATCCGCGCTCGCATCACCAGTCCTGCCGGTAGCGACCGGGAAGCGGCCATCCCGTTCAGCTGCTCCTGTTGCTCAAAAGTCAGAATCAATTCTGCTTTGGGTCTTCCGAGAGCCATAGGCACCTCCATTGTGCATCAGAGATGCCTATTTCCAGTGCAATACTAATGCCACTTATTAATGGGACACTGCACTAGATGGAGACGCCGCAAGTGGGGCGTCTCTCTCGAAAAAAACAAATCAGTTTCTGGCTAGCTGACCGTAAGCTAAATGGCCTCGGCCAAATCGGGGTCGACGATTACTTCCAAGTTGCCGACCATTCGCCCAGAATCGCCGCGTCTGCTGCACACTGGTGAACGGCGCAAACCTGGGTTGCCACATGTACGTGTTGCCAGATATTTTAATACAGCTATTGAAGTCCCCACTCACTTACGCACGGAACGGGATCTTTGCAGTGTGGTTCAGCCATTGCTCAAGCCGCTTACCGAGCGATTTGAAATCCACAGGCTTCGCGAGGCAAGCATTGCAACCCGCCTCCATGACCCGCTGATGATCCGTGACCATCGCGTGTGCTGTCACGGCGATGACCGGGATATGACGCAGTTTTTCTTCTTGCCGGATCCACCGAACCAGGGATAAGCCGTCCTCCTGGCCAAGTTGAATGTCGAGCAGAACGGCATCGGGCGGCTGATTCTTCAAAACCGCGTAACCTTGTTTTAGATTTTCGGCGGCTACCACTTCAAAGCCTTCCGATTCCAACCAGTCGCCAAGAAGTTCGCGATTGGGCTGGTTGTCCTCAACCACCAGAATTCGATGTTTCATGACGTCTCCGAAACTACCGGAGGCAAGATCCTCTGCAACTGCCTTAGCAAGGCTTCCTGCCACGGTTCCTGTTTTTGGAAAAGCACACCCGCATGCGTGCGGATGTAATCCTTTTCTTCTGGGGTCAAGTCCTTGCTGGTCAGCACAAAAACCGGGAGATCGGCCGTTCGCGAGTTGCCCCGCCATTCGGCGAGTAGCTCGAATCCGCCCACTGCGGGCAGTATCAGGTCGAGAATTACGAGCTCGGGCAAGGAAGCCGCCACCTGGGCGCGAGCTTCTTCGCCATCGACCGCACTGCTCACGACATAGCCGTGTCTGGAGAGCAATTCCGCGATCAACTCACGCGTTGGTATATCGTCTTCGACAACCAAAATAGACGGCGTTCGCCCAATCCGACCGCGGTGGTTCACGCAGCGTTCCACAGCGGCCAATAGGGTGGCCTTGTTCACAGGCTTCATAATGTATTCATCGGCGCCAAGCATTGCTCCCGTCGTTGGCTGATCGAGGATGGTAACCAGGATTACGGGAATCTTGGCGGTGCGGGGATCGATTTTGAATGCTGACAACAGCTCCCAGCCGTTGACTGGCCTCATGACAATGTCCATGGTGACGGCGCTGGGCTGGAGTTCGGCCGCCATTTCTAAAGCGGACTGCGGTTGGCTACACAACACCACATCGTAGCCCGCGGAGGCCAGGTGGGATTGAAGGAGTTGTGCTGCTACGCCATCATCTTCAACCACGAGAATTCGAGCTGACTCACCTGTTTTGAGTTCCACACCGCTCTTGCGCACTTCTTGCGTCTCAACGGCTTCGGCGCTAGGTAAGGTAAAGTAGAAGCAGCTCCCCGAGCCTAGCTGACTCTCAAGGCCAAGCTGACCTCCATGCAATTCGACCAGACGACGCGTGATCGTTAATCCAAGGCCCGTCCCTTCCACTGATTTCTCGGTCTCACCCAGCCGGTAGAAGGCTTCAAAGATGCGATCCTGTTCTTCCGCAGGAATGCCAGGGCCCGAGTCGCGAACCTCCACTCGGACGAGCTCGCCGATTTGTCGCGCCGCTAGGCCGATCCTTCCTCCCTCGGGTGTGAACTTGATGGCGTTTCCAATCAGATTCATCAACACTTGCTTGAACCGCGTGGCGTCGGCCCGGACATTTAGACGGGACCCAGCCTGCTGGGACAGAGTTTGGAACTTTCTGCCGGCGAGAGGCCGCATAGCGTCCAGAACCTCGGCAAAGCAGAGGGGCACCGGCACCGTTGCGATCGTCAACTGAAGCCGCCCGGCCTCGATCCTGGAGAGGTCCAGGATGTCGTTGATCAAGGTGAGAAGGTGCTTGCCCCCCGTGTGAATGTGCTTGACGTAGCGTTGCTGGCGGTCGTTCAAAGAACCGTAGCGCTCCTCGGTCAGCAGCTCAGAGAATCCCAGGACCGCGTTCAGGGGAGTTCGCAGCTCGTGGCTCATCGTGGAGAGAAACTGGTCCTTGAACTTGCTCGCGCGCTCCAGTTCATCTTTCGCGCGGAGTATGGAATACGAAAAGGCTTCAACCTCCTTCTTGGCAGCTTCAAGCTCTGCCGTGCGTTCTTGGACGCGTTGCTCTAGCCCGTCATGAGCCTTCCTCAGAGCTCCCTCGCTCTGCTGGATCTGTCCCAGCATCTCATTGAAGGCATCAATCAGAATGGCCAATTCGCCGCCGCTGCGCGTCGGGGCAGCACGCACGGAGTAGTTCTTGTCGCGTGAAACAATTCCTGCGACCTCTGCCAACTGCACGATGGGTTGAGCAACCGCTTTTCGAAATAGCGATGACACGAGAAGCGCTGCCCCGAGACATACTGACAGGACAACGCCCGCAATGCCGGCGTATCGCTTCAAGCGCTGATTCAGCTCCTCTACGTCAGACCGGATGTAGACCGTTGCGGTTGGCTTCTCGTGAAACACGATGGAGCGAACGACTACGATCTCCCCATTCCTCAGCCAATGGATTTCTGTCTGACCAGAAGGCATGGAAGGAAGTGCCGGCATCTGCCCGCCGGGGTCTCGCAAGTACGAGGCGAAAAGCCGGCCATCGGGGGTGTAAATCGCGGCGGACAAAATGTTGTGCGCAGCCATCAACGCGGACAAAGTATTCTCCGCCTGCTGCGGGTCGTTGAATAGCAGTGCAGAGACGCTGTTGGAGCCGATGATCTGAGCCTGCGTCGAAAGATTCCGTACCATGGTCTCCCGGAACGTCAGCTTGTCATACGCGATAAACGCCGCGCACGCCAACAAGAGCGCCGCACCGCTGACAAGCATGTTCATCCACGTCAGTTTCCTGGAGATGGAATGGTCTTGGGACTTGCGCATCTGCATCAGTCTCCCGACCGACCGTTCTTTCTTACGCTCGCCGCCACTTTGAGCAGTTCTGAGCTCAAGACCAGTTTGGCGCTTTCGGCGTTTGCCAAGTTGATCTCGAAGCGAATCTTTTCCCCTTCGAAGATGAACTGGATGATGCCGCCCCGCCGTGTAAAGTCCGGCATGTCGCTGACCGTCAGGACACCCGCCTCATCGAGCGTGGTGAGAATCTCTTTCAGATGTTTTTCTTCTGTCGCACTGATGAACAGGATGCGGCAATCCATGGCGTCTTGTGGCCGCGGGATCCGCCTGAGCACCACAGGTTTGCCGTCTAAGGCTTCACCGGCAAGAGTCGCATCAAGAATCGGGCCGAAAGGATCCTGACCAAGCACACAAACGGCGAAGGAGTCGCTCTTGCCCGCAGGAGCAGTAGCAGGCCATTTGACGAACTTGCCAAAGTTGTAGAGATAGGTGGCCTTGACCTGATACTCGCTAGGCCTCGATTGCTGGGCGCACAGGTTCGGTGCGGCAAGGAGAGCGCAGACGGCGCCCGCAACCCTAAGGTGACGTAGCCGCCCCACGCGATTTTTCTCCAGGAAACTGGCCGAGTCGCTGTAACCACCGCACTTCATGGGTGTCAGCCTTTCTCACTTTTTCCAAGTTATCTTGGCGTAGGCGTTTCGCTTGACTCCGACTAGAGGGCCGGGATCCCCTCCAAATTCCGGGTGGAATGGTTGCAAAAGATTCTGTCCCACGACTGAAAACTCCAAATGTTCCCCAAGATGCCATCCCAGCCGCAAATCTGCGGTCTGATAAGCGCGCACCTTTTGCGCAGGCAGCGCGCTCGAGTAGCGATACGTCAGGTCGAGCTCGAATCGTTTCGGCAGGTTAAGGAGGGATTGGAAGGCCACCATGTGGCGAGGGCTCGAGCCTTCGTAGGAACTGAGTAACATTCCCGTGTCCGTGAACCCGGGCGCGTCCCTCAACCCCATGTGCAGGAAGGAATAGGAACCCCGCACCTGCCACCAAGGCGTGATCCGCCAATCCGGTGAGATTTCCACTCCGGCCGTGTTGCCCTCGATGCCGTTGGCATAGGGCACCACGATGACCAGGTGTGCCGGGGGCGGCGTCGGCGCCACGAAGAGCGAGAGTGACCCGTAGCTCTGTAAATCGTGATAGACGTTGTAAAAGGCTGCGAAATCCAAGTACACGCGCCGGGTGATGGTCGTGCGGTAGCCCGCCTCGTAGCCCAGCAATCGCTCCGAGGCGAAACTGGGGTCCCCCGCGATTTCGAAAAAGATCGGAGGAGGCGGCGTTGCGGCCACTAAGATCGCAAACGACACGTCCTGATCCAGGCGCGAAGGCGTCCGCACCGCCCGCGTCACCGCGGCCCAGAAGGACTGGCGGTCGGTCGGCGTCCACAGCAGCCGCGCGCTGGGCTGGTATTCAAAGCCGCTGAAATTGTTGTGTTCCAGCTTGGTGCCGGCCGTCAGTGTAAGTTTGTTGCCTATGATCGGCATTTCGTACTGCACGAAACCGCTGTAGATGCTGTCGGTTTGCTGGTGCGGAACGAAATTCACGCCCGCCGACGTTTGAATAAAATTGCTGGGGCTCACCCGCGCCCCGAAGCCCCAGGTGAGCTTCTGGTTGCCGTGGAAGCGCTGGTGTTGGATGAAGTCAAAATCGAAAGTGTCGCGCGTTTCGCCTAGCTCAAGGTCCTGGAAGTTGGTCCGGTCGAAGTACCCTTGAAACTGGATGTCGGAGCCCTCCCCCGTTTCGTGCTGCCAGCGAACCACTAGATTGCCGCCGGAGACGAATGCGGTGTCGTCCGGCTGTGTCTCCGCGGGCGGAGAGAAGGAGGCGAGGGAAATACGCTCTCCAGTCTCGCCGCGGTAGATGTCGCCTTGCACGGTAAAGTTGTCGCGATCGCCTCTCTTCCAATCCGCGCGGAAGCCCATCTGGCCCATCCGCCAACCGTCAAATCCGTCCCCATCGGGGTGGGATTCGGGGCCACGGATAAAACCCATGCCGTAGATGCGATAGTTGAAATTTTTGGCCGCCGAGCCGCCATAGCGGGCGCCGCCCATGCCCTGCGCCACGTTCCCGCCACCCAGCGTGGCGAGCGCGCCCTGAGTGTCTTTTGCGCTTTTGGTGATGATGTTGATGACGCCGTTGACGGCGTTGGCGCCCCAAATGGTGCCGCCTGGACCGCGGATCACCTCGATCCTTTCCACGTCCTCGAGGATCAGGTTCTGGACATCCCAATAGACTCCCGAGAACAACGGCGTGTAGACGCTGCGGCCGTCAATCATAACGAGTAAGGATTTCGAGAATT
>JBGPJK010000236.1:0-7272 GCA_041485425.1 Terriglobia bacterium | reverse complement strand
TCGCAGCACAGCAACCAGTCGTGGCTGGGCGCGCTCACGGCAATGCTGGATGTCACCTCGCTGGTGATGACCGGGGTGACCGGGGTACGGACCGATCAGGCCAAACTTACCTTCGCCATGGCGCGGCACGCGGCGGTCGACCTCGCCCAGGTGGTGAGTGCACGCTATGACCCCCATTTTCAGGACCGCCTTCCTTCTGAAGAACTCGATCGCATGCGGCAAACTCTGGCAGCAAACGGAATGCGGCTGAGCAGCGACGGCGAAGCGGATCAGAGACTGGCGAAACTGCGTCTCCTGTATGAGCCCTATGTGCAGGCCATCGCGCGCACCCTGCTGATCACGCTGCCACCCTGGATCCATTCGGAGAAAAAGAAAGACAACTGGCAAGGCGGGCCGTGGGACAAGATGATTCAGGCCAAAGGCCTGGGCAACCCGGTTCGAGTGAGGGACGAGCACTTCTGATTCCGCGCTCCCTGTAGAGACGCAGCTTGCTGCGTCTCATGCCGGGCACTCTCTGGTTCCCAGGGGGTGTTGCCGTTAATGTCCCCACCGCAGCGCGTGCTAACATCCTTCGTTGTTTCCATGAAACACATTGGCGAAAACGTGGTGCGCATCGAGGCCGAGGCGCTGCGCGCCCTGGCCGACCGCATTGCCGGACCCATGGCCGAGGCTTTCAATCGCGCGGTCGAGTTGATCTTTGGTTGCGCGGGGCGCGTGGTGGTCACCGGCATGGGCAAGAGCGGGATCATCGCGCGCAAGATCGCGGCAACCTTGAGCTCCACCGGGACCCCCGCCCTGTTTATGCATCCGGTGGAAGCAGTTCACGGCGATCTGGGGATGGTGGTTCGCGGAGACGTGGTGCTGGCGCTTTCCTCGAGCGGCGAGACCGAAGAGATTCTGCGGTTGCTGGCGACCATCAAGCGGCTGCAGGTTCCGCTGATCAGCATGACCGGGGACGCACTGTACGGCTCACCTCAGGGGCTGAAGCCCAGTTCCAAACAGCAACCAGACGGCACGGCTGAAGCCGTGCCCTTCCCAGCCGTGGCTCTTCCAAAGGCCGCGGGCAAGAGTGCCCGCGCCACACAGGACAAAATCTCGACCTTAGCCATGGCGGCGGAGGTTGCGTTGGACTGCTCAGTCGCCAAGGAAGCCTGCTCCCTGGGTCTGGCGCCGACGGCATCGACGACCACGATGCTAGCTCTGGGCGACGCACTGGCCATGGCGCTCTCGGAGAAGCGCGGCTTCAAGGAAGAAGATTTTGCCAACCTGCATCCCGGAGGCAAGCTGGGCAAGCGCCTGGCACGGGTGGAAACCCTGATGCACAGCGGGGACGCGGTACCGCGCGTGACCCCCCAGACCAGCATGCCGGACGTGATTTACGAAATGTCGCGCAAAAAACTGGGCGTGACCACCGTGGTCGAGGGCGAAAGGCTGGTAGGGATTATCAGCGACGGCGATCTGCGTCGCTTGCTCGAACAGCGCGGGAAAGATGTGCTCGATCTCACTGCCGCCGAGTGCATGACCAGGAACCCGAAGACCATTGCCCCCGGCGAATTTGCAGCTACTGCAATCGCCGTCATGGAAGAGAAGAAGATCACGTCGCTGGTGGTGGTGGACGGCCAGGGCAAGCTGGAAGGCATCGTCCACCTGCATGATCTGTGGGGGACCGAAATGATGTAGGAATTGAGAAATTGGGTAATCGGGTAATTTGGTAATTGAAAAGCGTCTGTGGGTGACGCTGGTTTTCAATTACCAAATTACCCAATCGAGAAGAATCTATGTATCACTACGATCCCAACACCGCGCTGGAAGAACTGACCGAAGACGCAACGCTTCCCAACCCGGTCCACGTGCGCGACATGATTCTGCGCAAGCGGCCCGGCCCGGACAAATCGCTGGAGTTGAACCGGCTGTTCCTCGAGTATCAGAAGTTCTTCGGCGAGACTCAAAAGCTGGGGAAAGAGATTTTGAAGCAGTTGGCGGGGTAGGGGATGCCGATTCAGGTGTGGATCAGCGCCGGCTCTAACTCCGGAATGGACACCGCCTAGCGCTATTTGCTTCCTAGTTCCTTGTGCTTCTCGAGGCTCCCGATGTAGCCGGATATGGCGTCCTTGGCCATCTTCCGGGCTTCGGCCAGCGTGCGACCATAGGTGACGCAGCCTGGAAGGGCCGGCACGAGAGCGGTAAATCCGCCTCCGGGTTCGGGCCGAAGCATGATGTTGTAGTGGTAACGCGCTTTGGGCATTGGACTAGGCCGATTCTATCTTGGCGGTGGGGACGAGTCAAAAACGGGTGGCCAAATTGGGATGCCGGTCAGCTATTTCGTGGTGTCATCCTGAGGGACGTTCGGGTCCCGAAGGTTCTCTGCATTTGGCAGCGTGCTGCTTCTGGCTTCCTCATCGACGAGACCCCAGGCCGTACGTTCGTCCCAGCCCTCTCTTAAACGGCGCACGTAGTCGTCCGCGTGCTCGTCGGCCCAAAGGTCTTTGCCCGAGCCGCGCAACGCGAATAGGGGGGATCTACGTACGTTCGGTTCATGTCTACAATTGTAGATGGAAGAACTGCAAGGATGGACGGGAATCCGTGATTTCAAAGATCTTTGAAGTGTTCAACTGCGACAATCCGGACCCGAACATGATCCGCATGTGGCAGCAGAAACTTCTGAGTAGGACTTTCTAGCCAATCTCCCACGAAGCCGGCAACCCTTGGAATGGCTAAAGCCATGTCCTCCCACGTACAATAACCAATTCCCTTTCTGATCGGGACTCTCAACTATGCATCGCTGGTCCGAACTCTTCATCCCCACGCTACGCGAAGCCCCGGCGGACGCCGAGGTTGCCAGCCACAAGTTCCTGGTGCGTTCCGGCTATATTCGCCAGCTTGCTGCCGGGATTTACTCCTATTTGTTCCTGGGGCAGCGCTCGTTCAACAAGATTATGGGCATCGTCCGCCAGGAGATGGACAAGATTGGGCAGGAGTTCTACCTGCCGGCGTTGCATCCGCGGGAGTTGTGGGAGGCGAGCGGACGCTGGGCGGCAATGGGCGACACCATGTTTCGCCTGAAGGACCGCAAGGGCGCGGACTATTGCCTGGGCATGACCGAAGAAGAAGTCATGACCGAGATCGCGCGCAAGGAACTGCGCAGCTACAAGCAGTTGCCGCAGATCTGGTATCAGATTGCGCCCAAGTTCCGGGATGAAGCCCGGCCCAAGTCCGGCCTGCTGCGGGTGCGGCAGTTCATGATGAAGGACTCGTATTCGTTTGACCTCGATGCGGCGGGGCTCGACGTTTCCTACCTGAAACACTACGACGCCTACTGCCGCATCTTCGACCGCTGCGGGTTGAAGTACATGGTGGTGGAAGCGCATTCGGGCGCCATGGGCGGCTCGCAGTCGCACGAGTTCATGGTGCGCACCCCGGCAGGCGAAGACCAGATCGTGAGCTGTGAAAGCTGCAGCTATGCCGCCAACATGGAGAAGGCGACGTCGAAGCTGGCGCCGGTCGAAGACCTGGCGGCAGCGGGCGATGGCAATCCGGTCGAAGTGCACACACCGGGGCAGAAGACGATCGAAGAGGTCGCTCGATTCCTGGGTGTCTCCCCGAAAAACAAGATTAAGACGCTGGCGCTCATGGCCAACGAGGTGGACCCGAAGACCGGCAGGCCGAAGCCGCGTGCCGTGGTGGTGCTGTTGCGTGGGGATCATCAACTCAATGAGGCCAAGCTGTCTACCGCCTTGGGCGGCAATGAATCACGCGCCATGCAGGAAGAAGAAATTCGGCAGGTCTTCCACTCGCCGGCGGGTTTCCTTGGACCGGTGGGCCTGGGCAACGTAGCGGTGGTCAACGACGGCGCATTCGGCGACGGCGTGGTGCTGCTGGTGGATACCGCGCTGGAGGGCCGCAAGAACCTGATCTCCGGCGCCAACAAGGAAGACTATCACCTGAAAAACGTAACCCCGGGCCGTGACTTCCAGGCGACCGCCTACGCCGACCTGCGCAGCGTCGTGGCCGGCGAAGACTGTCCCAACTGTGGCGGGCGGCTGCGCATCGATACCGCGGTCGAGATCGGTCACATCTTCAAGCTGGGATACAAGTATTCCCAATCCATGGGAGCCCGGGTGCTGGATCGCAACGGCAAGGAAGTCACCCCCATCATGGGCAGCTATGGCATCGGCATGGAGCGCATTCTGACCGCGGCCGTCGAACAGAATAATGATGAGAATGGCTTCTGGCTGCCGCCGCAGATCGCGCCCTTCGAGATCATTGTGACTCCGACCAATGCGCGGGACGACACGCTGATGAAGGCGGCGCTGGACATTGTCCGCCGGCTGGAGGCGGCGGGGTTCGAGGTGTTACTGGATGACCGGGACGAACGGGCAGGGGTGAAGTTCAAGGACGCTGACCTGGTGGGCATGCCCTTTCGGGTCACCGTTGGCAAGAAGGTTACCGAAGGTACGGTGGAGGTAGTTCGGCGCTCGACACGAGAAATCCAGGATGCTAGCATCGCCGCAATTACTGAGTACTTCGAAAAGCTTTTAAGGCCCGCGCGCTAGGGGGCGTTGGAACGCGCGGCCAAGGCGGAACGGGTTATGGGAAGCTTCAAACTGATCTTTGGAATCGGGCTCATCGTGGCCGTGGTGGTCTTGTGCGCGGAGTTGATTCCGCCCTTCTTCTCGAATTACCAATTCGAAGATGCCATCAAGAATGAGGCCACCATTGCCACTTACAGCACCAAGCCCGAAGATGCCATCCGCGACACCATCTTCAAGAAGGCGCAGGATCTGGAAATTCCGGTCACCAAGGACGACATCAAGGTAAAGCGGACCGGGGCCCAGGGAACCGGCTCGATAAGCATCGAAATCCACTACACGGTGCATGTGGACCTGCCCGGCTATCCTCTGGACCTGCAGTTCAATCCCTCGACGCGGAACAAAGGTGCATTCTAGTCAGTGGCCCGTTATCCCCTAAGCTGAGAACCCTGCCAGGCACTGGCCACTTACGTTCGTAACCTTGTGCTGTCTTTCAGTAACCACCTACCATTCACCCAGGCGCACCTCCAAGCGGGAACTCAGGGAGCGACGGGGGCACCGCGTCCATTCACCAACAGAATCGCTATTTGCGGAGATGATGTGATGACACCGAAATTCAGAGCCCTCTGCCTGGTTCCAGTATTCGTGGCCGCGCTTTTCCTGACGGGATGCAGCAAGTTCAGTTGCCCGACGACCTCGCTGGGTTCAACCGGCAGTGGAGGCGGAAAGGGCGGGGTCAACACCGGGGGGAACGCCTGCGGGACGGGCGGGATCAACGGGACCGAGGTTGCTCTGGTCTATTTCCCCAACGTCGACACCGCAGGAGCGCCCGACATCGATGGTGCAGTTCTGACTACGTCCGGGCAATTTGCATCATTGCCAGTCACGCCCGCGACCACCACGGGCCAGATCACGGATGACATGACCATCGTGGCGGGAAAGTTCCTGTACGTTCCCTTCGCCGATACGAATGCGGTAGAAGGTTTCTCGATCGACCATACCACCGGGGCACTCACCCCGATCGCGGGAAGTCCATTCGCGCTCACGGCCGGAACCGCGGATACGGCAGTCGCCGATCCGCAAGGCCGATTCCTTTTCGTTGGCAGTGAAGGCTCGGGATTCATTTCCGTATTTACCATCGACCCCACGACTGGGGCGCTGACGCAAACGGGAGCGCCGGTCACCAGCTTCAACCTGTTCTCCGCCGACAGCCTGACCGTGGACGGAACCGGAAACTTCCTCTACGCGGGCCAGTTGAATTCTTCCACTCCTCTGGATGCGTTCTCGATTGATCAGAATAACGGCGGGCTTTCCGAGATTGGGCCCTTTAATCTGGGCGTCGCGCAGTTGCATGCCGATTCGAGCGGGAAATTTCTCCTCGGGGTCGCGGAGATCCAAGACGCGTTCGGCGTCGCAAGCGACCAGCACATTTACGTCTTCTCGATTGATGCCTTAACCGGAGCACCCGCCCCGGTCGCCGGTTCGCCGTTCGCGACTACGTCCGCGCCGTTTGATTTCGCCATCTCTCCCAACGGCGAGTTTGTCTACGTCGTCGGCAACGACCTCAGCGGCAATATCGCCGCTCTTGAAGGCTACCAGCTCGACACCACAACGGGCGCGCTCACCGCGCTGCCGGGCTCTCCCTTCACCACCCTTCCGACCGATCTGATCCAGTGCAAGTTTGAACAGGGCGGAGGCGAAATGTTTTGCGCAAGCGATTTCACTCAAACAAGCCTCTTCTCGGTGCTGAATGTAAATCCTTCGACGGGCGCGGTCACGAACACCGTGCCGGATTTGGCGGTTCCTCTGAGCTTCCCCTTCGCGGTCACAGACTAGTTCAAGCGGAATCAGGTCTCGCCAGCTTCGTCGGGAAAACCCCGAAGCTGGCGTACCTGGCTGCACAACCCAAGCACGGCAAAACCCGGGCCGCCGGGTTAGAATGAGTTATCCCTTCCCGAAGTCGGTCTGTGAGATACCAGCCTCTTTGTCCGGCCGGGGAATGGAATTTTCTTACTCTGGGATAACGGGACCTGTGCACTTCGCTATCTAATGCAGTAGAGGCGGCTCCCATCTAACGTGGCCATCAAGCTCAAGATCCCCAAAGGCAACCCCGGCGGCAAACGCGGCAAGAGCCTCCTTCCCCGCGATCCGTTGGTGAGGGCTGCCCTGATCGTCTTCGTCACGTTGGCGATTGCGCTGGTGGGCTCGTTTTCCTACTACTACGTTAAGTACGACCTCATCATCGACCAGAAGTTCAAAGGGCAGATCTTCAGCAATTCGGCCAAGATTTATGCCATTCCGCACGCGGTACGGGTAGGCGAGAAGGTCGACGCCAAGGACATCGCGACGCAACTGCGGCGGGCCGGATATTCGGAAAAAGACGGCCAGTCGCCGATGGGCAGCTTTCGCCTGCTGGAGCGCGGGATCGAAGTCAAGCCGGGACCGGATTCGTACCACAGCCCCGAGCCCGCCAAGATTCATATCCAAGACGGGAAAGTGGACAGCATCACCGGTCGCGCTGGCGACTTGGACGGCTACGAACTGGAGCCGCAGCTGGTGACCGCCCTGTTCGACGCCGAGCAGCGCTCCAAGCGCCAATTGGTCAAGTATGACGACATCCCCAAAGTGCTGGTGGACGCGGTATTGGCCATCGAAGACCGGCGCTTCTTCCAGCATGGCGGGGTCAATTACATCCGCCTGGGCGAGGCGGCGTGGGTAGACTTGACGCACCAGCGCCACGAGC
>JBGPJK010000235.1:0-7279 GCA_041485425.1 Terriglobia bacterium | reverse complement strand
TGCCTTTTCTTTTGAGAAGGATCTCACTCACCAAGCAGGCGAAGGCCTACCAAGGAAATGCAAACCTCGAAAGAAACTCCTACCAGCCAGCCTCAAGTCGATGCCACGGCGCAAGTTTGCGGCTTTGGGACGTTCTTTGTAGTGGTGGTAGTCGAGGCGTATAAATTCTGTTGGCGATTCCCTGGAGAGAAATCATGAAAACTGCTGTCGTAATATTTGTCGTTCTATTGGCGGCGAGTTCGGTCGGCGTGGGGCAGGATCATCCGGCAGTTACGGCGCAACCGAACTCGGTGTTCGTGGGTGCGGATGGAAAGTTTGAGGCGAACCCGGATACCGCGCTGCTGCAATTCAACATTTCCGCGCAGGAAGACAGTTCGCGGGGGGCGTACGATCGCGCTTCCAAATCGGCCGAGGAGATCCGGCAGATCCTGCGGGCGAACGGAATCGAACCGAAGGCGGCGGAGATTGGGTACTTCTCGCTTCAGCCGGTTTACGATTACAAGAATCCCAAGCGTAAGCTGGTCGCCTATCGGGTAAATGCGAACGTATCGCTGAAGCTGAGGGATTTCTCGAAGATCGCGCCCATCCTGCAGCAACTCGCGGACGCGGACATTACCGAGAACCAGTCGATCAATTACACCTTGGAAGACATGGATGCGGCCAAGACCCGAGCGGTCGAGGATGCGTACCGGCGGGCACGGGATTCGGCGAATGCGGTGGCGCGGGCCAGCGGGCGCACGGTGGGAGAACTTTCCTACGCGTCGGTGGATACGTTTGAGAATGTGCGCGTGTTCCAGCCGGTGGCCCGGGCCATGGCGAGGATGAATGCGGAGGCGGCGCCGGCGCCGACGGAAGAGTTCAGCCCGCAAAGCATCACTGTGACGGCGCATGTAAATGCGATGTTCACACTGAAGTAGGGAGCGGGGGCGAGATGCCCCGCCACACTTGGCGGGACGCCCGGGCTACGAAGAGCTACTTCACCGTGCTGGGAATGCGGCTGGCGTCAAGAGGGATGGGGCGCTGGATGACCATCTCAACCGTGGTACCGGCGTCGAGCTTCACGTCATTGCCGCGGGAGAGCAAAGCGATGGCGCTTCCCACCGCGCCTCCGACTCCGGCACCGATCAAAGCTCCCTTCCCGCCGTGGCTCAGTCCGCCCACTACGGCGCCGGTTCCGGCCGCGGTGGCGACGGTTCCAGCCTTTTCTCCGGTCTGGCTGTCTCCCTGGATGGTGCCTTCCTGGTCCTTGACGGAGGTCTTATCCACGCCGGGAGCGTTCTCGACCGAGCCGGGCAGCAGGACGGTGTAACCGCTGGGATAAATCAGCGTGGTGAAGTGCATGAGTACTTCGGCGCGTCCTTTGACTCGTCCCGCACGCTGGACATGATTGATTTTGCCCTGGACGTAGGTGCCAGCGGGAATGAGGACGCGATTGTTCAGCACGACGGGAAAGGTGGTCTCCGCATAGACCGGATCGCCTTCCTTGGCGCTCTTGGTGGAGATGGCGTGTTTGAGGGCGAGGGGAACCTTGGTGCCGGCGGGGATGGTGAGTTCGGTCGGCGCCGCAGCCGCGGGGGTCGCGGGCGCGGGCTGAGCGCTGGGCTCGCTAGCAGGAGTGGATTGAGCTACCGCCAGCGTGGACAGCAAGAACAGAGTCATCGCAACGCGCATGGAAAACCTCCCCAACCACGCTTCCGCAAACATAAGCTACGCCCCAGTATAAGGTGTATTTTGGGAAAACGTGCCCGATTCACCCATAGGATGCGGGCTGGGCCCCGAAAGGTTATTTTGGCTAAAGGCGCCTTTACGACAGAGACACCGAGGCACCGAGAAGAACCCTGTCACAAGACCTGGTTTGTCTTCCCGGGGACACCGGTGACTCTGTGGTGATTCAACTTGGAGGCTACCCGCCGGCGCGTCTTGTTTGGTTGTCGCGCACGTTGCCCATGAACTGGGATTGGAGCCGCTGGGCACAGAGTTCGCCGCAGACGTGGAGTGTGCCCTCGCGTTGTGCGACCTCCTCGTCCCAGGGGCAAAGGTACAGGACCGGCCGGTTCAATTCCCCAAAGGACGTCCACATCAGCCACCAGCGGTCGCTGGAGCCCTTGAGGGTTCCGCAGTTCGGACCAGCACAGCGGTAAAAGGGAATGGGGGACTGGGGGGTTGGCTTGCCAGCTTTCATCGGCTTCTACTCTCCTGACTTACCTGCGGCACGGCAGACCATTCTAGCGAATACGAGCCGCTGGGTGCACTCCGAGAAGTGGCTTAGGCAAAGGAGCCTCCGTGGGCCAAGTACAAATATCGGTGCAGCAAGACCACTGAAAGAACTTGATCTGTACGGTCTGGTGCAGCGGGCAACGCAAGTTTCATTTGCCCTGAAAGACTGCCGGTATTTTTTGTCAAGCGGCAGTTCTTAGTTGTCAGTTCTCGGTTCTCAGTTGCGGTGCCAGTTTCTTCCGAGCGCGATGGTCCAAGGGACTTTGTATGACTTTACTTGTAGAGAAGGTATTTTTTGCGAAGCTGCTGGAATTTTTCTAATGGCTCACGCCATTCTCCTGCTATACGGCGGGGATCCTCGCCTCGGGCGAGAGCGTCGTAGGTGGATTGATTCAGCAGCAGATCGATCATCTTCTCCATGTGGAATTGCTCGGGATACAGCTTGTGCAGGGCGGAGGCGAGTTCGATTCCCAGCTCGGGTGCATCGAGGGCGTTGCGCTCGATCACAATGATGGTGACCCCTCCGCATTTCTGGCCTTCATGCGTGGAGGCGCTGGGAGTAAAGCTGACGGGGACAAAACGCACGCCGGAAATGTTCCTCGCGTTCAAGTACTCGGCCAGCTGACGTGGGTTGATCCAAGGAGCCCCCAGCAGTTCAAAGGGTGTATCTGTACCTCTTCCGACTGAAACATTGGTGCCTTCCACCAGGGCGACTCCGGGGTATAACGTGGCCGCCGTCAAACTGCGCAGGTTTGGCGAGGGGTTGATCCACGTCAGCCCGGTCGAGTCGAACCAGTCGCCCCGCATCCATCCCTCCATGGGAACCACCTTCAACTGGGCATTGATGTGGCGCTCGGCGTTGAACATCTGTACTAGCTCTCCCATGGTCATGCCGTGACGCACCGGTTCGGCGGTGTAACTGACGAAACTTTCGCGCCCGGGATCGGGCATCGGACCTTGCACAAACGAGCCGGTGATGGGGTTGGGGCGGTCGAGCAGGATGATCTCGATCCCAGCCTTGGCAGCGGCCTCGAGAAAGTATCCCAGCGTGGTTTCGTAGGTGTAGAAGCGCGCGCCCGCATCCTGTAGATCGATGACCACGGCGTCCAGTTTCTTGAGAACATCGACGGACGGGCGGCGGGCAGCATCGGTGGCGCCGTAGACGCTGTACACCGGAACTCCGGTAGCAGCATCGCGCGAGTTGCCGACGTCCGTGGTGTCCATGGTGCCGGTAACGCCGTGCTCGGGGCTGAAGATGGCGTCGAGAGACACCCCGGGCGCGCGGGCTAGAACATCAATGGTGCGCACTCCCTCCGCATCCACCCCGGTTTGATTGGTGAGAATCCCGATTTTCTTTTTTGCGGTCGTACCCCGAACCAGATCGAACTCATGCGCCTCCAGAACGTCAATTCCGGTCTTCACCGCGCCGTTGCGGACGGCCAGCCGACGGGCGGCGGTCTGGCTCTCGTTGTAGCCGGTGATGCTCTTGAAACGCACCTCTTCGTTTTCGCTGACGGTCAGCGGAAGAGCCGCGGCCACGGCGGTGGCGAGCTTGGCGCGCAGGGCAACCGCACTGCCCTTGCCGCGTGGATGGACCGCGTTGGTGAGCAGGATGATGTAAGTGCGCGTGGTGGGATCGATCCACAGCGAAGTTCCAGTGAAACCGGTGTGTCCGTAAGAGCCGACCGGCAGCAGGTTGCCGCGGTTACTGGAAAAGGGCGAATCGATGTCCCAGCCGAAGCCGCGCAGTTCTTGGGCGGTTGGCGGCTGCTGTGGCGTGGTCATTTTCTCCACCACCAGCGACGGAAGCACGGTGCTGCCGGTCAGCAGAGCCTGGGCGAACCTTGAGAGATCGGCGGCGGTGGAAAACAGCCCTGCATGCCCGGCCACTCCGCCCATACGGCGCGCGGTGGGATCGTGCACCACGCCGCGCAGCATCTTGTTGTGGTCGTCATACTCGGTAGGGGCGATTTTCGGGAGCCAGGACGCGGGTGGCAGGAAGCGGGTGCGGGTCATCTTCAGCGGGCCGAAGATATTCGTGTCACAGTACTTGTCCAGAGTGGTTCCTGAGACGTGCTCCACCAGCGCACCCAGCGTGATGAAGTTGATGTCGCCGTAGAAAAAGCGGGAGCCCGGCGGAAAAATCGTCTTCTCCGCGTATGCCATGCGCAACGCCGTCTCGCGACCCTGCCAAGGCTGGTCCAAGTCGAGGTCTTCCGGCAGTCCGGAATAGTGGGTGAGCAATTCGCGGACGGTGATTTCGTCTTTGTCGTTCTGCGCGAACTCCGGAAGGTACTTTGCCACGGGGTCGTTGAGGCGGACCTGGCCGCGCTCGACCAGCTGCATGACGGCAGTGGTGGTGGCCACGACCTTGGTAAGCGAGGCGAGATCGAAGACCGTGTCCAGGGTCATGGGCTCGCGGCGAGGCGCAAGGGCGCGATTGCCGAATGCCTTGCAGTAAATCACCTGGCCGTTGTGCCAGACCAGGACGACCGCACCGGGAATCTGGCCGCCGCGGACGGCGTCCTGCACGATGGAGTCGAGAACATGGAGCTGACCGGTTCCGCCGGTAGACCTCGCCGCCACGGTGGGTGACGAGAGAATTCCGGCCAGGAAGACCACGGCAAGCAGGCGGCATGCATGCCGGCGCAGACTAACGGTCGCGAAGTTGGACTTGGTTTGGCGGATGCTCTGACTTTACACAACCCTCGCGCCATTGCTCAAGAAACTCAAGTAAGGGGGTGCCGTTTGTGCCACAGGCTGCCGCTTTACCGGCTTGTCGAACTTTGTTATAACCCGGACATCGAGCACACTAAACCTTTGTCTGAAGGCTCGTCCTCACTGAACACCGGAGCCAGAAGTTCCGTGCCCTTCCCTGCCCCTGCGTACGCGCGGCAGGACGCAGTTTTTGCCCGGGCGTTCGACGTTCTGCGGCGAGCGATGGCCGAGCACGCTTTCCCGGCAGCTTCGGTGGCGATTACCTGGAATGGAAACCTGGTGTGCCTGAAGCCGCTGGGACGATTTACCTACGAACCGGATTCGCCGGAAGTGACAACGGCGAGCATTTTCGATCTGGCTTCCGTGTCGAAGGTGGCGGCCACGACGACGATGGCGATGATCCTGTACGAGCGCGGGTTGCTTGATCTGGAGATGCCGGTGGCCGCGGTGGTGCCGGAGTTTGCGGGCGACGATGCGCACCGGGGGGAAGTTACACTGCACATGCTGCTGGCGCACTCCTCGGGATTGCCTGCCTACGAGAAACTGTTTCTGCGAGCGAAAACCCGCGAAGAATTTCTGGCTGCGGCCTTCGCCACCCCGCTGGTGGCCGATCCCGGCACCCGCACCGACTACAGCGACATCGGCTTCATCACTCTGGGCGTGGCGCTGGAGCGCATTGCCGACGAAACCCTCGACCGTTTCTGTCAGCGGGAAGTCTTTGGTCCGTTGGGGATGACGCACACTGCGTTCAATCCACCGGCTGCCTGGAGATCTTCCATCCCACCTACCGTCGATGACCGTACGTTTCGCCATCGCATCATCCAGGGTGAGGTGCAGGATGAAAACGCCAGCGTGCTGGGCGGTGTGGCGGGACATGCCGGCTTGTTTGCCAGCGCGGAGAACGTTGCCATCTTAGCCCACGCCATGCTCAAGGGGGGACGGCCGATCTTGCGCCCCGAGACGCTGGCGCGGTTCACGCGTCGCGAAGCGGGGCCGGAGGCGACTTCCCGAGCGCTTGGGTGGGACACGCCTTCCTCCCCTTCGCAGTCGGGACACCATTTTTCGGAACATTCTTTCGGCCACCTGGGTTACACCGGACCTTCACTCTGGATCGATCCCCGGCGGCAGCTTTCGGTGACCTTGCTTACCAATCGCACCTGGCCCGACTGCGGCAATCAGGCGATCAAGGAAGTGCGGCCCAAGTTTCATGACGCGGTCATTGAAATCCTGGAGGCAAACCTTTGAGCGGTGCTGGAAAGTCCCGGCTGGATGTGGAGCGCTTGCCGACCGAGCGAACCAAGGGCGCTGCGGCGGAACTGGACCGCGAGTCGTCGCTCGAGATCGCCCGCATCATCAACGCCGAGGACGCCAAGGTAGCGGGTGCGGTAAAGCGTGCTCTGCCCCAAATCGCCCGCGCCATCGATCTGATTGCCGGCGCATTGAAGAAGGGCGGGCGCCTCATTTACGTCGGCGCGGGGACCAGTGGCCGCATTGCCGCGCTGGATGCGGTGGAGTGTCCGCCCACGTTCAACACCGATCCCAAGACCGTGCAGTTCGTAATGGCCGGAGGCATGAGGGCCTTGGGTGCGGCGGTAGAGGCCAGCGAAGATTCCGTCCAACTCGGTGAGCGCGAAATTGCCAAGAAAAAACCTGGAAAGAATGACGTGGTGGTAGGAATCGCGGCCAGTGGACGGACTCCGTTTACCGTGGCGGCTGTCAAGTATGCGCGCCGACACCAAGCCACGACGATTGCGGTGACCTGCCAGCGCAATTCTCCGCTGCAAAAAGCCGCTGATCTGGCGATCGTGACCGAGGTTGGCCCCGAGGTGGTCTCGGGATCATCCCGACTGAAATCCGGAACGGCCCAGAAGATGGTGCTCAATCTTCTTTCCACCGGGGCCATGGCGCGGCTGGGCTACGTGTATGGCAACCTGATGGTGAATGTGCGCCTGAAAAACGAGAAGTTGGTCGAGCGCGGGGTGAGCATCTTGCAGCAGGCAGCGGGGGTGAGCCGACAAGCGGCCCAGCAGGCGCTGAAATCAGCGCGAAATCGCGTCCCCACAGCCCTGGTGATGCTGGAAACAGGGGTGAGCCGGAGCCAAGCCGAGCGGGCGTTGAAAGCTGCGGGGGGAAACCTTCGCCAAGCCATAGCAGCCGCCCGCAGTCTGTAGCGCCAACTGAGAATCTGGAACCGGGAACCGAGAACTGCTTTGTACTCCAAACTACACTGACACGTCTGCCTCAGGGCCGTGCACTCCTGATTAACAATTTCCTGCCCGCCGCACCTCGCCTTCCCCGCTAGAATAGGGAAGCGCCACAGATTGGATAAAATCTTGGGGCTTAC
>JBGPJK010000234.1:0-7320 GCA_041485425.1 Terriglobia bacterium | reverse complement strand
GGTTTCAAAGGACTTAGAGGCAAAATCCGTGAAACACAGGACTTAGTATGAGGCAGTACCTAGTACCCAGTACCGAGCGCGGGATCGCTGGTCGTGATGTCAAAGAGCTTCGGGCCAAACCCGTCCAAAGGGCTTGGCTGCTTCCTGCTATATCTTCATGAGAATAACTTGATATCATGATTACCATTATAGCTAATGCTTGTCAAGGGCGTGGGTCACAGGGGAGTGTGAGATTTTACTCCCCGCCGCGATGCATGATCCGTCTGATCAGTCTTCCGAGAAAGCTGCCTAACCTTCTTAGCAGCGAGGGACGGGTTGTAGCGGTTGAGCTGGCGTGCGAGTGCATGTACTCTTCTACGGTACGTTTTGTCAGGTTCCAGCCCGTCTGGCCGGGCCCGACCTGGGTAGGTTTGGCAACTTTCAGAACGGGCACCGCCGAGGAATGTTTCCCGGAGCTGCTGGCAGGCGTTTGGGGCGTGGCTACCTTCTTGGCAGGCGGCTGAGGCTGGTTGGGGACTGACATAGGGCACCCCCCATTGAGCAATGCAAGCTTACGCTCACCATGTTCTCTGTCAACCGCAAATATGGTTGGCTCTGGCGAGAAGTATCCCAGGTTGCCAAAACCGGGAAACGTGGGGCCCCCGGCTACTCCCAAGTCTGCAGTCGAGTCAGTGACCGACGAACACCCCCGCCCAAGCGGAGCTTGGACGGGCCACCCTTCAGAGTTTAGGATGGACGCGAAGCCTGGGCCACCCGACTTTCAAGTTTGCAGGCGAGGATGCAATCCTCGTGGACTATCAGGACTATCACTAGGAGTCGTGTATGCGCATGCACAACCCGCCACATCCCGGCTTGGTGCTCCGCGAGTACATGGGAGAGTTGTCGGTGTCCACGGCCGCGGCCCATCTGCGGGTCACGCGGGTGACGCTATCGCGGGTGCTGAATGGCAAAGCGGGAATCTCGGCCAGCATGGCCCTGCGCCTGGCGGCTGCCTTGGGTACTTCTGCGGAGTTGTGGATGAACATGCAGTCCCAGTACGAGCTTTGGCGGGCCCGCCAAGGACGGCAACCGGCAGTGCGCCGGCTTCCGCGTGTGGCCGAGCATGATGACAGGAATCAGAATCCGGTGAGTTTCCAGGCTTCAGGCGGCGCTCGTATCGCTCTATAGTTTATAGTTTCGACGCTAACGCGTTGTTAGTGGGTCTCTTCTTTAGAGATATAATTTTGCGCGATGGTGGGCCACCCGCCCCTGAAAACCGTTCCGCATTAAGCTGCAGAAGTCGGGCCAGAATGTCTTGCTGGCTTAAATCCTTCGGCCAGCCGTAGGCGGCGAGCACGGCATCATCTAGTTCTCGGTGGGCGTCCTGCAGCCACGTCGGATTCTCGTTGTACAGGTTTGTAAGTGTCCGCTTCTTCAATTCCGCCGCAGAGGCATCGGGTGGATTGAGCCAGGAGTCGCGTTTCTTCACAAGTTCCCGCGCAGCCGCTGCGATCGCTTCGACACGCGGATCGTTCTCCGGCTCCTTTCCGGGTGGCCAGGGGAACGGAAAGGTCTCGAAGGTTGACGTGGGTGTATACCTAAATCCGCTTTCGGCTTCTCTTAGCTGTGTTCCTTTCCGACGGGCCCACAGCTCATGCAGCGCTGAATGCAGAATTCCGAAGAAATAATCGTCATCTCGCGCAAAGACAAGCAGCGCATGGTCTGGTATTACTCCTTTCTCAAGCCACACGAAGTGCCGATGTTTGCCAACCGCGATGGTGGCGATGTACCGGTTTAGGGGTGACAGTGCTTTTTTCATCGCGGGACGCGGTTCTGCGTGAATCCACCATTTGTCTTTGTATGTTTGACGCCTATTCTCTGCCCGTTCGGGCTGAACAGTCGTTCGAACATATTCGAACGGTCTTTGGTACAGCGCGGCCTGTTCCGCTGTCATAGTTCCAAAGTCTATAATCCACATTCCCCGAATGCGTCCACCAATATCGGACGCATTCACCCAGGGTCTGATCACATCCGTGTTTGAGCGGTCATTCGGATTCAGCGGCGCTGCCAACATTTCTGCTGCTAACGTGCCCGGGATGTCGAACGATCCACCTTTTGTATCGCCCATGTAGCAGAGGTTCTCGTTCTCATGCAATCGCCGTGCTTTCGTCAGATCAAGACCTGTAGTCAGGTCGGGATTGATGCTTTGGACTTCCACGCCGTCTAGGACTTTGACATGTTCCACACCGCCATCAAAGCCAATCATTGAAACGTGGACAGTAGCACCGTCTAAAATCCAGTCACGATCGGACTGCGCCCAGAAAATATCACCGGACTCTTTGATCTGTTCTAGAACTACGCGATTCGCTCCTCCGCGAATGCCTTGGGTAGCCAGCAATCCCACCCGTGTAGCTTTGCAATCAGCGATCTGTCGACGCGCCTTTTCAAACCAGTAGCAAACGAAATCGGCTTCATGGGGCACACGCCCCTCGTAGAGAGCGAACAGACCCTCTACGTACTTGTCGCCGAGTTCAGTTCGCTGCTTCTTCCCGCCCAAAAACGGGGGATTGCCGATGATAACGTCTGCGTCAGGCCATGCCGGCTCTACGGGGCTCCCTTTTAAGTCATAGGCGAGCACCGCGTCCATGCGGCGGATGTTTTCGAGTGGTCTCAGGATTGGGTGCGACCCGAACGGGAAGCCATTGTCGTGCTGCCATTGGATATAACCAATCCATACAACAACTGAAGCGAGTTCGTGAGCATAGACATTGGTCTCAATCCCGTAGAGCTGCTCGGGACTGGTGAGGGGCAGCAAACCAGAGAGGCCGTTGCTCGCCGCAAACACGCTGACTTCCTTTTCGAGGTCGAGGATTCGCTTGAGCGCGACGTAGAGAAAATTGCCGCTGCCGCAAGCCGGATCGAGCACCCGCACCTTGGACAGTTCTGCGGCAAAGCCCTTGAGCAATTCAGAGAGCGCCTTGCGAGACCTGGTCTGCCCTGCTTTCTGCTGAGTTCTTGATTTCTCAATAATCTCCGTGGCCTTTTGCCGAACCTCCGCCCAGCGGCGGCGCAGAGGTTCCATCAAAACCGGCTCGACGATGAGCCGGATGTCGGCTTCGCTGGTGTAGTGCGCTCCCAACTGCGACCGTTTGTCCGGATCGAGGCTCCGTTCAAACAGAGTCCCGAAGATGGCAGGCTCGACGCTGGACCAATCGAGCACCGAGGAAAGCGCAAGCACGGCTAGATCGTCCCTGGTCAGGTCGTAGGCTTCGTCGTCGGAGAACAATCCGCCGTCAAAGTACGGAATGTCGTGTTCGCCGAAGGAACCTTGCTCGCCAGCCATCGCGCCGAAGAGTTGTCGCAACCGCTTTGTGAACTCAGCCGGCCGTTGCATGTTCGATTCCACGAGCCGGCTGAAAAGCTTGCCGGGCAGCAGGCCGATGTCTTCAGAAAAAAGACAGAACAGCAGCCGCATCAGGAAATGGGCCGCGCGTTCCGAGGGGACTCCGCGAGACCGAAGACTCTCTGCCAGCCTGGAGAACTGCGCCGCGGCGGCTTCGGTGACCTGCTCGGTAGTTTGTCCCGGCTTCAATCTTCCGGGATCGGTGAACACGGAGCGAAGTACGTCTAACGGCGGAAGCTTGCAGGTGGTGGTCGGTTGATTCTCGACGAGATCGGCTAGCTCAAATGCGAAGACCTGCTTCTGGGTGTTGGTGTAGTTGGTGTGAACTTCGAAGCGATCTAGGTCGCAAACGACGAGCAGCGGCGGATTGTCGAGGTCTTCACGATATTGCAGCAGCTGTTGATATGCTGCGCTCAAGTCTTTGTGTTTGCCCTTGTACTCCCACGCGAAGGACCCGCGCATCCAAACGTCGGCGAAACCGTCTCCGCCGGAGACCTTTGAGACCCCTTTTTCGAAAGTGTAGTTGTTACCTTCCTGATCCACTTCGGCAGGACGTGGCTGGCCGAGAACTTCGCAAAGATCGATAAAGTGGGACTGCGCTGCACTGCGCTCAGAAAGCGTGGACCGTTGCCAACGGGCTACGAATTCCGGGACGGTTAGGGCGCTCATTGGTTTGAGATGACTGGACAGTTTACTTCCATTCTCGCCGGGTGCTCCACTTTCGTTTCTTGAAGGGTGGGTTTCCACGCCCATCTCCCGCCCGTGATTTCTCGCTGACTCCTGGATTGACCCTAGTCTCAGGGTGCACCGCTGATCCCCTTCACCCAGCCCTTTTCGCAAAGGACGCGAATAAGGATTGGGACACCCGGCGCTTGGGCCGTGACTTTCGTCACAGGCACAACTAGGGCGGATGGGGTTTAATGAAGATGCTGGATTGTGCCGATTTGTTCAGTGGGAGGAACAGGGTTATACTGCTAGATAGCAGTACGCCCTCCGTCCCGCGTGATTGCTTGACAGATGGTAGTACAATCCTTGGCAAAGCTTGTTAACGTGCTGATTTTGGGATAGTTTTGAGCATCCCATCAGCCCATCTGTGAATCTGAAAAACTGCGGGACACAGCCTCCCCCGCACAGTGGCGGCAACGAAAAGAGGGACGAATGCCTGACGGCCAGCAGGTCCAATTCAAGGTCATCTTTGAGGACCCAAAGGCAGGGCCGGTTCCGCTCTTCAGCAACCACGTTGGGATTTCCCGCGCCGGAACTGAGGTCCAGTTTGAGTTTGCATTTTTGGACATCAATGTGGTTGCGGGCATCCTGCAAAGCTACAAGGATGGATCCAGCAAGGCGACTTCCCCCATTGAAATTAACGGCAGGACCGTTGCAAAGATTGTTATGCCTATGCACGTGTTCTTGCAGCTTGGCGGGCACCTGCAAACTCTGGTGAAACAGATTGAGCAGGAGTTGCGGACAGAAGATGAGGAGGAACATGAGCGCAGTAGCGTCCCCAATGTATAGCAATGCACGGGCGGTAAAGACTGCTCAGCCGTCGGAACCCACCGTCGTGCTTGACGACGCGGTTGCCCGGAAGGTGCTGCGATGCGTGGCGAAAACGCAGCATGAGGAGGAATACCGGCAAGCGGTGGAGGCACTGGTTGCAAGTGGACCGCACGTTGACGTGCCCACGGATGAGGACCTGAAGAGCAGAGGTGTAAGAATCCGTTTCTGACAGACGCACATGCCTGCTGACGCGGCGTCTTGGTATGACGCCAATCCTGACAAAACGTCTTTGTATCAGGGGGATGTCTTAGACGACATCCCTTTGATTTTTATTCCTGCCAAAATTTCCAAGTGGATAATCCTGCGCCCCAACCTGAAGGGCGCCATGACTGTCGATGATGTTCTTGGTGGGCAAATCCCCAAATGGTTTGAGGCTCACACGGAAGGACAGGTGCCGGATGCATGGCAACATGCGGACGGGGAAGAATATGTAGCTGCCAAAGCCAAGAAGATGCGGGTTATGCTGGTTACGCAGTCATGCGATTTGGCGCAACGCAGCACGTACCAAGTGGCACCCGTCTTTCCTGCAACAAAGCTGCTGCAGGACAAGTTGGAAAATCTGCGGGCAAATGAGTTCTGGTATCTGTTCTTCCTCCCGGCCTGTCCACCCGCCATTGCAGAGGACAGCTATGCTGACCTCAGCCAGATAACAGGAGTTCCCAAAGCTTACTTCAAGCGAGAGGCGGCAATCGTAAAGTTGAACGAAACCACAAGACGCGCCCTGCAAGCCCAAATTGCAGAGTTCTATGGGCGTGCATTTGGCTTCAATGTAAGGGACAAGGCGCCACAGACGGCAGAGTACGCTTGTGCGCGGTGCTTCTACGACCACTTCAGATTGCAAAAGAAGCCGGTCAACAAGGACAACAACTTCCCAGAGTGTGAGCTTTGTAAAGATGGCCTTTGGGTTCGTGTCAGTGATGCGGTCCAGGAGGAAATGTTTGTGGGTGACATCGCGGCCCAAGCAGAAGCGGATGAGTCTAACGTCATAGTCTTTCCCGTCCCTAAGCAAGGGGAAGAATGACACCGACGTGAACTTAGAGGCGGCCCACCTTTAGTGGTTTTCGAAGGGCTGGAATTCCACGCCCGTCTCCCGCTCGGGATTTCTCGCTGACTCCTGAAGTGGCCCTCATCACTGGGCCCTGCCCCGCCTAGCTCTTCGCCCCGATTCGTTTCTCCCAAGCTTCCTGCTCCGATTTTCCCCAATGGGAAACCACGATGGTGTAGCCATCGGGGTCGGCAAGGCTGATTTCACCGCTGGGCATATATTCCGGGTAGCGGATGGGAGGCACCTGGACGCCGCTGGCCAACAGGTGCTGGCGCAGGCCGGTCAAGTCGGGCATAGAAGCGGAGCGATCTCTCGATCTCTGCCACGTGCAGCAGAGGGGTGGAATAGCCAACGTTAATGCTCATAATGTGCACGAGAAGCCCCACTTCTCAAAGAACGCGAGAAATGGGGCACCCCGATCTCCCGTGTGCGCGGTTAGAAGGCTCTGCCGCCCGGGGTGAACCGCGAAATGCAGCGCCTGAAGGCGGGTTCATTTTACGCAACCTGCGGCATGCCTGAAGGCATGCCCTGATACGAATCATGCCCTGATACGAATCATCCATTCCATTACGGGTTGCTAGCCGCCGGCAATGGCCCCGATGACGAGAAAGGGCTCCTTCCCCGACGCGACCGCGTCGGGCAACGGGGCGTCCGGCGGCTCGTGGGAGAGGTCCTCCTCGCAGGCGAAGAAGCGCAAGAACGGCCGGCGCTGTAGCGTGACGTGGTCGCGGATGGCGCCGCGCAGCATGGGATAGCGGGCCTCGAGCGCGTCGAGAACGGAGCGCTGCGTGACTGGGGGCTCGACTGCGAGAGTCAGCTCGCTGCCGACGTGGGCCAGGGTCCGCAGATGGGGTGGGAGTATGACGCGGATCATATTAGTTTGATCACGCCAGCGTCTGCACCTCCACCGAAAGCACCGCTGGAAGATCGCGGACAATCGGAGCCCAGCTATCTCCCGCATCGGCCGAGGCGTACACCTGGCCGCCGGTGGTGCCGAAATACACGCCGCACTTATCCAGCGAGTCCATCGCCATGGCATCGCGCAGCACGTTTACGTAACAGTCTTTTTGCGGCAGACCCTTGGTGAGCGCTTCCCACTCGTTGCCTCCGGTGCGGCTGCGGTAGACGCGCAGCTTGCCCTCGTGCACGTAATGCTCTGAATCGCTCTTGATGGGGACGACGTAAATCGTCTCCGGCTCGTGGGCGTGCACGTCGATGACGAAGCCGAAGTCGGTAGGCAGGTTGCCGCTGACTTCTTTCCAGTTGTCGCCGGCGTCGTCCGAGCGCATCACGTCCCAGTGCTTCTGCATGAACAGCACGCCCGGGCGCGACGGGT
>JBGPJK010000233.1:0-7350 GCA_041485425.1 Terriglobia bacterium | reverse complement strand
GGACGCTTCTTCTGCGAGACGTTGGCCAACTTCTCCGCCAGTTGGTTGGCCTTCTTGTAAGCCTTGGCCAGGTCGTCGATCTTCCCGGTGAACTCCTTCAGACGGTTCTGCAGGATTTCATCGGTGATCTCTTCCTCGTCGAAGGTGACCACTTCCTTGATGGAGCGGACGCCCTTCTTGAGGTCTTCGCCCATCGCCAGCAATTCGTGGATGACGATTGGCGAACGCGAGATGGCCTTCAGAACGCGCAGCTGCCCGCGCTCGATGCGCTTGGCGATTTCCACTTCCCCTTCGCGGGTGAGCAGTGGAACCGTACCCATTTCGCGCAGGTACATGCGCACCGGGTCGTTGGTCTTTTCCATGGCGCCGGGAGTGAGGTCGAGTTCGACGTCCTCCCCGGCTTCTTCGGCTTCTTCGAATTTCTTGTCGAGCGCGGCGGAGGGCAGTTTCGGCCCCTCCAATACGTCGATGCCTTGTGTACCAATGGTGGTCAGCAGATCGTCGAGGTCTTCGGGAGAGTGCACATCGTGCGGGATGAGGTCATTGACCTGATCATAGGTCAGATACCCCTTCTCCTTCCCTGCGTCGATCAGCTTTTTAATGTCGTCGTACTTGTCGTCAAGAGCCAAACGGATTACCCTCTATCGTCCTCTGGAACGGACGTTCGAAACGTTCTTAAGCGGTGGGAACGTGACGTTGCGGAATGATGCGACAGCACAAACTTTCAGAGTATAGCACGAAGGCTGCTCTACTTCTATCGGGCAGTCGCCTTAGCCCGATTGCGGTCCGCCTTATGTCGCTTCCGGCTAATAGCTTAGATGGCATTTTCGAGTGTTTAGTTTCAGGGTTCTTCAGCTAATCTTCTTGCGGCCGTCAACGCCAAACTGGCCGCCTTCCCCGCTATTTTCGCCTAACCCGGGATCCATCAGAGCACGTTTCAGGCGCATCTTCTCCTGCAACAGGGCCTGTACCCGGTCCGGGTCGCGCGTGACCTGCAACTCCCGCTGTACCTGTTCCAGCTGGCGCCGGAGTTGGATGCGGCGCAGCCCCCGTACCGCCCCTTCCAACCGCTCGGCGGTCAGTTCTTCGTCTTCCTTCATCAGGATAGAAGCGAGGAGATTCCGGTCGTTCTCCGGCAACGCCAGCTCCATAACATCGGCGGTTTCGGGTGCGCCATTAAGCAAGGCTTCGATCAGCGATTCGGTGGCCAGGCCGGTGTACAGATGCTCGCTCTTCAGAACGAATTGGGCCTGGCGAGCCGGGTCGAACTCTTCCTCGGCGCCATCGCGGGCGGAAAGATGCTCCTCGGCAGTCTGCATCTCAGAAGCCGAGGCCAGCGCCCGGATCAGGATGCGCTCGGCATCGGTGACCTGCGCCTCGACGGGAGCCTTCAGGCTGGAAGCTGATCGACTGGTGGCGGCATGCTTCAGTTCCTGCCGCAGGACGGCCGAGTCGATCCCCAGCTTCTGGGCGATCTCGCGGGCCAGTTCGTCGCGGACAATCCGGCTGGGCACGCGCTGTATGTGCGGCAGCAGGTAGTTCACGGCCTTCACCTTGCCTTCCGCGCTGCGGACGGGGAACTGCGCGCGGGCCCGGTCGATGAGGTAATCGAAATAGCGCTGCGAGTGGCCCAGCGCCTCTTTGTAAGCATCTCTCCCCTTACGACGGATGAACAGGTCGGGATCGAAGCCCGACTCCAGGGTAAGAACCTTGATTTGAAATTCCTCCTCGACCAGCAGGCCCAGGGTGCGTTCCGTCGCCTTGGCACCCGCGGTGTCGGGATCGAAGTTGACCACCACATTCTTGCTATAGCGTCCCAGCAACTTGGCTTGCAGTTCGGTGAAGGCGGTGCCCGAGCTGGCGATCACATTGTGAAAGTCGGCAGCGAAGACCGAGATGCAGTCCATCTGGCCTTCGACCAGGATGGCGTACTCAAACTTGCGGATCGCCTCCTTGGCTTGGTCGAGATTGAACAGCACCCGCGACTTGGAATAGATCGCCGTCTCCGGCGAGTTCAGATACTTGGGGCCGGCCTTTTCATCGGTGGAGAGCGTCCGCCCGGTGAAGGCGATCACCCGCCCGGTCTCGTTGGCGATGGGGAACATCACCCGGTTGCGGAACTTGGAATACATCGGAACTCGGACCTCGGACGTCGGACCTCGGACCTCGGACAGCGCGGCATCGGACTCCGGGCTATTTGCTCCTTGACCGCCCGCTTGCTGAGGTCCGACGTCTGACGTCCGACGTCCGTCGTCCTGCTTCCACGAGAACAGCCCCGACGCTCGCAACACTTCTTCGTCGTAGTCCGCTTTCAGGCGATCTTTGAGCAAGAATCCCGAATCCGGGGCGTACCCAATGCGAAACCGCTTGATGATCTCCTCGTTCAGGCCGCGTCCGGTCAGATACTCTCGGGCACGAGCCCCCTCCGGCCGCTTGAGATATTCCTGAAAGAAGGCGCAGGCGCGCTCGTGCACCTCAAGCAGCACGGTGCGCAGCTTGGCCTCTTTGGCTTCGGCGGGACTCGAGTAGCTGACCTTGGGCAGCGCAATCCCCAGCCTCTGCGCCACCGCCCGCACCGCTTCCGGAAAAGTGATGTTCTCAATCTTCTGGACGAAGCTGAACACATCGCCCGACTCTCCGCATCCAAAGCAGTGATAGAACTGCCGCGTGGCATGCACCGAGAACGACGGCGTCTTCTCGTTATGAAAAGGACAAAGCCCGGAGTAGTTCTGCGCCCCAGCCTTCTTCAGCTTGACGTAGTCGCCCACCACGCGGACGATGTCCGCCTGCTGCTTGACGGTGTACGCGAAGTCGCCGGGGTTGGCCATGGGGTGGAAAGACACCACTTCCCTAGGAATTGTGCGGCAGAGAAGGGCTGAGGGGAATATAGCAGCGGGAAGAGTCTTCGGAAAAACTGTGGAATTCGGCGAATAGAAGTTAATGAGCTAGGAAAAGTCGGGGTTTATTCACGTTTGGTTAGAAGAGTTAAGTATAGGCCGGCCCGGGTCAAGGGCGATCGTTGTCCGCTGGAACAAAAAGGGCGCGGGAGTACTCCCGCGCCCCAGGCTGCGTTATGCACTGGCCAGAGCTGCTTGTTCCGCGGCCCCAGTAGTCGTCTCCAGCAGCTTACTGAGCTGTGCTTCGTATTGTTTAATACCAACAGAGCGAAGCATCCGGTTGTAGTAAAGGTCCCCAAGCTCTTCCGAGAATGCAGTGCCCTTGGTTTCCGCGTTGTACTCTGCAATGGCTGCCAGTGACACGTCGACCAAATATTGCTTCAGTCGCTTCTGTGCTTGCCCCGACATCGAACTCGTACCACGTAGTTCGATGTAACGAGGACCAGCGAGGTTTATTCGGACAATGGGAAGGTCTAGGTCGTCTCCCTGGCGTTCGAACTGGAACGACGCGGGTAGCTTGGGGTCGCCAAGTTGCTCTATGAGGATGGAGCAATCACCGACTCTTGGCTGGTTCTTCGCAAGGCCGATGTTTGTAGACCCACAGCCCTCGCCGCGCCCTCCGTCCCGGTCGGTTTCCGCGCAGACAGTCGGGGTGAAATCAGCATCGGCTAGCCAGCGCTTATCACACTCGCCACATTCCCACCTGTGACGTCGAGCAGGCGGGGGAGAAGGATGCACTCTCGGAGAAGCGGGGTCGCGCTTGATATCGCCGCCTTTGAAAGGATTTCGATAGGCACCCTTCAGCGCCAAGTTGACTTCGGTTTCGGCCTCCCTCAGCGCGTCTTTCGCTGCATCATCCTGGCTTGAGCGGGTCGCGTTATACCACGCGCGATGAAGCACCTTGAAAACTGACGAGAGGTAGGCGCGAAGTGCTTCGACCGCCTCCGTGCCAGGCCCTGATGCTAATGTTGTCTTGTTGTTCCGGAGAGCTTCCTTCAATGGCAAAGAGTTCACTCTGGCGTAGCCACAGACGGCATTGCAGAATGCGCCGATGGAGGACGCGTGCTCCAGCCCCAGGAATGTTAGAAGGGGAAGGGTGCGCGCGCTCTGCCCGGCCCCGAGATTGGGTGGGTACGGCAACGCACCGCAGATCTCCAACAGCAGTGCAGGCTTTTCCAGGTTCTGCATCTGATTTTCGTTGTTTCGACCCACGACGCGAAAGTCAAACTCGATGGGGATCGATAGTCCGGTTGGCGCGACGACTTCCCGCTCCTCCGTCGTAGAATCGTAAATAGTGAGACTCTGGTCAGATCTCCCGCTAGCCTCGACAAGCCAATTCTTCATGGGCGGAGCCCATGGCCGCAGGCTGATTCTTCGGTTGCTACCGAATCCCTGCGGCACATTTCCTGTAAGTTGCAGGGTGAAGCTATGCGCGCTGTTCTGGAGCCACTCCCGCGCATAAGAAAGACGCTCCAACAAGATCTCGAATGGGATTTCCGTTCCTTTGCGAATGTCGACCAACTCTACTCGGGTTCCCATCTCCATTGGACTTGCTGCGGTCCAGAGATGTGGGAGTGCACTGCGAGAATGCAGGCGAAACTCGTAGACCCTCCAAACGGTGTCAGGCTCTCCATCTCGCGGGAGCGTCAACCCTTTTGGAACGGCTGATGCCAGCTGTTCTCGATAATCTGGATCATCTAGGCCTTCGGTTGGGCGGCCCGTGGTGGTCGTAACGATCACCCTGTCTGCGATCGATGTGTAGGTCTTTGTCCCAACTCCGTTGCGGCCGGCCCGATCCACTTCACGATGAACATCGGAGTCCGAAAACGCCCCGCAGAACCGGATGAGAAACTCCGCGTGGGTCAGTCCCGTTCCGTTGTCCTCGCAGATGATGCGCTTCGGGATCAACACGTAGGTCCCGTCTTCGAGCCTAGAATCTGCTACGTCAATGGTTAGGGTGACTTCGGTGGCGTTGTCCCTCGCGTTTTCCGTTAGTTCGAGGTTAACCGCGATACTGCTCGGCGAGGACTCTTGTGCGTAGACGCGGGCTTGATAAGAGTTGACTGGGTTGTCCCCCAAGGGAACAGACGAGGGCTCAGAAGAGACACTTTTGCGGCTCATAATTACCTTCCTTGGTCCCGACTAAAGTCGAGCCTTCAGAATTCCGCTACTCACGGGCCGAGAATGCCGGTCAGACCTGAGTCCGCCTTGCAGACTTTGCCACGAGAAACGCGGTCGTTGTTATTCTATCACGAAAAAATTAGGGGGATATCGTAGCCTAGTGAATCTCACACCCGCAACTCCACCACAGTCGCCCCGCCCCCGCCCTCGTTTTGAGGAGGCTCGGTAACCGAGACCACGTGCGGATGCTTCTGCAAATACTGCCGCAGGGCCTTGCGCAGGATGCCCATGCCGCTGCCGTGGACTACTCGCACCCGCGATAGCCCGGCCAGGAAAGCGCGGTCTACAAATTTTTCGACTTCGCTGGTGGCTTCGTCTACCGTGCGGCCGATCACGTTGATCTCGGACGGCACGCTGGCGTCTTCTCTTTCTAACGACACCGAAATTCCGCGAGCCCTCGCGGCTTTCACCGGGGAATCGGCAGCGCGGATCACGACCTCGGCGATGTCGTCGCGAGCGATCTTCATCTTCATGGCGCCAATCTCGACTTCAAAATGGTTGTCGTCGATACGGCGCGTTACCACTCCCGGCCGGCCTACAGATTTGAGTTTGACCGTGTCGCCTTCCGAGACGTGCTTGACCACCTGCGGCTGGGCGTGGGGATCGCCCTGGTCAGCGCCGGTGGAGTGGGCGACCACCGTGGAATCGAATTGCTCGCGGAATTCGCGGCGCAGTCTGGCGATGCGCCGCTCGGCGTCTTTGGACACTTTCTGGGCGGCGGCGCGGTCCTGGATGGCGTTGACCGCTTCGCGGGCGTGATACTCGAAATCACGCAACACGCTCTCCAGTTTCTTTTCCATCTCTCTGATTTTGGCTTGCTGCTCTTTACGTCCATCGGCGGCGAGGCGCGTCTTCTCGCGCTCGAGTTCTGCTTCGCGGGTCTGTAGCCGTAGGCGTTCGGCCTCGGCCTGGTGCAACTCCGCATGCAGACGGTCCAGAAATTGGCCTACATCCCGCGCCTGCGTGCCCAGGCGCGAGCGTGCAGCTTCGATAATCGTTGGGTTCAATCCCAGACGCTGGGCAATATTGATCCCCGCCGAAGCGCCCGGCACTCCCACGCGCAGTTCGTAAGTCGGCTGCAGCGTGGCTTCGTCGAAGCCGACCGCCGCGTTGACTACTCCCGGCGTGTTCGCGCCGTAAACCTTCAAGGACGTGTGGTGGGTGGAGATCACACACATGCCGCCAATGCGCCGGAAGTGCTCGGCAATGGCCACCGCCAGGGCGGCGCCTTCTTCGGGATCCGTCGCCGCACCCAGTTCGTCCAGCAGCACGAGCGAGCGCGGGGTTGCGATGCGTGAAATGAAATCGATGTTGGTGACATGGGCCGAGAACGTCGAGAGATTCTGCTCGATGGACTGGTAGTCGCCAATGTCGGCCAGGACAGCGTCGAACACCGGCAATTCGGCGCGGTCGGCAGGGACGGGAATGCCGGATTGTGCCATCAGAGCCAGCAGTCCCAGGGTTTTGAGAGCAACCGTTTTTCCCCCGGTGTTGGGCCCGGTAATGACGAGTTCGCGGCGTTCTCCTGCCAACTCGATGCTGGTTGGAACCACACTCGCACCCTTGGCTTTGAGACTTCGCTCCAGCAGCGGATGGCGGGCGTTGTGCAGAATCAGGCGAGCTTCCGCTCCCCGACGGGTTCCTTCGACTTCGCTCAGGACAGGCTCCGACCCGTCCCCACAAAAGCTGGCCGCCACGCAGTGGTAATCCTCGGCAAAGCGCGCCTTGGCGAACTGCAATTCCAGTTCGGCCAGGATCTCAACTGCAGCGAGGATGGAGTCGGCATGCTCGCCGATCTTGCGGGTCATCTCCAGCAGAATGCGGTGGATCTCCGCCTGCTCTTCATCCAGCAAACGCACCAGTTCGTTGTTCTGCTCGATGGTTTCCAGCGGCTCGACAAACACCGTCTGCCCGCTGGAACTGGCGCCATGCACTACGCCCTGCACGCGCCGCTTCTGCTCGACCTTGATGGGGATCACGAAGCGTTCGCCCCGAATGGTGATCAGCTCATCCTGCACCGCGCCGCCCTCGGCCAGCCGCCGCAGGTACCCACGCAGCGACTCCTGGATCACCCGCTTCTGTTTTTCAATCTCTCTGCGGATGCGCGCCAGTTCCGGCGAGGCACGGTCGTCGAGCGTGCCGTCGGGCAGGATCTTGTTGCGAAAACCGCGCAGGAACTCAGTAAAGTCAACGATCGTGGCAGAAAGCGCCGCGACGGCGGGCCACTCGCCTTTCATCGCGGCCGGTGGACGCAGCGCAATTTCGCGCCACT
>JBGPJK010000232.1:0-7365 GCA_041485425.1 Terriglobia bacterium | reverse complement strand
CAGGAAAAAGTGAACCCGTACCTGCGGCCCTTGTACGACGCGCTCTACGACATGCTCGATCCCGAGAAGGTAGATCTCTATCTGGAGAAGAATGTGATCGAGATCGCGCCCATTGCATTCATGCGCGGGCGTACCCTCAATGACTCCTTCGTCATCCTCGACGAGGCGCAGAACACAACCTCGGAGCAGATGAAGATGTTCGTCACCCGCTTGGGATTCAACTCCAAGGCGGTGATCACCGGCGACGTCACTCAGATCGACTTGCCCACCGCACGGCGGAGCGGCCTGCTGGAAGCGGTCGACATCCTGAAGAATGTCGAGGGTCTCACCTTCGTGTATTTTGACGAGGGCGACGTGGTGCGCCATCACCTGGTGCAGCGCATCATCCGCGCCTACGACGAGCACAAGGCAAGAATCGCAGAAGAGCAGATGTCGCTGCTCGAAACCAAGAGTAGTGCCAACGGCAAGGCCAATGGGGTGGAAGCTGTACCCCCGGGGAAGCCCGCTGGGCTGCCCGCGGAAGCAACCAAGGAATAGGCGCGTAGAATGATGCAGGAGGGTGCCGGAACGGACCCTCCTGTTTGTTTTGGAAAAAGCTTTTCACCGCATCGATCGCAAAGTAAAGGGCGCAGAGAAGGGCTTGGTCATCTTTCGAAAACGCGTGGCGGGCCTGAGTGAGGCGGCACTGGCAAAGTTTGTAACCCGCGCCAGCCGCGCCGCCAGGCTGCGCGGCGCGGTCAACGTGGTGGTCACCAGCAGCCGCGAACTGCGCGCACTGAACAGCCGTTTTCGCGGCAAGGACAAACCCACCGATGTGCTATCGTTCCCTCCCCTGCTCGGCCTGCTCGATGGTTTCGCCGGCGATGTGGCCATCTCAGCGGAGATCGCGGCCCAGAATGCCCGGTGCCTGGGGCACGCTGCAGCCCAGGAAGTTAAAATCCTGGCTTTGCATGGTGTGCTGCACTTGGCAGGATACGACCACGAACACGACCGCGGCCAGATGGCCCGCAAGGAAGAGGGTTTGCGGAAATCGTTGGGCCTGCCGCTGGGATTGATTGAGCGGAATGGGCGGCAGGGAAAAAGCCAGCGAAAATCTTTAACCGCAAAGTTCGCGAAGATTCCGCGAAGGACGCAAAGAAAGGCCGCGGTTGCAAAAGCCGCGGGCGGTGCCCGCCCTGAACCCAGCCGAAGGGGAGCCTCCGCCACACGGACATCACGATGAACTACGCCATCGCCTTCTCGCTCCTGCTGCTGCTTGGGTTGTTGACTCTGGTCTCTTACGTCGACCGGCTGTACACCGAGATCGGCAAATTCCTTTCGCGCGAGTTCCAGGACAACATTGACACCTTCGAGCAGAAGGTGGAGCCCCGGCTGGGCATGAGCCGCACCCGCGCCTCGCTGTCCATGGCCGTCCTCACCCAACTGACCATGGCCTCGATCGCAATGCTGGTCGGTTTCAGCGTGTTCAGCGACCGGGCCTGGAGCGTGCATGAAATCCTGCAGGCCACCTTGAGCCTGATCCTGATCGTCATCGTCTGCAATCGGTTCTTACCATTTGTCTTCTTCTCCCGGACCAGGGGTCATTGGCTCACCCGCTGGACACTGCTTTTGCGCGCCCTCATCTACCTGGTGCTGCCGGTCACCCTGGTGCTCGGCTTTCTGCAATCCGTGGCCGCGCTGACCAAGGAGCATTCCGACCAACCGCCGGAAACCCAGGCCGAAGCCGTGGACGCCCTGATCGAAGCCGGCCAGGAGGAAGGCATCCTCGACGAAAGCAACCGCGACCTGATCCAGTCGGTGGTCGAGTTCGGGGAGAAAACCGTCCGCGAGGCCATGAAGCCACGCCCCGAGATCGTCGCTGTGCCCACCCATACCACCGTCGAGCACTTCATTGAGTTGCTGCGGGTCAAGCCCTTTTCCCGGGTACCGGTGTACGACGGGAACATCCACAACATCAAGGGCATTGTCTACGCCCAAGACGTGTTGCAGGTGCCGGACAGCGAAGCCCACACCCGCACCGTCGATACCCTCATGCGCAAAGACGTGTACTTTGTGCCCGAGAGCAAGCTGGGCAGCGACCTGCTGCGCGAGATGCAGAAGCACAACATCCGCATGGCGATCGTGGTCGATGAGTACGGCGGCGTGGCCGGACTGGTCACCATCGAGGATCTGGTGGAAGAGATTGTCGGCGAGATCCGCGACGAGCACGAGAAAGCCGAGGTCGTTCGTGAGAATGATCGCAGTTACATCGTTCCCGGCAACATGGACGTGGACCGTCTGGACGAGTTGTTCGGCATCCGGCCGGAAGGTCGAGAGTCCGCTACCGTCGCAGGCTTGGTGAGCGAACTGGCGGGCCGCATTCCCAAGAAGGGTGAGGTCGTGGAGGAAGACGGCCTGCGCTTCGAGGTCTTGGAATCGACCGAACGGCGTGTGGAGCGGGTGCGCATCTCCGCCGCCCAACCGCGGCAGATGAAACTGATTTGAGATCGGCGTCAGCCCTCAGCCGTCAGCCATCAGCCATCAGGCAAACCTCTTGACGGAGTGTAGGGCCCTTGCACAGGCCGAGTCGGGATGCTGGGAAGGGATACCGAGGACTGACGGCTGATGGCTGACGACTGCTACCGCTTGATCATATGGATCTCAGTGCCGTTCTTCAGGAACTTCACCTCGTCCATCAGTTGGTTGATCAGGTAAATGCCGCGCCCATGGTCGGCGTAGATATTCTGTCCCTGCACCGGGTCGGGGAGAGCCGTGGGATCAAAGCCGGTTCCGGGGTCGCGCACCACGATCAGCATGCCCCGGGTTTCGTCGCAGGCGACGTCGCATTCGATGATCTTGGTTGGATCCGACTTGCAGCCGTGCAACACGGCGTTGGCCAGTGCTTCCGTCAAGGCCAGCTCGATGGCCTCTTCCTTGCCCCCGGCGCACTGCATCTGGCGCACAATCTGCATCACGCCTTGGACGACCGGGTCTACCGCATCCCGGTCGGCGGCTAGTGTGACCCTTAGTTTCAAGATCAACTTGTCAGCCTCAAAATTGCACGTCGGTATTGCATCGGTGGACATCGTCTGCTTCCCCAGTCCTACCTTATTGGATGCCACACTCGGCTGGGGGATTGTACAAAGATTCTGCCCGGACAGCAATGTAAACCCTTGGTGGGTGGCCCGCTCGCCCCGGTAACGTGGCCGGCAAGCTTCAGGAACAACCCAGAACCACCTACACCTCCGCCGCTGCCGCCAGTACCTCTGTTACCACACTGTCCACGTCGCTTTCCGTCGTGCGGTGATTCACCACACAGGCCCGCAAGCAGAACTTGCCGCGAAGGGTCGCGTTCGACACGTACACATGGCCCCGCTGCAGCACCCGCTTCAGGATCCGGGCGTTGAGACCATTCAATTCGCCCTCAGGATGATTTCCCTTATAGCGGAAGCAAACCGCACTGAGTTCCACCGGCGCGCACAGCTCGAGTTCCGGATATTCACCAATGGCCGTCGCCAGCCGCCGCGCCAGCTCCAAATCCTTCCGCACCGCCGCCCGGAATGCCTCCAATCCGTGATAGCGCAGCGAAACCCACAGCTTCAGCGCGCGAAAGCGGCGCGAAAGTTCAAGGGATTCTTCAAAGAAAGCGAACCCCTCAATGGGATCAGCGGAAAGCGTCTTGGCATAGTCCCCGGTGTGCGCAAACGAGGCCTGGGCGGCGCTCGCATTGCGGTATAGCAGGCAACCACAGTCGAGGGGCTGGTAAAGCCACTTGTGTGGGTCGAGAGAAACCGAGTCTGCCCGGTCAAGCCCAACAAACTTGTCGGGTACAACCATCGCCGCCAGCGCACCATACGCTCCATCCACGTGCAGCCATAAATTATGGCGGCGCGCGATCCCCGCGATTTCCGCCAGCGGATCGACTGCCCCCGTGCTCACTGTGCCCGCCGACGCCACGATCGCAATCGGAACCTTGCCGGCCGCCCGGTCGCGCTGGATGGCCTGCTCCAACTCCACAGGGATGATGCGGAAGCTCGCGTCACATGCGATCAGCCGCAGATTTTCTCGCCCGATCCCCAGCAGCGCAATGCTCTTCGCAATCGACATGTGAACTTCTTCCGAGGCATACACCACGCCCTGCGGCGCCCCGGCCAGTCCACGTTCATTGGCCGCCGCCTTCGCCTCCCGCGCCATCGCCAAACCCATGAGGTTGGCGGAGGAGCCTCCACCGGTGAGGCTCCCCCGGAACCCGGAGCAGCCTATCGCTTGCGCCATCCAGTCCACCACTGTGCGCTCCAGGGTTACCGCTGCCGGCGCCGATCGCCATGCCGTCACGTTCTGGTTGAGCACACTGGCCAGCAGGTCTGCGATCGCGGCCACGGGTTCACCCGAGCCCAGCACATAGCCGAAGAAGCGCCCGTTCTGAACTCGGGTATGCGCGACCACCTCACGTAACGCCACCACGGCCTCCGCTCCCAGGCCTTTTTCCGGCGGCGCTGTGTGAAACAGCTTCTCCGTGTCCGCGCCGCTGGTGGTTGGGAACGTGGCCCGCGAATCCATGTCTGTAAGGTATTCGGCGGCGAAGTCCACCACCTGTTCCGCCAGCCGGCGAAACTCCTCAGGTGAGATCTCAAGAGGTTGCATGGTGTGGGATTCTATACGCTTGGCTGTAAGCGCCGTAGAAACGCTGCTGTAGGAACGCTGCTGTAGAGACGCTGCTTGCAGCGTCTCTCGCCGTCTAGGAGAGGTTGAGCACCTGCTTGAACGACCCGCGCTGTTTCTGGATTTTTTCCTGCAGCAGGGTGATGGCGTAGATTAACTGCTCGGGCCGCGGCGGACAGCCAGGAACATATACGTCCACCGGGATGACCTGGTTTACGCTCTGCACCAGGGCGTAATTGTTGAACACGCCACCCGAAGTCGCGCACGCACCCATCGAGATCACCCACTTGGGTTCGGGCATCTGCTCCCAGAGTTGTCGGATGACGGGAGCCATCTTGTTGGACACGCGCCCAGCAATGATAATCAGGTCCGATTGCCGCGGCGATGGCCGGAACACTTCGGCGCCAAACCGGGCAATGTCAAACCGCGATGCCCCCATCGACATCATCTCGATGGCACAGCAGGCCAGCCCGAACGTCATGGGCCAGATGGAACTCTTGCGCATCCAGTTGATGGCGGAATCGAGCGTAGTGAGGACAATCCCCTCCGGCGCAGCATTGCCGTAGGTCAGCTCCTTGACGACTTTCTTGCCGTTCTCGGTGGTGACGTAGGAGCCGAAGGTGGACATGGAGTTATTCTAAACGACCGGCGGGAGGATTGCAGAGCGAGATCGCTTGATCTAATAGAAATGCCCTTGGAGTGTCGCTACAACGTGAGTGTAATCGCGATTTTTCGCCAAGTAGGTCGGGACTACCCGGAAAAACGCGGTTGCCATCATTGCTAGTGCGCTTCCCACTGCCAAAACTGCCATGTTCGCGCTTGGCCTCACCACTCTTCGTGATTGAACTCACTGACAGTCAGCAGAGAACTGCGTAAACAAGGATTGTTGTCTCGGCCCCCGCGGCCTCCGCGATGCTGTCGGCGGCCGCAGCACAGGTAGCACCCAATCTGGCTCCGCGCAGCAGCGCGGGGACCGTCAGGAGGATCGTATGTTGACGAATTCTGTTATACTCGCCTCCCAGCCGCGCGGGAAGGTGGACGACTAGCGGCCGCCGTAGTGTTTTGTGGTTTGGTGTTGATGATGTGCTCGGGCCTTAGTCACGCGCAGGGGCGGGAGACTCATGCCCTGGGAAACGCACTTGAGCTGGACCCGATCCAGGCTGCGCCATGCAACTTTCCCGTCCAAGGCGGTGACGCATGGTATCCACAGAATGCCCCAACGCTGACCAGTTGCATGAAGGTGAACGTTGGCGGCTGTCTGACTAGTGATCTGCTTTCGATTCCGACGATTACTGCCTACGTGGCGGTCAGCCACCAGGCTGGGGGTGTCACCCCATTGGGAACTATCGTGTTGCTCGACGGGGACGGCGGGACGAGCTTCTTCAATTCCGGCGACGGTACTAACCAGTACGTAGCCGACTACTACAACCATGGCTTTACAACCGTGCAGTTCGCGTGGGCTGATGCCTGGAATGACAACTCGGCGGAGCCAGATGTCAAGAGCGTGAAGGACGAGGCGTGCCGGCCCGCCACCTTGCTCAAGTTCATCTACGACACCTATGCGAACGACAGCGGGGCGATGTGTGCGCAGGGACACAGCGGCGGCGCCTCGGCGCTAGGCTATGCCATGGAGTTCTATGGCGCCGACCGCGCCGCCAGCACCATCAATGGCAGCGGTTATCTGGACACGGTGGTCATGACCTCGGGGCCCACCCTGGCCGACATCTATAACGGCTGCCATTATGCTGGAAGCGGCTCGCAAGCGGCTGCCAGTAACGTGTGCCACGGCGGCGTGTGCGTGGGCGCCGCCGCGCAATGGCCGAGTTGCCTGGAGCACCCAATGGGTGGCCAGGCGGATTGCTTTGGCGACAACAAAACGTACCCTACGGGCGGGCTTTATGATACCGCGCGCGGCGTCACCATGCATACCATCGGCAATTTTCAACAGCCGCAGGCCAACTGTAACAATTGGAAGGGAACGGGTGTCTCTACCAGTGGCGCAATAGATGACGCCTGGAAGGACATGAGCCTCGTGCCCGCGCCATACCATCAGTACCCGCAAACCTTCGTGTACGGCTTCTTGTGCTCCGGGCGGGATACCGACCCAAACGACCCGAATGTGGACATCTCAAATAGCTCCGCGGCCCAGGGCTGGAGTTATCTGAGCACGTTGTCGGTTTCGAGCCACCAGTTAAGCGGGTTTCCGCAGATTTACCGCGTGAATGGGTGCGCGGACCCGGAGATGATCTGGAAGCCTACTTCGACAGTCGTGGGGAGCACGCGGTCTGGGTACGGGGAATCAGAGTTCGAGATGCAAACCAATTGCGCCGTGCATCCTCAGTAGGGGACAGGTCCCACCAGGGCGACTGGATGGTCGGCCCGCAACACCAGGGAGGTTGATATGTTCCATAGATTGCTTTGGCGGAGCGCGATGGCGTTTGCCATGGGCGCTCTGCTAACGCCGGCGGCGGTCCATGCCGCGGGATTTCGCTTTGCGGGCATGCTGCCTGCCGATCCGGGTTCCCAATCTGTCGCCCTGGCCGACTTCAACCATGACGGCAAGCTCGACCTTGCCGAGGTCGGTTATCTGGCGAACAATGTAACCATCTGGATGGGCACCGGGAACGGCTCGTTTCAGCCGCCGGTGCGCTATCCCGTCGGCACCCAGCCGCGGGGGGTTACGGCGGCGGACCTCAACCTGGACGGAAATGTAGATCTTGTAGT
>JBGPJK010000231.1:0-7426 GCA_041485425.1 Terriglobia bacterium | reverse complement strand
GCTCGTCCCGGCCAACGATCCTACGCTGTTGTTCACCAACGCCGGGATGAACCAGTTCAAGGACGTGTTCCTCGGCCTGGAAAGGCGCGATTACAACCGGGCGACCACGTCGCAGAAGTGCGTGCGGGCGGGAGGGAAGCATAACGATCTGGAGAACGTGGGGTTTACCAATCGGCACCACACGTTTTTCGAGATGCTGGGGAATTTTTCGTTTGGCGATTATTTCAAGAAGGATGCGATCGCATACGCGTGGGAGCTGATTACTTCGCCGGCGTGGTTCGGCATTGCGAAAGACAAGCTGTTCGTGACCATCTTCAAGGGTGAGGGCGGAGTCCCGCGCGATGAGGAAGCCTACAACTTGTGGCTGGGGCAAGGCGTTGCGAAAGATCGGGTTTACGAATTTGGAACCAAAGACAACTTCTGGCAGATGGGCGACACCGGCCCCTGCGGTCCCTGCAGCGAGATTCATTACGACATGGGCGCGATTGCGTCCGACCAGGGACATACGGATTGCGCGTTTGGGTGCGACTGCGGACGCTATGTCGAGATCTGGAACCTGGTGTTCATGCAGTTCGACCGGGATGCCAGCGGCACGCTGAATCCGCTACCCAAGCCTTCGATTGATACCGGGATGGGACTGGAGCGGCTGGCGGCGGTCTTGCAGGGTGTGATTTCGAACTACGATACGGATTTGTTCGTGCCGCTGATCAAACGTGCGGCGGAGTTGACCGGGACTTCGCTGAAGAAAGAACTGGAAAAGGAAGCACACGCGAAGTCTGCGGCGTCGTTGCGGGTGATCGCCGACCACTCGCGGGCGGCGACGTTCTTGATTTCGGATGGAGTGTTGCCATCGAATGAGGGACGCGGGTATGTGCTGCGGAAGATCATCCGGCGGGCGATTACACACGGGCGATTGCTCGGCCAGACGAAGCCATTCTTGCATGAGATGGTATTCGCGGTGCGTGACTTAATGCAGGACGCATATCCGGAAGTGAAGGAGACTGGTCATCGCATTTCAAAGGCTCTGGTTTCCGAAGAAATGTTGTTCGGTCGCACGATCAAGCTCGGATTCGATCAGCTAATCGTCGAACTGGACCGTTACCTGACTCTCTGGAACGGCAGGTTAAGACACCTCGCCAGCACCTACGAGGATTCCGCATTTCTCCAAATGCTCGATTCCCATCGTGACGTTCTAGAGACCGCCAAACGAGCAGCCGTTCTCCTTCGGAGGGACGGCGCGACCCCAGTGTTCCCCGGCGACGCAGCCTTTCAACTGTACGACACTTTTGGAATGCCACTTGATTTCCTGCAGGATACGTTGCGAGACATCGGATTTGGTTTGGCAATCGACCTGTTCAACAACAGGTTGTCCGAGCAGCGCGAGCGCGCCCGCGCCTCCTGGAAGGGCGCAGCCAAGCAGACGGCTAATCCTGCCTACCAAAAGCTTCCGACATCCGTCTTCGAAGGCTACCGCCAGACTCGTTCCGACGGCGCGGAAGTTTTGGCCATCATCCACAACGGTCAGGGTGCGCAGGAACTCAAGCCGGGCGACGAAGGCGAGATCATCCTTGACCACACCCCCTTCTATGCTGAGTCCGGCGGGCAGGTTGGCGACTGCGGATGGCTTTACTCGGACGACCACAACACCGTCGTCGCCGAAGTGAAAGGTTGCTACTACCCGGTACAGGGCGTAAGAGCTCACCAGGTCGTTGTAAAATCCCCACCCAACGAAAACCGCGTTGGGTGGGGCACCCTCAGGATTGGCGACAAGGTGGATGCGGTCGTCAACACCGACATCCGCGAGTCCACCATGCGCAACCACACCGCCACGCATCTTCTTCATGCCGGCCTACGCGAGGTTCTTGGCAAGCACGTCAAGCAGGCGGGTTCGCTGGTGGCGCCCAATCATCTACGCTTCGACTTCTCGCACTTCACTGGCGTGGAGGACGAGGAACTTCAGGACATTGAAGACATCATTAACAAAGAAGTGCTGCGCAACGAGAAGGTCGAGGTCATCCCCGACGTCCCGATCGACGTCGCCGTCAGCGAGTACAAGGCGATGGCGCTCTTCGGTGAGAAGTATGGCGACAAGGTGCGCGTCATCCGCATCGGCGACTTCTCCACTGAACTCTGCGGCGGCACGCATACCGCCGCCACCGGCGAAATTGGTCTGATCAAGATTCTGAAAGAAGGCAGCGTGTCTTCCGGGGTGCGGCGCATTGAAGCGGTCACGGGCGAAGGTTCGCTGCGTCACTTTCAAAAAGACCACGAACTCGAGGGCGTGGTCGCGGCACTGGCCAGCCGCACCGAAGCTGCATCGCCCGCCGAAGCGCTCAAACTCGAACTCGACAAGCGCGACGCCGAGATCAAGCGCCTGACTCGCGAACTCGACCAGGCGCGCATGAAGTCGGCGTCATCTTCTGTCGCCTCGGTGAGCGAAAAGATCAAAGACGTCCGCGGCATCAAAGTTCTGGCGCACCGTGTGGATAACCTGGAGCGGGCTCAAATGCGGACGCTCATCGACCAACTGCGCGACAAGCTGGGTTCCGGCGTGGTGGTGCTCGGCTCCGCCAGCGACGGCAACGTCGCGCTCATCGTGGGCGTCACCAAGGACCTGACCAGCCGCATCCAGGCCGGCAAGATCATCGGCCCGGTGGCCCAGAAGGTCGGCGGCAAGGGCGGGGGACGTCCCGACCTGGCTGAGGCCGGCGGCAAGAATCCCGAGGCACTGGACGCGGCGCTCGCCGAGGTGTATACCGTCGTGGACTCGCTTCTGGGCGCTTCCTCCTAGGAACTTAACAGTTGGGGTGTGCTCCATGGAAGAACGCATCCGCTTCATCACGCATAAAGGTAAGCCGATTCTCCTGGTGGATTGCTCCCACTGTACTGCCGCCGAGGTGGGAAAGATTTGCGGTCTGGTTCCCTCCTACGTGACCGCCGAACCGCCGGCATCCGTGCTGATCCTGGGCGACTTCACCGGAGCTGAGTTCGACCGGGCGGCGATCACCCGCCTCAAGGAAGGCGCAGTCTTCGACCGACCCCACATCAAACGGTCCGCCTGGGTAGGAACGGAAAGCATGCCGCACGTGTTCTTCGAAAATATCAAGACGTTCTCGCAACGCGATCTGCCCACCTTCAAAACTCGCCAAGAGGCCATGGACTGGCTGGTGCAGGAGTAGACGGCATGGAGGATCGCATCCATTTCATCCAGCATAAGGGCAAGCCTATTATGCTGGTCGACTTCAGCCACTGCACCCCGCAACAGATGGCGCTGCTGGTGGACGAGGTACAGTGCCGAATCGCCGAGCATCCCCCCGCTTCCTTGCTTACGCTGGCTGACTATACCGGGGCTCAGATTGACAAGGCGGTGGCCACGCGTATCAAAGCAGCCCTGACGATGGATCGTCCTTACGTCAAGCGCTCCGCCTGGGTGGGAACCGAGAGCCTGCACGCGGTCTTCTACGAAAATTTCAAAAACTTCTCCCAGCGTGACTTCCCGACGTTTGCTACTCGCGAAGAGGCGATGGATTGGCTGGTCAGCGACTAGTACCAGGTACTCGGTACTAGCTTCTCCATCTCAGCGTCACCGGTCCGGTCATAGGATGCTGCATCTCTCCGCCGTTGCGTCGCGCCTCCAGATACGCTGACTTCAACTGGAAGTACCACTTCGCGGGACGATCCGCGTCGTCAATCAGCATCAGATGCGGGTTGTGTTGGAGCCCCTCGGACTGTTTTTCCATGGTCTGCCGGTCCTGTTCCACGAACTTGGCGAAAACAAACTTCAGCAGTTCCGGACCGAAGGGCAGCCAGCGGAAGATGTTCCACGCCGCCACCACATCAATCCGGCAATGGTTGCGGGTGATCGGCGTGACCGTAGTCAGGCTGGCGAACCAGTACTTCCCTGCCTGAATGGTTTCCAGACGCAGGTTCGGAAGAACAAAATCGATGGTGGTGGTGATGGACTGCGCGTCCGCATACAGCCGCAGCAGCTTGTAGGGCGCGCTGTTCGAACTGGGGGTGTGCGCGCTCATGCGGAAGCCGTTGGGAATGGGCTCGAAATGCTTTTGCTTTTCGTGGATACTCTGGCGCGAGCGCCACCACCAGGCCTGATGGACGAAGGGGCCGTGCGCCGGATCCATCAGCCCGATGATGCCGTGGTCCACGCTGCAGGGGAGATCCGCGGTGAGATAAGCGATCTTGTGCTTTTCACCGAAGGTTGGAACGCGGGGGACAGGAACTGGCGGGTCTTCCCGCTTGGTGAACCCGGCACCCGTCAGCCCAGGCTCAGGAACGAAGACCCAGATGAAATCGTCATGCTCTTCGCAGGCATAGCTGCCGGCGTAAATGCGGTCGACTTTCAGAGTCTGATCGGAAGCCAGCGAGGGAATGAGTTGGCACTGGCCGGAGTGGGCGTCGAACTTCCAGCCGTGATAGCTGCATTCCAGTTGCTGACCATCGAACCAGCCGCAGGAAAGCGGCATGCCGCGGTGCGGGCAAGCATCACGCAAGGCAAACGGACGCCCCTGGCGGTCGCGACCGATGATCAGCGGGGTTTCCAGCAGCGTCGTCTTTTTCAGGCGGCTGCGGCTGATCTGGTCGCTGGGCAGTGCGCGATACCAGAAGCCGAACAGCATGAGGGAGTCGGGCGTCTGGCGCTGTGGGGAGTCGAGTTCGGGCATGGGGTCAGTGCGAGGGTACTACAGGGGCACAGAGACGGGAAAGCGGGAGGGAGCCTGACGAGCCGCGGCAGTCTTGGATGTTTCAGGCGTCCTTCCAGGACGCGGTCCTTTCGGCCCACCGTACCCGGCGTTGAAACGCCGGGCTATTATCAGGCGTCCCTACGGGACGCCGTGGCATGAAAGTGATCACAGCAATGCGCTTGATCATGAGGCCTCCGCTCTAAAATGGAGTACTTTTTGATATAACGTACAGGAGGTCAAGAGGTTCCTTCCCAGACCCTTTTGTCCGTCCGCGCTCCGGAATTCGATCTCATGGGTTTGGCGACCGGCGTTAACACCCATTGTTTCAGTAACTTGCCACGAATTACTACGGTGGTTCTATGTCCTTCGGATAGATTGCCCCCCTCCCCCTCCCAGCCTATAATTGCTGCACTCTGGTAAGAATTCTCCGTCAGGTTCCGGGTAGGTAGCCACGGGGGTATCTTTCTGCCCTCGTGTCGAACGCTGATACCCGGTTATGCGAAAGCACCTGCAACTCGCCCTGATGGCTAGTCCCGTAATCGCGACCTTCCTTTCCTTCACGACTACTACGCCATATCTGCAGGCAGAAACCGGTTCCGGCGGCAGCGCCACGGTGATCACTACCTCGACCGACGACAGCGGCCGCAAGGTCTATGTCAACGAAGAGGTTCCGGCCGCCTCGACCCGGCGGTCGCAGGCTCCCGCAGGCCGGCAAAGTTCGCTGGTCTACTGGAGCACGACCGCACATCGCTGGAAGCCGGTTCCCACGGCTCACATGCGAGCGGCCCAGTCGGCGGCGGCCGAGGTCAACCAGTACCTGGACTCCAACCCGCCGGCGGCGGTCAACTTGGGGCGTGGCAAGGCGTTCACCCAGCAGCAGATCGATGCCGCCATCGATGAGGCAGCAGCGCGTCACAACGTGGACCCCAGCCTGGTGCGAGCGGTCATCAAGGTGGAGTCCAACTTCAACCCCAACGCGGTATCCCGCAAGGGTGCGATGGGGCTGATGCAGCTCATGCCGCAGACGGCACGGCAACTGAACGTCTCCAATCCCTTTGACCCGCAGCAGAATGTGGATGCCGGGGTTCGCCATCTGAAGAAGCTGATCGAGAGCTATGGGGGCGACATCAAGCTGAGCCTGGCAGCCTACAACGCGGGCGCAGGGGCGGTGGCACGCAGCGCGGGAGTGCCGCGCATTGCTGAGACCCGCAATTACGTTAAGCGGATCACCCAGTTGTACTACGGCGGGTCCGATTCGGGCTCGTACATCCTGGGCGGCCCGGTGCATGAACCGGTGCGGGTACAACGCGATGCCAGGGGAGTTTTGTACATTAGCAACACCGACTGAGGGTAGGCGCATCTCTCAGTAGGCAGGTCGTGGAACGATCGCGATTACGGGCTGAAACATTGAAGAACCTCCTCCGAAGCCGAGGCGCGTTGCGTCTGAGTGCGGCCTTGCTGGTGCTGCTCTCCGGGACAGTCCCCGCTCAGGCTCGTCATAAATCCGAGGCCTGGGCGCGGTCGCAATTCGCTACCGCCGAGCGCATGCGCGAGGCGCTGAATGGGCGCCCCGCGACCGAGCGCGCGCGCCGCGAGTACCAGCGCGTGATCAACGGCTACCGCGCGGTTTATTACGCCGCTCCCACCTCCACCAAGGCTGATCCCAGCGTGGTTGCAGTTGCCGAGTTGCAGGTCGAAATGGGCCGGCGCTTCGACGCTAACGAGGTCCTGCGGTCCGCCATCGCTCAATACGAGTTCCTGCGACGCGAGTATCCCGGCAGCAAGTACAGATTCGATGCCCTGTTCACGATCGGCGAGATCTACAAGGACGATCTCAACGATCCCGCCCGTGCGCGGAGCACATTCGAAGAATTTCTGCGGCGGTATCCCCGGAACCATCTCGCCGCCGAAGCACGGAAAGCGCTGGCTGAACCCCTGCAACAGGCCAGCCTGCGGTCGAAGGGCGGGAAGAGTTCGAAGGCTTCCGACGACGAATCGGCGCTGGACGACTCGGCAAGGGAGTCCGGCAACGAGGACTCCCGCACGGTCGCAGACAGCAAGACCGGCAAGCCAGCGCGGGTCACCGGCATCCGCCACTGGTCCACCCCGGACTACACTCGGGTAGCGATTGACCTGGAACAAGACATTAAGTACGAGTCGCAACGCATCGACCATCCTGACCGCATCTTCTTCGACCTGCTGGACACCAAGCTGGCTTCCACACTGGTCGGTAAAACCTTCGACGTGGACGATGGTTTCCTCAAGAAGATCCGCGTGGCCCAGTTCCAGCCGGGGAAGACGCGGGTGGTGCTGGAAGTGGATGACCTGTCCGACTACGACGCTTTTCTGCTGCCCAATCCCTCGCGCCTGATTGTCGACATTCATGGCCGCCAGGCCGCGAAAGCTTTGCCCAGCAAGGGATCCAAGTCCACGGAAGCATCGGCCAAACCGGAGGTGAAGCCCGAGACTGCGAAACCGGCTCCAACCCCGGCGGTCGCCAAATCGGAGCCACCCAAACCTCCAGCGCAACCGGACCCCATAGCAGAGGACAAGGCAGAAACCGGGAAGCCATCCCAGACCGTCACGAGCAGCACTGGTCCAAAGAAGAAGATTGTCGAGGCCGACGACGACGACGACGATGTCACCGTGGCCAAGCTGGACCCGCCGGAGATCACACCGGAGACCAAGACCTCGCCTCCGCCAGTGTCCCCGGAGCACAAGAGCCG
>JBGPJK010000230.1:0-7440 GCA_041485425.1 Terriglobia bacterium | reverse complement strand
GACTTTTTCAACACCCACAGGCGATTACACCAACTATCCTGAACGGCCAGTTCCGTCACGGTGCCTGCACGCTCCCCTGACCACTCCCCAGCCAGGGCGGTTTCAGTCCGTCCCCAACGCTTGGCCAATCCTCCGCAGCCCCTCGCCGAACATCGCCGTATCCACCCCCATACCGATGCGGAAATGATTTGGCAGGCCGAAGAATTGTCCGGGCACGGCCGAGGTCTCGAACTCCGTCCGCAGCCGCGAAAGGAATGACTCCACTTGGCCACGGAGCAGCCGGATGATTGCCGTCGTTCCGAATTCCGTACGGGGTGCGGACACCCCCTTCTGCCCCGCCAGAAACGCGCCCAGCAGCCTGCGATCGGCCTCCACCACCTTCCGCGCCCGCTCCCGGATCTGCTCCAGATGCTCGAATGCCACCACACTCAACAATTCGGCAGGGTGTGCCGGGATGGAGGCAAACAGGTCGTTCAAGCGCCACATCGCGCGTGCCAGGTCCGGCTGCGCCAGAATCCATCCACAGCGCAATCCACTCAGGCCATAAACTTTCGTCAGGCTGTTGGTGACGATGAACTCCGGGCCCAGATGATAGGAGGTTTGCGGCGTGTTTTCATAAACAGCGTCGAGATAAACCTCGTCCACCAGCACGTGCGCCCCCACGCCCCGCGCCAGTTCTCCAACCTCGCGCAGTGCCGAATCTGGCGCCAGCACACTGCTCGGGTTATGCAGGTTGGTCAGGACGATCAGCCTGGTCTTCGGGCTCATCACACGGCGAATCTGCTCGGGGTCCAGCGCGTAGCCACTCTCTTCCGTGCGAGCGAAATGCTTTACTGCTGCCCCCAAGAACAAAGCTGTGGAGGTCAGCAGTTCGTATGTGGGATGCTCCACCAGAACCTCGTCCCCCGGATCGATCAGCGCGGCCATCGCCAGATGATTGGCCATGGACGTCCCCGCCGCTGCCACTACGCAGTCCGGATCGACTCCGCATTTCTTCGCGATGGCATGCTGCAACGGCGCATACCCATAAGTACTGTCGCCGTTGATCTCCAACTGCTCGATCGTGACCGGAAGCTGGCGCAGCGGAAACGCTGCCACCCCGCTGGTCGCCAGGTTGAACCTCGCCCGGCTCTGCGTTTTCGCCCACAGCATGTAGTCGGAGTGTCGCTGTCTCATAGATCTTGCCGAGGTGTAGTCGGCCGCGCTCCGCGGCTCCAGTACAAATATACCGGGATGCCCGCCAGCAGAATGATCAGGCCCACCGCGCTGTTTGCCGGAGAGCTTGCGACCGTGCTGATGACAATCGCAGCGCAGCTCAGCACAAAGAGTCCGGTGGTGTAGGGATGACCCGGCGTGAGATAGAGACCCTGCGCGGGAGATGCACCGTGTCTGCGCCGGAACACAAAGAGCGAGGCCGCCGTCAGCGCAAATGAAATAAAGTCCACCGACACCACGTAGTTCAGAATCTGCTCGTAGCGTCCCGAAAGGGCGATCACCGTGGCCGTCACTCCCTGCAGCACAATGGCCACCACCGGCACCCCGGTGCGCGGAGACAGCCAGCCAACGCTCTTGAAGAACAGCCCGTCGCGCGCCATCGCATAGTAAACCCGCGGCGCGGTCAGAATTCCCTGGCTCAGAAACCCCAGTGTGGAAACGGCAATGCCGAACGCAATCCACTGCGCTCCGCGCTCGCCAAGCGCCGCGCGCATCACGGAGGATGCTGGAGTCCGGGTTGCAGCCAGCCCGGCCGGGCCCAGCACCCGCACGCAAACAAAGTTTACCGCCAGATACAGCACCACCACGCCGATCACGCCCGCCACCAAGCCACGCGACAGGTCGCGCCGCGGATCGCGCATTTCACCCGCTACAAAACTCGCTGTCTGCCATCCCCCATAGGCGAAGGCCACCGGGATCATCGCCGCGCCAATCGCCCCCGCCAACCCCAGCGAAACTGGCCGGTCCAGAATCGGCAAAGCCTGTACCGACCCACCGCCCCACAACATCCCCACTGCCACCAGGGCTGCGATGGCGCCCGCTTTGAGCAACATCAGCGCGCTCTGCACGTTGCTCCCGGCCCGCACACCAACACAGTTGATGGCAGTCAACCCCAGCAGCGCCGCCGAGGCAATGGCGCCATCGCTAGCCGAGAATCCGGTGATCTCGCGATAATATCTTGCAAACGTGACCGCGACCGCCGCCATGCCCCCGGTTTGCGTCACCAGCAGCAGCACCCATCCGTAGATGAAGGCAATCGACGGATGGTACGCCTGGCGCAGGTAGAGGTATTGTCCTCCCGCCTCCGGCAGCCGCGTCGCCAGCTCCGCCCAGATAAATGCGCCCAGCATGGCCAGCGCGCCGCCCAGCAGCCAGACTCCCAGGATCAGGAAAGGAGTGCGCACTCGCAGCGCGACTACGTAAGGATTAATAAAGATGCCCGAGCCCACGATGCCGCCCATCACGATCATGGTGGCGTCAAACACGCCCAGCAGTCGCCGAGGTTTGGCAGAGTTCAAGAGCGTAAGCTCAAAGAAATCGTCGTCAAACCGCCGGATCGCACCCGGAAAATCACGCCCACTCGCGGAATTGACCGCGAACACCTTACCATAGCTACTTAAAGAGGCATTCGATCGTGGGAAATCAAATACGGGTCGTCAACCTGGAACAGGGCTTACCCACCCGGGAAGAGGCCTGCAAGCGTCTGGAGCAAGCCATCCAGCAGGCCCGCAAGGCCGGCGTTCCCGCGCTCAAACTCATCCATGGCTACGGCTCGACCGGAACCGGAGGCATCCTCCGCTTCGCCGTTCGCAATTACCTTCGGCAACGAAAAGAGGCAGGCGAAATCCGCGCTTTCATTCCCGGGGAGAGCTGGTCGCAATTCGAGAGGTACAGCAAAGAGTTGCTGCAGCGCGTGCCGGAATCACTGCTGGACAGCGACCTGGGCCGCGCCAACAAAGGCATCACCCTGGTCTTGTTGTGAAACCAGCGTTCAGTTCTGATACACCACGTAGAATGTGCCCCCGGTCAGGTTGCACTGCCCGTCCACGGTGTTATCAGGATTGATCTTGACCTTGCATTCGGCGCCGCCAGTAGCCGCAACCCTGGCTTCCGGACTGGCAGGAGTCGCCAGCGCCGTCCTGGTCGCGTCCCCGGCTGGAATCACGAGCAGTGCGACCACGATCTTGCGATAACTGCGGCTGTGTTGCGGACCGACGATCTGGAAACTATCCACTTGCAGCCCAGTATTGTTTTCGGTGGTCGCCACCCTGGAGGCACTGCCAACCAGGCAGTTCACGCTGGCGACCAATTTCTTCACGGTCGCCGCCTCGGTGGTGTAGGTCACCTTGGGGCAGGGCTGGGCAGAAGCTGCGCTGCATAGGAGAAGCACGAAGGCAAGCCATCCGGTTCCGAGTCGCATCATGCTTGCATTCTCCCAGAACACAAGCCGCAATCCTAAAACCAGTTTCCGAGGAGTACCAACTGGGTAAATCGCATCATTCCGCGATCAGCAGATTTTCCGCGAACGGCCATTCCTCATCCATCCACTGCGCCTGGCAGCGAAATCCCGCGTCCCGCGCGATCCGCCACATCTCGTCCGGCGAATACTTGTGACTGCTTTCTGTCCAGATGGTTTCGCCCTCGAGAAATCTCGTCGAGAGCGTGGCCTTGGAGATGTTCACGGTTTGCTCGCGCCTGGAACGGAGGTGCATCTCCACGCTGCGCGCTTCCCCGTTGAACCGGGCCACGTGCTCGAACTGCTCCAGGTCAAAATCCGCATCCAGTTCACGATTGATCCGGGCCAGCAGGTTCAGATTGAACGCCGCCGTCACCCCCAGCGAGTCATCGTAGGCATCAATCAGTTGAGGAATCGGTTTCTCCAGGTCGGTCCCCAAGAGCAGGGAGTCCCCTGTCCGCAGAATCCGGCGCACCTCCCGCAGGAACTTCAAGCCCGCGGGCCGGTCAAAATTGCCAATCGTGCTTCCCAGAAACAACACCAGCAGGTGCTGCCCGGGAGCGCGGCGAGCCGCCACTTCCAGCAACCCGTCCAGGTATTCGCGCTCAAACCCCACAATGCTGATCGAATCGATGTCGCCCAGTTCCCGCGCACACATCGCCAGCGCCTTGCGTGAGATCTCAATCGGATAATAAGCAGTGTGCTGCCGGCGGCAAAGCGCCTCCAGGATCCAGCGCGTCTTCTTCCCGCTCCCGCTGCCCAGTTCCGCCACCATCACCGGCCCGGGAAGCCGGTCCACAATGTCCGAGGCATTCCGTCGCAGCACCCGCTCGTCCGCCCGCGTCAAACCGTATTCAGGAAGGACGCTGATCACCTCGAACAGCGCCGATCCCACGTCGTCATACAGATATTTCGACGGCAACTCCTTCTGCACCGGCTGCATCAGCCCCGCGCGAACCTCCGCCGCAAATTCGAATACGGGATCGGCCGTAATCGCGTGGGTCAGCATGAAGTGGCGTTTTCGATTCACTTGTTCCTCACGCAGCGGAATCCCGCATACACGTATTGGTAATGGGGTTGGAACCAGTTGCGAAAAGACCGGCGCAGCATGCAGGCTGCAGTGCGCGCCGACCCGCCTTTCATCACGTAATGCTGCCCGTCGAAGAAATCGGCGGAATATCCCGGGTAGAAGGAAAATGGCCGGAACCCGCCGAACGGCCCGAACACGCTCGCAGTCCACTCCCACCCATTGCCCAGCAAGTCGGCCACACCGAAAGCACTCTGGCCTTCGGGAAAAGCTCCAACCGGGGTCGGATCCCAGCTCTGGAAATCGAAGTTCCCGCGTTTCCCGCTGGGAGCCTCATTGCCCCAGGGATAGGCTCTTTGCTCTCCACCGGGCGCGGCATATGCCGCGCGATGCCATTGCGCTTCCGTGGGCAGGCTCTTCCCTGCCCAGCGCGCATACGCACTCGCCTCCGCCCGGCTCACGTACACCGGCCAGTCCAGCGGCAGCGGAAGCTCGTCAAACATCGCCCGGAAATACCAGGTGTCGCCTTGGCGTCTCCAGAAGGCAGGATGCTCGATGCCCTGCTTCGTCTTCCACTCCCAATCGCTGTCCCCCCAAAGAGCCCGGTTCCCGTAGCCCTCCGCCGCCATGAATTCCAGATACTCGCGGTTCGTCACTTTGTACTGGTCGATGGAGAACGCCGGGACATTGACCGTGTGCTCGTCATATTCGTTGTCCCAGCCGAACCGGCGGTCGCTGCGAGAAAGTCCAAGGGTTGCGCCGCCGCCAGGAATCTCCATCATCCTGGACGGCAAGGCAGAAACCGCAACCTCAGGCGTCCGCGATTTCCGAATCTTCCGGTCGAGCGGCAACTGGTGAAGCATGTACGCCAAAGTCTCGGCATGCATCAACCGGTGCTCGATCGCCACATTCAGCAGCACACTCGCAGGAAAGCCTTCCTCAACCACGGGCTTCGTATCGGGAAACAGCCCAGCCCGCAACCCCGCATCCAGAGACTGCCGAACCCGGCTCACGTAGTCCTGCACATCCGCCACCGCCGGCCAATCCCCCGGCTCGTCCGACGGCAGACCTCCACCCACGGGATCAATCCCAAACGCGAACAGGCGGTCAAGTTCCGGATGAAACGAGGCTACTCCCAGTACCCGCTCGCGCAGAAGATTCCAATCGAAAGCCTCGAGATGCCCCACATAGAAGATGATCCGGTGCCGTTCGGGAATCGGCCGCTCGTAAACAGAATCAGGCCGTAGGCTCTGAAAGATCTCGTCGGTGCGAATGCGAGCCTCCGCCATGCGTTCCAGGAGTTCATGCCAGACGTCCACCACATGGTGCGCGGCCGACATTGGTTGACCTCCTGAAGAATTTCCCGCTGCCCCTGCCCCAGCCGAATCCCTGATTCCGGCATGCTGCGAACGCAGGGCCTGTATATTACGCCGCCCCTGGCTCGCGGCGCACCCTGCCTAAGATGCTCAGCCCCTGCCCGGGGACTCACCCTTTCCACACTCTTTTGTTGGCAATTGCACTCGGGAGTTCAGTGGGGATTCCGCCAAGTGGTTGAAAAATGGGGCGTGGGGAGGGAATCGAACCTTCACCTACTGATTGCGGCTCACAGCACTAAGTGTCTTCAAGCGGTTTCCCGTTTTCGAGGTAGGCAGAAATAGGCGTATTTGAACGTCCCGCAGTCCGCTACCTGGATGGGGCTGCCTTCAGCAATGGGCTCAGATCAATGTGTTGCTCGTCAGGCAGCCTTGGTGGTTCCCAAGCTCCGTCACGATCTCGAACCTGAGCGCGCCGGTTCAACACTGGCCCAGCAGCGTGGGCTCCATCCTCTGGTTCTAGGCGTAGTCGATGGGATTCATTTCCAGCCAGTGCTCATCGCGCACCCGGCCGATCTTCTTCGATGCCCCGGAAGCCACGCTGGTGGCTAAAAGACGGCTTCCCCAGGCGACGCCTGCGCCAAACCCGATGGCACAACCCAGGAAACCGAGCGCCAACGCTCGGCTGGCAGAGTGATGCCGGTTCCCCGGATAACTGCCAAAAAACCCGATGCACGCCCCAATGGCGGCGGGCTTCAAGGCATGTCGCGCAGACTCATTCAGAAAAGGGGCAAGGGGTTTCCCATGCAGAAACGCTTCCTCGCCGGAACGCGCTCCCTCCAGCCCGGAGTGCACCAGTTTCCGGCTGTAATCAACATTGGACTTCGACCACTCGCGTAAAGTCATACGCCTCCTCAACTCAACAACCATGAGTCTGCATGCCGCTACATGCGAGTATGAAAAGTCTAGGAGGATCGGATTGACAATGCAGTGACGGCTGACTGCCACCCGAGTGATTAAGAGCTGCGCAGCCTGGGACTGAAGGTCCCAACCCCCATTCAGGAACCCTTGACGGCCGAGGTCTTGAGGCGCCGGCCGCGGAGCGCCTGGCGGGTTGCCTCCAGAGTGTTGATCAGCGACTCCCGGGGGAGCTTCTGGATGATGGGTTCGATAATCCATCCCAACCCAAAGGGGACATCGCGGGTCAGCGAAATGGCTCGACACTCCACAGACACACCCTCCTCGCGCTCCTGGAATCGCCAGTAGGAATACAGGCGCCACAGGAACCCGTAACCGGTATCGGGTGGCAGCACTCTCTCTTTCCGGCTTCCGGCGTCTTCCACCTCAGCAATCCGCGTGGTGTAGGAGCGTAAGAGCCAGCGCCTCCGGTCCAGGCAGCGGTAATGCACGTCATGATCCGTATCGAGCACCACCGTGATGACTTTCTTCTTGAGAAGCCGTAAGTAGATCTGGAATTCGCTGCCGTTGTGGCTTATCAGCTTCGAGTCCATGACGTCGGGCTGGTAGATATTCTTGTGGTTGTCGTAGTCCTGGACCAGCGCCAGGGTCTCTTCGACCGTCGTGGCGGGAACAAACACGGCTCCGATCCAGTCATGGATCAGGCCATTGGGCACTTTGACCGGCCCTTG
>JBGPJK010000229.1:0-7477 GCA_041485425.1 Terriglobia bacterium | reverse complement strand
CCTGGCGGAACGTGCCATCGCCACGGCCCAGCAGCACAGCAACCTTCGCTCCGAACGTGCTGGCCACCAAATCCAGTTTCCCGTCATGGTTCAGGTCGCCTACAGCGATAGAAAACGGAGTCGCCGTGCCTAACTGATACGTGCTCGATGACTGGAAGCTGCCGTCGCCACGCCCAAAGAGGACCTCCACACGACCTGCCGACCCGACAGGCTCCCCTAAGGCGAGATCGAGCGCGCCATCGCGGTTGAAGTCGCCCAGGGCGACGGCATAGGCAACACTCGAGATAACCTGGAGTGGAGGTTGAAATGTGCCGTCTCCATTTCCTAGTAGAACCGATGCGCCGACACTGGCCGTGGCTATGTCCGGGATTCCGTCATTGTTGAGGTCGCCCACTGCAGTGACCATGATGCCATCTCCCGCAGCAAACACCAGTTGCGGCCTAAAAGTGCCGTCACCGTTACCCAGCAGCACGCTAATGCTGTCGTCCAGTTCATTGGCGACCACAAGATCGGTGTTGCCGTCCAAATTCAGGTCCGCAGCGCTGACGCCAGAGGGTTGTCTCCCAACCGCATATCTCACCACCGGCTGGAATGTGCCATCTCCGTTTCCGAGCTGCACCGAGACAGTCTGGTTCGACAGATAACTGGCGACCGCCAAATCTAACTTGCCATCGTGGTTGAAGTCGCCCAAGGCAACCGATTGTGGGCCCGGATCTTCAGGAAGTACCGCTTTGACCTTGAAGCCCGCCGCATTCACACCTGAGGGCATCAGCAGGGCGGCCGTACACAGCAAGCTGGAACAAATGACTCTATTCAACATACCTCACCTTTCGCTGGCGAATCGGTCAGACATACCGCGCCTTGTCCAATAGGAGCGGGGCAGGCGAGCGCGTCGGACGCGCTCGCCGACCCTGCAATCTTACTCCGTTAGTGCACCCTGCAATTGTTTTGCATCGCGAGTTCCGATGTTGCGTACCCGGTGGTTCCTCCAACGACCATCGCTTGAGACCCCCAGATCATCTCCGGGTCCGTGCACATGTCCACGCGGTAAATCTGCGGAAACCCGTTGTTCTGACTGTTCGAAACGGACAACGCGCTCAGGTAGCTCCAGCCCTGGGCCGCGGAGCTGTTCGAGCCCGCAAAGCGGCACCCCCTTGGACATAGCCCAAACTTCCGGCCTGGCCGGGATTGCAGCGAAGCCTGCCACAGCCTAAGGGGGCTTCTATGGCTGAGGACGCCCGTCACTCTTGACCGCTTTAGCCGGACGGGATCGTCAACGGACCGCAGCGAGGCACTGTCCTGCTGCTTTCTGGACCGGGAGACTGTGTGACGGTGGCAGCCGGTCTAGGGGAATCGAGCAAGGAACGTCCGCATACTACGTTCGCTACTACAGGCGCGTTTTGGAGAAAAGCGAAAGGAGAGGTAACACACTCAAAGAAATGGCTCCTCAGGTAGGACTCGAACCTACAACCCTCCGGTTAACAGCCGGATGCTCTGCCATTGAGCTACTGAGGAGTGTCGCGGGCGCGCTTAGGAAGACGCGTCCACTGAGTCATCACCATCCATAATATCATTCGCGCCCCGAGCTGAAAACCTCCTCCTGATCCCCGGTTACCTTTGTTTCCCGTTTTCGTCCAATCATCGGGCGGCTCTCGGCCCTCCGTTTTTGTTACCCTGTTTGACGGGCAGGACGCCCGTGGCTGCACCATCACGCTCCCACCATCCTTAGCGAGGTGCTTATGTCAGGAGGTTCGCGTTTGTTCTGGACTCTGGCTTGCCTGTGTCTGCTGGCGGCTGCAATGTGGGCGGAAGACCATTCTTCCGCCACTCCAACCACCGCTCCCCTAGCTCCACCCAAAGCCAAGGTGGATGGCGTGGAAGAAACCATCCACGGCCACAAGATCGTCGATCCTTATCGCTGGCTGGAAGACACGAGCAGTGCCGACACCCAGGAGTACGTGCGTGGAGAACTGGCCTACACGCACAGCATTCTCGACCCGTTGCCGGGACGCGAACAGATCGAGCAGCGGCTCAACCAACTGGCCTCCATCGGCACCATCGGCGCGCCGCAGGTGGGGGGCAAGTATTACTTCTATACCCACCGCCAGGGCATGCAGAACCAGCCCATCCTGTACGTGCGCGAGGGACTGAACGGCAAAGACCGCGCGCTGGTGGACGTTAACAGCATGGCCGCGGATGGCACGGTCGCGATCGACTGGTGGTATCCCTCCGACGACGGGAAGTATGTGGCTTATGGCACTTCGGCGAGCGGCTCGGAACAGAGCACGCTGCATGTGATTGAGACCGCCAGCGGCAAGCTGTTGCCCGACAGCATTGATCGCACCCGCTTCGGCAGCGTGAGCTGGAAGAAGGACAACTCCGGTTTCTACTACGACCGTACTCCCAAGAAGGGTGATGTGCCGGCGGGCGAGGAGGTCTACCACGTCAAGGTCTTCTATCACACGCTCGGCAGCGATCCCGCGAAGGACCCGCTGATTTTCGGCGAAGGCCGCAACGCGCAGGACATTTCCGCCGCGCAGCTCGCCGACGATGACGATCGCTGGCTGCTGATCACCGTGGGCGAGGGCTGGACCAAGAGCGAAATGTACTTGCAGGACCTGAAGGCGGGCTCGCCGCCCGTTGAGATCACGACTGGCAAGAACTTTCTTTACAACGGCGAGATCTTCCAGGGGAAGCTCTACATCGTCACCAATGAAGACGCGCCGCACTACCGCGTGTTCACGGTGGATGCGGGCAATCCCAAGCGCGAACACTGGAAAGAAATCATTCCGCAGACCGACGCGGTGCTGCAGGGCACGGGAGTTTTCGGGGGAAAGCTCTTCGCGCAGTACGAAAAGGATGCCAGTTCCCTGCTCAAGATCTACGAGCTGGACGGCAAGCCGTTCGCCGACATGCCTCTGCCCACGATTGGCAGCGTGGCCGGTTCAGGCGGTAAGTGGGACAGCAAAGAGATTTTCTTCGCGTTCCAGTCATTCACCGTGCCGCCCTCGATCTACCGGTACGACCTCTCGGAGCAGAAGACAGCGCTCTGGGACAAACTGAATGCGCCCATCGACCCCTCTGCCTACGAGGTGAAACAGGTCTGGTACGCCTCGAAGGATGGCACCAGGGTTCCGATGTTTCTGTTCCACAAGAAAGGAGTGGAGCTGAACGGCCAGAACCCGACTCTGCTGACCGGGTACGGCGGGTTCAACATCAGTCTGACACCCAGCTTTGTGGGAACCCGTTTTCTCTGGCTGGAGCACGGCGGGGTTTTCGCCGTGGCCAACCTGCGCGGGGGCGCAGAGTTTGGCGAAGACTGGCACCGCGCCGGCATGCTGGAGAAGAAGCAAAATGTGTTTGACGACTTCATTGCCGCCGCTGAGTTCCTGATTGCCCACAAGATCACGGACAAAAACCATCTCGCCATCCAGGGCGGCTCCAACGGCGGTCTGCTGATGGGGGCGGCCTTCACGCAGCGTCCCGATCTTTTCCGCGCGGTGGTGTGCCAGGTGCCGCTGCTCGACATGCTGCGCTACCAGAACTTCCAGATCGCCAAGCTCTGGATTCCTGAGTACGGCTCCGCCGAAGATCCCAAGCAGTTCGATTGGCTCTATGCTTACTCGCCCTACCACCACGTGAAGCAGGGCACCGAGTATCCGTCCATCCTGTTCATGACGGCCGACTCGGACAGCCGCGTCGACCCCATGCACGCCAAGAAGATGGCCGCGCTAATGCAAGCCGAGGCCGCGAACGGGCAGAGCCGCGAACGCCCCATCCTGCTGCGTATTGAAACCAAAGCCGGGCACGGCGTGGGCAAACCCATCAGCAAGCAGATAGAAGAAGGAGTGGATATCTATTCGTTCCTGTTCTGGCAGTTGGGAGTGAAGCCCTAAAGCTGGGTCCCCAATCGAAAGGCCCAGGAGATAACACGGCATCCCACGCCCCCTATTTAAGGAGCTGTCAACAGCAATACCCAATCTGAGTCCCCTGCGAAATTGTTGCCCGGGCTGGAGAAGCTTTGGGTTCCGGAATTGGTGAATGGCGACCCGGAAATTGTGCTGTAGCTGCCGCTGGTTGGGTCGTACCACCGGGCTGTCACCGGCCCGCTAAACTTACTTAGATCAACTGTGAGAGTCGCGCTTCGAGGCGTATAAGACGCAGATGCCGTTCCGTCCGTCAAATAAGATGTCGTGACGTAGTCGTTGGTGTTGATGCAGGGAGCGTTCTGACTTGCGTCCAGGGTTCCGTAGCCAGAGGTCACAATGGTGTGGGTCTGATCAGGCACAAGGTTGTACCACTGGATGGACTTAAGCAGCGAGGCCAGGTAGCCAAACTGGGTGACCCCGGTTGTGTCCAGATAGGTTTGCCAGCCGAAGGCAAACGGGTAAATATTCTCGCTGCCGTACATTTGGCCAGCCGTTGCACCCGCGAGGGCAACCCACCATGCCTGGGTGCGGAGGCTCAAGGCTGTAATGTTGTTCCCAAGAAATCCGGGGTTGTATTCGTAATATCCCTCTTCGAAGAATACCGGGACGGGAGACGCGTTGTTGTACTGAGCCAGGGTTTCTCCGTACGCGCAATAGTAATCGTAGGCGCCCGTCAGACTCGTGTAAGGCACGAGGAGGGAATCGTCCAGTGACCCGCTGACGTTGTAGTTCAATTCGGTGGTCTGCAGGTGGTTGGGGTCAGCCGATGCGATCCCGGCCATGAGGTTTTGCATCAGCGCATTGTCGGTGGGATCGGTCCAGGTCTGAAAATCGTTGCCTGTGATCCAGATGATGTTCGGAACATTCTTGTAACGATTTCCCAAGAACCCGCCGAAATCGTGCATCTTCGTGTTGCCGTTTGCTCGAGCAAGCGGCATCAAAGCGCCGGTCTCCCATGTATCGAAAAGTATGATGATGCCGTGGCTCGCCGCCGTGTTCACGTAGCTATCGACGCGGGACCAGTAGGCTGAGTTCGGCGTGGAAACATCGTAGTTGCTTTCGTCGGTTCCGGAGGTGAACGGCTTGATACCGTCATAGGTACTGAGATCGTGCCGGCAATTGGATATGTAATCACTACAAAACCCTTCGACCCACAAAATGTTAAAGCCGTGACCTTGCCGATTCGCCAAATAGGTAGCCAGATCCGTGCTGTTGAGATTCACAAACATCGAATGCGGGGAATCACCCACCAGAAGCACCGGCGCATTGTTTTTTTGGTCAACCAGGTAGCGATGGTTGGAACTGGCCTTTAACAGAAGAGGGGAACCACCCGGGGGCGGGGGCGGGGGCGAAGAATGCGACGAAGAGCCTGAGCATCCCCAAAGCGGCAAAAGCAAGAAAACTAACCAGAATCGCCTCATTGCAACCTCACGGTGCTTCAACCCACATTATTACCCATTTCTGGCCTGCAGGAACCAGATTTGGGCAAACGAACGGCCACCGGTCGGTGGGGCCAGCCTCCTGGGGTTGAGCTTCCCAGAGCAAAAGTTTGCGAATCGGCGAGAATGCGGTACTGTATGTAGAAATGAAGGAGCCTCTTTCCAAACAACGAAAATGGCAGATGGCCCGAATCAAAGAAGGCCGATGCACGCGGTGCGGCAAGAAGCGCACGCACTACAAGCAGTACTGCGACCGCTGTCAGCAGAAACACCGGGACTATAAACGGGAATGGGCCGCCAGCAGGTCAACGGGAGGCAAGGTGGGGCGGCCACCCAAGAAGCGTGGCCCGTCGTCGGCGAAAGTTTGACCTGTCCCTTCTAACATGTTATAAAGATTGGCTTTGTGCCGGGTCGAGCCTGGGTAGCTGGGCTTCAGACCCTGGGGCGGTCCGGCGCAGAACGTCCGACGCGGCCAAGCTCAGCACTCCGGTTACAGTCTTGTGGTGGAAGCGTGTTCGGAACTCCGGCCATGCCCTCGGTGCTGTACGTCACAGCGCCGGGTGGGCTTTGTGCCGCACAATGCTGTACCTAAACACGTAGTCATCCTAATTAAGAGCTTATCTCTGGAGGATCCCCTATGCGCATCTGGCTCGCGAGTCTTGCGTCCCAAGGATGCCGGTTTGCCAAAGTTCTGGCAGCCTGTCTCGCCGTCATGACCCTGGTCGCGTCCGCTGCTCTGGCCCAACCCGGACCAGAAGCCGGGGGCGGCGAGGCCAGTCTCAAACTCCCTGACCTCACCTCGGTCCGCTTTCTCCACAATGCCATCGATGGACACCGGCTGCTGCTGATTGGAATTCTTTTCTGCATCTTCGGGCTCGGCTTTGGCCTGACCATCTATATGCGGTTGAAGAACCTGCCGGTGCATCGCGCCATGCGTGAAATCTCCGAACTGATCTACGAGACCTGTAAGACTTACCTCATCACTCAAGGCAAGTTCATCCTGGTGCTGTGGGCGTTCATCGCAGTGGTAATTGCGGCCTACTTCGGATGGCTATCGCCCGTGCCCAACAAGCCGATTGGCGTAACCCTTCCCATCATCCTGCTGTTCAGCCTGGTGGGCATCGCGGGCAGCTACGGTGTGGCCTGGTTCGGGATTCGGGTCAACACTTTCGCCAACTCTCGCACCGCGTTCGCGGGCTTGGCAGGCAAGCCTTATCCCATCTACAACATCCCGCTGCAGGCCGGCATGAGCATTGGCATGATGCTGATCAGCGTCGAGTTGCTCATCATGCTCTTCATCCTGCTGTTTATACCCGGCGACTACGCCGGGCCGTGCTTCATCGGCTTTGCGATCGGCGAGTCGCTGGGTGCGGCCGCCCTGCGTATCGCCGGCGGCATCTTCACCAAGATCGCCGACATCGGCTCTGACCTGATGAAGATCGTCTTCAAGATCAAGGAAGACGATGCGCGTAATCCGGGCGTGATCGCGGACTGCACCGGTGACAACGCTGGAGACTCGGTTGGACCTTCGGCGGATGGCTTTGAAACTTACGGCGTAACGGGCGTGGCCCTGATCACCTTCATCCTGCTGGCGGTCAAGAGTCCGACTGTGCAAGTCCAGTTGTTGGTCTGGATCTTCGTCATGCGCATCATGATGCTGGTCGCAAGCGCAGTGGCATACTTCATCAATGGCGCCATCGCGAAAGCTCGGTATGGCAACGCGGACGAAATGAATTTTGAAACCCCCCTCACCTCGCTGGTCTGGATCACATCCATTGTTTCGATTGTCGCGACTTACATTGTTTCGTATCTCATCATTCCCCAACTGGGAGATGACGGTTCGCAGTGGTGGAAGCTGGCTTCGATCATTTCTTGTGGAACGCTGGCGGGTGCACTGATTCCTGAGCTGGTCAAGGTGTTCACCTCGGTGGACTCCCGCCACGTTAATGAAGTAGTAACCTCTTCAAGAGAAGGCGGCGCATCGCTCGGAATCCTTTCCGGTTTTGTGGCCGGAAACTTTTCGGCTTATTGGCTGGGGCTTTCGATGGTGATTCTGATGTCGATAGCGTATTTCTTCAGCCTGATGGGTCTGGGTTTGGCGGCGACCAT
>JBGPJK010000228.1:0-7535 GCA_041485425.1 Terriglobia bacterium | reverse complement strand
TTGGGCTTGTGCATCATGCGTGATTCCATGCCCACGGAGATGAGGGCTTCCTTGGCGCGCTGCACGCGTTCTTCGGTGGGCATGCCGGCATAGATCAGCGGCAGTTCGACGTTGTGCAGGGCGGTGGCACGGGCCAGCAGGTTGAAGGTCTGGAAGACGAAGCCAATTTCCTTGTTGCGAATGCGGGCGAGTTCGTCGTCGTCGAGTTCGCTGACCAATTGGGCGTTCAACCAGTACTGGCCTTTCGTGGGTGTATCCAGGCAGCCGATCAGGTTCATCAGGGTGGACTTGCCCGAACCGGAAGGTCCCATGATGGCCACGTACTCATTGCGCTGGATGCGCAGATTGACGCCGCGCAGGGCATGCACCTGCTGCTCGGAGTCCATGTCGTAGGTCTTCCACAGATCGATGGTAGAGATCATGCACGAGTCGGGAGGGGCCGACACTTGGGGCTGCACAATATTATTGATGACTTCGGCGGTTGCCATCCTCTTCTCCTGGTCCTCTTGGGACACCTGCCGGCTCCGATCCTGCGGCGTTCTATTAGACGAACCAGCTTGACAGTGGTTAGTCGTTAGTCATGGGCCGAACCTCAGGGGTTAAGCCCGGTCGATTCGGACCGCTTATGCGAGCCTGAAGGCCCGCTCTTCCACCGCCGGGCGTCCATCCTGAATGCTTGCACGACCGGTGAAACCATTACGAGCCTGTTTCCTCTTCTTCCTTCTTGGGGGCGGTGTTGTCCACTTTGACACTGGCCCCGGGGCGCAAGGTGCGCAGCACCTTGTAGCTGCCGGTCACGATTTCGTCGCCCTCTTTCAACCCGTTCAGCACTTCGACATCGGTGGTGCCGGTGATGCCGGTATCCGCCGGCACGAATTGGGCTTTGTGGTCGCGAATCACGAAAACGCCCTGAATTTCATCCTTCTCTTTGTCTTTCGATGCCGCCTTCAGCGGCGCCGCAGCCTCGACCGATCCTTTCGGGTCGCTCTTCGACTCCAGATCCGACTGGCGGCGCACGGTCAAGGCCTGGATCGGCACCGTGATCGCGTTGTTTCGCGTGGCCGTGGTGACTTTGGCCGTAGCCGAAAGCCCGGGACGCAGATTGCCAGGCGGATCCTGCAGGGTGACGACGACCTTGAAGTCTTTGGCTTCCTGGCTGGCCGTGGTCTGCTGCGAGGTGGCCAGTCCGGTGGAGCGCACAATCGCGTTATTGCCGATTTCGGTCACGACTCCTTTAAAGACTTTCTTGGGGATGGCATCGATCGTCACTTCCGCAGGCTGACCCAACTTCACGCTGACGATGTCGGTCTCGTCCACCTGCACCTCAGCGGTGATCACCGACATATCGGCGATGCTCATGAGCGTGCTGCCGGGCGAATTCTGAATTCCGATGACCACGGTCTCGCCTTCCCGGACCGGCAGATTGGTGATCATGCCGTCAAACGGAGCTTCGTAAGTCGTCTTCCGCAGTACGTCGGAGACGCGCGTGAGGTTCGCCTGACCCTGCGCGATACGACGTTCCGCGGATTCTTTCTGAGCCCTGGCCTGGGAGATGCGGGCCTGGGCCTGCGCCAAACCTGAGTCGGCCGCTTCCCAGGCGTTCTTACGGCTGTCGTACTCGGCCTTGGCGATCAGAGCTTCCTGGTAGAGACCCTGGGCGCGATCCCAATCAAGCTTCATGCGCTCGGCATCTGCTTTGGCCCGGTTCAAGTCCGCCACCGCCGTCTTCATGGCCGCGTCAGCCGCAATCGCGTCGGTCTGCGCCGCTTCCAGGGCAGCGCGGGTGGCGTTCACATCGGCGGCGGATTGCACGTTTTCCAGTTGCGCCAGCAATTGGCCCTTCTTTACCCGGTCACCTTCTTTCACGTATAGCTTGGTAATCTTGCCGAAGGCGTTGGCGCCGATATTCACATAGGTTTTCGGCTTGATCTCACCCGAGGCACTGACCACCGAGGTTAGATCCAGCCGCTGAACTTTGCCGGTCTGCACCGTGACCACATTCTTGTGACTCTGGTATACGGTGAAACCGACGATGGCGAGCAACAGCAGAGCCACGCCGCCGCCAATTGCGATCTTCTTCCAAGTGCTCATGGCTTCCCTGTCACGTTCCTGAAGCCGGGCCGCGAATCCTGCCCGGTTTGACGAGAGACGCAGCCAGCTGCGTCTCTACAGCATGGCCACCACGCCGGGTTGCCGGTATGCACCTCAGCAGATACGGCCCGGGCAGCGCAAAAGTTCCCGGCGACGGGTCCAAAGTGGGAACCGATCACCAGGCAGACACTGATTGACCAGCCAACCCCCGATTATAGCGTGCCCGAGACGCGGAAAGACCGGACCGACCGGTGACCGGGCGGATACGGCCGGTCGGGCGAGCAGAAACGATTGACAACCCTGCACAATTTGTTTATATCGCATGACTTAGCTTGCTTTGGCAGGCGGTTCAGACATAGAATGTCGCTACAAGTCCGTAAGTGAGGAGTGCCCCTCTTATGTTCCGGGTAGGTCTAAGCCATCGCCTTCTTTTCCGCTTGCTGCTGGTGTCGCTACTGGGGTCCGCGGCCGCAGGGCAAGCGGGGAAATCAGATACCAGCCAGGCCGCTTCCGGTTCCCAGGGGCAGGGAAGTTCGGATAACCAGCAGGCCGATCCCCTTAAACGCCCGCTTACTGACAGGCAGAAGAAAGAGAACGCCAAGTCGCTGAAGCAGGAATTGGGTAAGAGCTACAGAAAATGGCTGGACGAGGACGTGCGCTGGATCATCACGGACGAAGAGCGTTCGGCTTTCAAGCAGCTTTCCAACGACGAAGAGCGCGACAATTTCATCGAAGCCTTCTGGCAGCGGCGCGATCCCACCCCGGATACGGTGGAGAACGAATTCAAAGAAGAGCACTACCGGCGCATTGCCTACGCCAACGAGCACTTTCCCGCCGGCATCCCAGGATGGAAGTCGGACCGCGGGCGCATCTACATCATGTACGGGCCGGCGGACGAGATTGACTCGCATCCCTCGGGGGGTACCTACGACCGTCCGATTGAAGAAGGCGGCGGCAACACCTCAACCTTCCCCTTTGAGGATTGGCGCTACCGCTACCTCGAGGGAATTGGCCAGGAAATCAACATCGAGTTCGTGGACACCTGCATGTGCGGCGACTACCACATGACGCTGGACCGCTCTGAAAAAGACGCGCTAAAGTACACGCCGAACGGCGGCTTGACTTTTAATGAGTCGCTCGGCCGGGCCAGCAAAACCGATCGCTTCACCCACGGTGGCCTGGAGCAACTGGGCAGCAGCCCGCTGACTGCAGACCAGCAAGGCCACGAGTTTGATCGGTTGGACCAGTTCTACAAGCTTCAGAAACCACCTGCGGTGAAGTTCAAGGACCTGGAAGAAGTAGTCAGCCACAAGATCAGCGTCAACCTGATGCCGTTTGACGTGCGCGCTGATTTCGTGAAGGTGACGAGCGATACCGTCCTGGTTCCGATCACGGTGTCGGTGAAGAACCGCGACGTTACGTTCGTGAACAAGGACGGCATACAGCGCGGGACGGTGAACATTTTCGGGCGCGTGACCACGCTGAGCGGACGCATCGCGCAAACCTTCGAAGACACCGTGCAGCAGGACATTCCGGCGGAGCTGCTGCCCAAGGTGACGGAGAATTCTTCGGTCTACTGGAAGGCGCTTCCGCTGCGGCCCGGGCGCTACCGCTTTGACATCGTGGTCAAGGATGTGAACGGAGACCGCGTGGGCACCTGGAGCAAGGGCATCATTGTCCCGGATTTCGCGGACGATAAGCTGGAGGCTTCTTCGCTGATTTTGGCGGACCAGATGGAGCCGGTAGCGGCGAAGAACGTGGGCACGGGAAATTTTGTGATCGGCACGACTAAGGTGCGGCCGCGGGTAGCGTCGTCCGACGGCAAGCCGGCGGTGTTCAAGCGCGACCAGAAGCTGAATTTCTGGATGCAGGTTTACAACCTGAGCGTGGACGAGAAGACGCACCGGCCTTCGGCTACGGTGGAGTATGACGTGGTCAATATGGCGACCAATAAGCCCGTGATTCACACCGTGGAATCCACCGAGCAGATGGGCAATATCGGCGACCAGGTGACGTTGCAGAAAACGCTCTCGGCCTCCAGCCTGATCCCTGGGGTGTATCGTATCCAGATCAAGGTGAACGACAACATTTCGAAGCAAACGGTGGATCCGACGGCGATGTTCGCCGTGGAGTAGCGCCGCACGCTTGGGTATCCCGCGAGGTGGTGGAGTGATGCTGCGTAAGCTCGGGTTCTTGGTAGTAGCCCTAGGCCTGGCGCTTCCGGGGTCGGCTGCCGACCGGCCGGCGTCTATCACGGGATATGTGCGCAATGCCGCGGGCGTGCCGCAAATGGGCGCCATGGTGGAAGTGCTCGGTGCCGCGCTGCAGTCGTTGCGAGTGTTCACCAACGAAAACGGCTTCTACTCCGCGGTGGGGCTGCATCCCGGCACGTACAGCGTCAAGGTTTCGGCTCCCTCCTTTCTGCCCGCTCTGCGCGAGAGCGTAGGGCTGCGGCCTGGTGGCACTGCCGTGGTGAACATCACCCTGAACACCTTGTTTGAGGCGATCCAACTGGCGCCGGTGCGGGGCAGCGCCGACGAGGACGACTGGAAATGGGTGCTGCGCTCGGTTTCGAACCGCCCCATTCTGCGCCTGCTGGATGATGGTTCTGCAGTCCTGGTATCGAAGTCGGAGAAGGACGAGCACGATGTGAAAGGGACGCTGTCATTCCTGGCGGGCTCGGAGTCCGGAGGTTTTGGAAGCACCTCGGATATGACGACCGGCTTCTCGGTGGAGAAGTCGATCTTCTCGACCGGAACCCTGGCGGTGGACGGCAATGTAGGCTATAACAGCGGATCTCCGAATGCAGTAGTGCGGGCGTCTTACAGCCACAAGATGGAGAACGGGTCAGAGCCGCAAGTAGCTTTGACCCTGCGCCGGTTGGCGGCTCCGGATGTCAACCTGCGCAACGCCGCTCTGCAGGCGTTGTCGCTTACGACCTCCGACGATTTCACGGTAGGCAACGTTCTGGAACTCAGGTTCGGCAGCGAACTGCAGACCATCCAGTTCATGGGCCGAGTGACCGCGTTCCGTCCGTTTGGATCGGCGGCTCTCCACCTTTCTCCCAACACCGTGGTCGAGTATGGCTACGCGACTTCCGAGCCGGACAGCCGCACGCAGAAGGGATTCGAATCGGCTCCGGCGGACCTGAGCGAGTCCGGGCCCCACATGAGCATTGCCGGCTTCTCTCCAGCGTTGGAGCGGGCGCATCATCAGGAACTCTCCGTCTCCCGCCGGATGGGTAAGACCAGCCTGCAGTTTGCGGTGTATTCGGATCGCGTGTCGGATCCTGCCCTGACCGGCGTCGGCGAACCTTCCGGGGATAGCGGAGAAGTGCTGCCGGATCTCTACTCAGGGACGTTCACCTATCAGGCCAGAGATCTCGATACCCGCGGCTTGCGGGTTGTGCTGCAACGTAAGCTGGCCTCCGATGTGACGGCGACCCTGGATTACGGCTACGGGGGAGTGCTTGATTTAGGCAAGCCGGACGTCAGCCTGCAGGATGCGCGGCAGTGGACCGTGACCCGGGACCGCCACACCCTGGCGGCGAAAGTCAGCGGCACAGTGTCCTGCTCCAAGACCCGGTGGATTGCCTCCTATCGCTGGGTGAGCGGCCAGGCTCTGACGCCGGTGGACATGTTCAATGCTTCGGCCGGGCAGACCGATCCTTATCTGAACGTCTTCTTCCGCCAACCAATCCCCAGAACCAGCTTCCTGCCGGGCCGCTTGGAGGCGATGATTGACGTGCGCAACCTGCTGGCGCAAGGCTACGTGCCGGTGCGTGGGCAGGATGGGCGTACGGTGTACCTGGTCCAATCGGCACGGGCGGTGCGCGGCGGGGTGTCGTTCACCTTCTGAACCTCGAGCTGCTAGCAACCCAGGATTAGGACATTACGCGCTGCGGCGTTGCTACCATTGGCGGCCTGCGGTGGTCATCCCTTTTCTCTCCGTATTGCGTTACAATGCCACCTTCCCGAAATGGACACCCCGGCTGGGCCAAAGTTGCTTTTGTTGTTCCCTATGAATGACTTGAGGCCTAGACTGCCGGGCAACGGGATATAATCCCCGGATCAATCAGGAAAGATTCTTGGGACGCGGCGATGGCAACGTTTTCATCGTGCTGGTGAAAAGGAGAATGACCATGAGAGTGAGGATGATCCTCGCTTTTGTTCTTTTGGCGGCAAGTGCGCTTGTTGCCCAGACGTTTCGCGGAACCATTCTTGGCACCGTGACAGACAGTTCAGGCGCTGTGGTTTCGGGCGCGAAGGTCACCGTGCGCAATGCGGCTACAGGACTGGAGCGCAGCACGCAGACCAGCGCCGACGGCAGCTACAGCCTTCCTGAACTGCCGCTTGGAACTTATACGGTGACCATTGCTCAGCCTGGTTTTCAGACTTCGGTGACCACCGGGGTTGTAGTGGACGTGGCTACGGAAAGGCGCGTGGACGCGGCGCTCAAAACCGGCCAAGTCTCGCAGACGGTGGAAGTCTCCGGCGAAGCACTTCCCCAGTTGGAGACCACCTCGGCCGAGTTGGGGGGCACTCTGACCACCGCGACGATTGAGAATCTTCCGGTAAACGGCCGCGACTACACCAAGCTGATTTACCTGAATCCGGGCGTATCCGGGTCTCCCGACCAGATCTCTGACTCGCCGGGATCGTTCGGAACGTTCTCCATGAACGGCTCGCGGGGACGCGCGAACAACTTTCTGCTCGACGGTACCGACATGAACGACGGCTACCGCAACGATCCGGCGATCAATGAGGCGGGCGTGTTTGGCGATCCGGCGACCATTCTGCCGATTGATGCCGTGGCCGAGCTGCGGGTGCTGTCGAACTACGAGGCGGAGTACGGGCGCAACAGCGGCGCGGTGGTGAACATCGTGACCAAGAGCGGTACCAACCAGCTGCACGGATCAGCCCTCGAATATAATCGCACCAGTTCGATCGGCGGGGCGAGGAACTTCTTCAACACGGCGGGACCGCAGGATCCGTTTCACAACAACCAGTTCGGTGGTTCGTTGGGCGGCCCGATCGTAAAAGACAAAACTTTCTTTTACGTGGACTATGAAGGGCAGCGCGAATCGGGAGCCCAATCGGGCACGAGTTGCGTGCCCGACCCAGCGGTAATCGCGGCTGCGGAGCTAGGCATTGCCGCCAAGAGCGAAACGTTGAGCCAGGTAACGCAGGCGTTGCTTGCGAGACATCCGTGGCCGACGCCGAATATCCCGAGCGGGGTGAGCGATACCAGCGGCTGTACCACGAACAATCTTGCCATCTCCACCCGTTTCAAGAACCGCGTGGACAGCCTGATTGCCAAGATCGACCACAACTTCAATGCCAGTAACCTGCTGACCGGCCGCTACTACTTTGGCGATAGCGACCAGAGTTTCCCCTTCGCGCAGCTGGCTGGAGGCCTTTTGCCCGGCTTCAACACGGTGACTC
>JBGPJK010000227.1:0-7637 GCA_041485425.1 Terriglobia bacterium | reverse complement strand
TACCCAGGAGAAGTGCTCCGCCCAATCCCAGGTCGCGTCCGGACGAGTAACGATCGGATAACCCTGCACCCCTCCGATATAGCCACCATAGCCCAGGTGATAGAGGTACACATAAGGCACCCCAAAATCCGCCGGACTCAGCGGACCGGTGTCAATTCCCAGGCTTTGAGGATCGATTTTATTGTTGGGGCCCAGAATCTGCGCGAAGCGCGTGTACCCCAAACGGCTTTCCAGGATCTTGTTGTTTCCGATATTCCAGGTCCAACTCAGCCCCGCCAATTGCGCGCGGGAAGGTGCGAAGGAGTTGAACAGCTCAGCGGGATGATTGCCGCCCGCGGGCAAACCGGCGAATGGGGGAGCACTTTGGAGACTGTCGCCAAAAATATAGCGGACAGCGATCGAGTTGCTGGAGTTGGCTTTGAAGTCGAACTTCACACCAAAGCTGTTGGAGCTCGCGGTTGTGGGGGTGTTCGTCGTCTTCAGGCCCGTGTCCGTAATAGGGAAGTAGCTCAGCAGGGCCAGGCCGACCGGGTCGATATTCAGCCCTTTATCGGTGATGTCTTGCTCGGCCGCCGCAACGTCGGCGGTGCTGGGCACTGCTCTGCCGCTTACCGACAAGGACTTGTAACGCTGCGCGTCGTAGTACAGAAAGAAGAAAGCCTTGTCCTTGATGATCGGCCCCCCAATGGTGGCGTCGACCTGGTTGTTATGGATGCTGGTCGGCTGGCATTCTCCCGGGCTGCCACAGTTGTCAATGGTGTGATTGCCGAAGTAGTTGATCGCATCCCCGAACCCGTTGTGGTTCACCCAGGTGGCCGATCCATGCCAAACGTTGGTGCCGCTCTTCATGTTCAGCAGAATCGGCGCTCCACCTTTCACGCCGAACTCCGCCGACGGTGTCCCCTGCACGCTTAATTCTTCGATGGCTTCCGGAGGAAACGTGACCGCAGGAATACCCACAACGCCGGTTTGATTGATCGCAGAGTCGCCGTAGTAGCGGTCGTTGTTGTACAGACCATCAATGAAGTAATTGTTGGAGGTGGTCCGGGAGCCGTCAATACTAATGGCCAGGAACCCGCCGCCCGGCGCGCGCTGCACTCCTGGCGTAATCGCCAGCAGCGAGTTGAAATCGCGGCCGTTCAACGGAACATTCTCGATTTTCAGGCTGTCCACATAGTTGTTGTTGTTCGGCGACAGATCCACCAGCGGGGCCGAGCCTTCCACCTCGACGGTCTCCGTGGCCGCTCCAACCGGAAGCCTGAAATCGGCGTGGATCACCGCACCCGCCAGCACATTCGCGGTTTGCACCAGGGTCTTGAAACCTTGCGCGGTGGCCGTGATCTTGTAGGTGCCAATGGGAAGATCGGTGATGCGGTAACTACCGCCGCCGCTGGTGACTCCCGAGCGGGAGAGTCCCGTGCCGGTGTTCTCCGCCGTGACCGTGACGTTGGGTACGACCGCGCCTGTACTGTCGGTCACATCTCCGGCGATATCGCCCGTGATTCTCTGGGCGAAGAGTGGAAGGGTAGTGAAAAATCCTGCCAGCAGCAGAACAAACGCGCAGCGTAAAACTCGATCCCGTAGCATGGTTCCCCCTGTTGGTGGCCTTGTCACGCAGATGTAGAGTTAGTCGAGAAGTTTATTGCGCCCCGGTCGCAAGTCAAGAAAAAACTGAGCATTACCGCATGACTGCAAGTCACTCTAGGGCTGACACCAGTTCACAGCGCGTGCGCGGAATGAGAGTGTTGTGTAGGGACCGCGCTATTCTCTAGCCCAGAGGCGAATCGCTCATACGGAACCGCGTGCGCACGTGCTCGGAAATCAATTCGATGGCGGCGCGGTTGGCCACCGGATCGGCTTTCGTCAGGTATTTCATGGCTTCCACCAGCAGGCGCTGCCCGTCCACGTAGCGCGGATCGGAAGTACGCTCGCGTCGCTTACGTAAATTAGGAGGAACCGGTATCGTGAAAACCTTGGCCATGAAACCCACAATGCTGGCGCGGTGGAATCCTCGCGCTGTTGTTTTTCCTCAGCGGGAAGTCGCGCACCCGCAGTATAACAACCCGCGCTGGCTTTTTCAGCTTTTATCTTCGCGCCTGTTTGCCCGCTTGGTTACTATCCCTGCGGCGAAACATACTTGGTTTTGCCGGTCGTTTTCAGCTTGAATACCCCATCAGAAATCTTCTGGTTCAGATCGATCTCGGAGTATTTGTTTAGCCGGTAGTCGCCCGAGGGATCGAACAGTTGCTGCTGCACCGATACCCCCCGCTCCGCATCAATCCACAACACGATATGCTGAAACGTGTTGCGAATTTTCTGCGACCTGGGGACCAGGTCCAGCTTGACGGTCTCGATGTCGTTCAGCTTCTCCGTGCCCACGTACTTCACCTCGAACGACTTCAGCATATCGTGCCCGCTGCCGCCGAAGCCCAGCACCAGAAAGCTTTCAAAGTCCGCCCGGTTCTTCCCCGGATCGTAGGAGGTGACTTGATCGATCTTGGGTTGATAAATCTGGATCCTACGATCGACGAATAGTACATATTTCTTGTCAGGCTCCGTGATGTCGGCCGCCATCTGGGTTTCGCCGCCGACGCGGCGAAAGTACACCTTTCCCTTCTGGATGTCGTGTTCGTCCACCACTTTCTGGTACTGGTCCCACACAAAGCTGGCTTCCGTGGTATGGAAATTGGCCGCCGTCTTGTCCATCTGGTCCAGCACCTTTTGCAGCGCGGCATCGCCAGACTGCGCCGTCGCCGGCCGCAACCACACACTCATGGCCAACAAAACCACGAAGCAACCCAAAGATGAACGAAGATGTTGCATGGCTCTTTTCTCGGTACTCGGTACTGGATACTGTCTTACTCCCTTTGCACCCAAACCTTGTACGTCAGCACCCGCCCCAAGCGGTCTTTCACCGGCTCAATCCTGGTGATCGTCACTTCCCCCGAGATCGGCTCGATAATGCGCAACAATTCGGCCCGCATTGCCCCCTCTTCCTGGCTCGAAATCGCAGACGCCTCAATCTTGTAGACGAACCCGCCCTCACCGTCAGGCATCACCACTACTTCAGTTCGATGCGGACTGTGCTGGACTGGTTTGTCGTTGAAGTTGATCCAATAAGGCGAAAGAAAAACAAAGAGCAGGATGAGGGTAACCATCACGTCATACTGGATGGTACCGCGTTCGTACGACCACAGGATGTAGCCGCGAATTGTCTGCCAGATGGCGTTCATCGGCACCGCGGGCGCGTCCGAAAGATTGGTAGTTGCCTGTGCCCTGTCCAAGTCTAGTTTCTGCTCCTTATCTTGGCAAACCCGACCCCATCAGAACTTCTTCGCCGTGATGCGGTCCGTCCCCATGTAGGAGCGCAGCGCCTCAGGAATCACCACGCTGCCGTCGGCCTGCTGGTAGTTCTCCACGATCGCCACCCAGGTGCGCCCGATCGCCAGTCCGCTGCCATTGAGCGTGTGGACGAATTCGCTCTTACTCTTCCCTTCCGGACGGTAGCGGATGTTCGCCCGCCGCGCCTGGAACGATTCGAAATTCGAGCACGACGAAATCTCCCGGAACAACTGCTGCCCCGGCAGCCATACCTCAATGTCATACGTCTTGGCGGAAGCGAAGCCGATGTCCGCGCTACACAGCGCCATCACCCGGTAGTGCAGGCCAAGCTTCTGCAGGACTTCTTCGGCATCGTGCGTAAGCTTTTCCAGTTGCTCGTAGGACTGTTCGGGACGCGAGAACTTGACCAGTTCAACTTTCTGGAACTGATGTTGCCGGATGATGCCGCGCACGTCCTTCCCATAAGACCCCGCCTCGCTGCGGAAGCACGGAGTGTAGGCGGTAAGCGACACCGGCAGGCGGGACGCATCCAGGGTTTCGTCGCGATAAAGATTTGTGACCGGAACTTCCGCGGTGGGAATCAGCCACAGTTCCTTCTCCCCTTGCGGCACACGGAACAGGTCGGCGGCGAATTTGGGAAGCTGACCGGTGCCATACATGGAATCAGAGTTCACCATGTAGGGCGGCAGCACTTCGGTGTAGCCGTGCTCGCGGGTATGCAGATCGAGCATGAAATTGGCCAGCGCCCGCTCCAGGCGAGCGCCCATATCCCAGTACACGGCAAAACGTGCGCCGGACAGTTTAGCGGCCCGCTCCAGATCGAGCACGCCGAGTTGCTCACCAAGTTCCCAGTGCGGCTTGGGCGCGAAATCGAATTTAGGCGCCGTGCCCCAGCGGCGGACTTCGACGTTGTCATCGGCGCTTTTGCCGGCTGGAACGCTTGCGTTGGGAATGTTGGGAATGCCGGAGAGAATATCCTGCAGGCGCGTCTCGAGTTCTGCGGCAGCTTTTTCGCGCTCGCCGATCTGCTCGCGCAGTTCTTTGGTTTCGGCGATCTGGGCGCTGGCGTCCTGCCCGCTCTTCTTCAGCTTCGCGATTTCCTCAGAGGCGCGATTGCGGCGAGCCTTCCGGGTCTCCGCCTCGGTAATGGCCTGCCGCCGCTGGGTGTCCACCTCGCGGAAGTCCTTCAGCACGTCGCCCGGATCCAGGCCGCGCTGGCGCAGCTTCTCCTCCACCACCGACAGGTTGTCACGGACAAAACCAAGATCAAGCATGGAAACAATTAATGTACCGGAAAACAGGTGGGGATTGCACTTCCGCATGCTCACCAAAGCAACCCGGTTCAGTCTAATTTGGGTAATAATATCCTTGACTCATCAAGTCATTTCGGTTAGTATCGGGTCATGGCACACGAACCTAAGACCCTCCAGCAAGCAATAGTCTACTTCGCCGATCCTGACAACTGCCTGAACTATCTTGTAGCACATCGCTGGGCCGATGGCGTCGTTTGTCCGTCCTGTGGTTCCAAGGACGTTAGCTTCGTCGCGTCGCGTCGCGTATGGCAGTGCAAGACCCGCCATCCCAAGAGCCAGTTCTCCATCAAAGTCGGAACCATCTTTGAGGATTCTCCCATCGGCTTGGACAAATGGCTCACCGCAATGTGGATGCTGGCGAATTGCAAGAACGGTGCTAGCTCATGGGAAATTCACCGCACCCTAGGCGTAACCCAGAAGTCCGCATGGTTCATGCTGCAACGGATTCGCTTGGCGATGCAGGGGAAGAACTCTGGAAAGTTGGGGGGCGAAGTAGAAGTAGACGAAACCTTCATTGGTGGCAAGGCGCGGAACATGCATGGCTCGAAACGCGCCCGCGTAATCACTGGCACTGGCGGGAAAGACAAAGCAATGGTCATGGGCATGTTGGAGCGCGGCGGAACTGTTCGCGCTATGGTGGTAGAGAATCGCCGCCGAAGTGAACTGCAAAAACAGGTGCGTGAGCACGTGGAAGCTGGCGCGGCGATCTTCACCGATGAGTTGCCATCCTACAAGGGGCTGAGCACCGAGTATGAGCACGCCGTCATCAATCACGCCGTAGAATACGTGAATGGCAACATCCACACCAACGGCATGGAAAACTTCTGGAGTCTCTTGAAGCGCGGACTGCATGGAACCTACGTGAGTGTTGAGCCGTTCCACCTGTTCCGCTACATTGATGAGCAGGCGTTCCGCTACAATAACCGCAAGGACATGAACGACGCGGACAGATTCAGCTTGGCGGTTTCACAGATCGTTGGGAAGCGGTTGACCTACAAAGAAGTGACTGGCAAGGTGGGAGAAACGGCGTTCTAATCCTTTGCGATTGAAACGCGGCAGACCTAGGATTTTTTAGATTTTGGGCCGCGACGATTCGGATTTAACGCTACTTCCCTGCGGTGCTCTTCGATGCGTTGCTTGATAACGCTGTGAGGTACGGAGAGCACCTGATCTACAAGTCGCGTGAAGTTCCCAAATTCGCCTTGTTCCTTGCCGGGAGCACTGGGGCGAGTTGGCTTTTGAGGCACGTATGACCCTTCAGAAATGAGGGTAGTCATACGTGTGCCAAAAGTCAATTCTATTCGCGTACAAAGCACCTCCTCCTAAGTGCGTGGGGCAACCGATGGTCAGAGGTTTCTCTTGTCATGTTCACAGTTTATATCGACGACAGCGGCACTGATCCAAAGCAACAAGTAGCCATCGCGTCAGCATTGATTATTCCGGCTAGCCGCATCGTTGCCCTTGATAAGGAATTCGCCAGGTTGCGCGACAAAGAGGTTTTTAAAGAGTTTCACATGTCAGTGTGCGCCTCACTGAATGGGAAGTCTGAATTTGCCGACTGGGATGTTGTCAAACAGCATCGTGTCATTTCGCGCGTGCGGCAAATTGGAAAGAAATTCGGTGTTCAGGCCATATCTCTTGCAGTCACAAAGGCCGATTACGATGAGTTGATGCCTGACTGGTTAAGGGAACTGGCGGGAAGATTCCACTACACGTGGGCCATAAGAAACACGCTGGATCTGCTTGATCGTTGGGCTGGGGACCACGGCGTACTAACTCCATTCGAGTACATTTACGACTGGATGGACCCCAAGGCCCAAAAAGAATCTAGGACGGAGATCGAGACTGTGATGGCACAAGCGGAAGAAGGGGCTTCTGCGCTGGGTCATCCTGGTCGCTACACTAATTACAGTTTTCGTCGGAGGGGGGATATTCCAGCACTTCAATGCACTGATGCTCTTGCATGGACCTGCTACCAGTACGCACGTTTTGCCCACATGGGAGCCCCATTAAGCGATATTGCACAAGAGAGTTGGAAGGATTACGACGAAAATCACCTAAACCCAGAGTGGCTGTATGCGGCAGGAATGAAAAAACAACATCTCAAGGATTGGGTCGAGAAAGAAATTAAGGTGCCTGAGACAATCGAACTGTATAAGAGGCTAAAGGCCAAGCAAGGGACGATCAGGAGCCGTGACAGGGGAAGGGGGCTATAGGTAATAAACGGAGTAGTCAACCGTAGCGGAGTCCTCATCGTTGCGGTTGACTATTAGTAGATGCCATTTGCCCTCAAACGGCAGGCGAAGTGTCTGGCTTTGGTGACGCCTGGAGTCCGGGAAGCCTCCGTAATACTTGAAGGTGTTGCTTCCCTGATCGAAAAACTCAAGACCAGCAGGTCGCACTATATAGGTCTCGACCGGAATATCGGATTCAAGAGTGAATCGTATCGTTCCACTGTCGGGGACATGGTACAGGGGTCGAATGTTCTCCTTCGGCCCAATCCTTACCTTAGCCATTATGTCGTCCCTCCGGGCGGATTGGGCTTCCTCGGGAGTTGTTCCGCTTTGGCTCTCTCGTCCTCCTCCTGACCGACTTCTACCCCTCCCGGCAGCTTCGTTACTCTGGCTAGAAACTTGCGTATCGTTCTGTAGAATAGCGGCACTGCAAGTATCAGAAACGCTTTCCAGTTCTCGTTTAACGTCCGGAGGAAAAGAGTCAACCTCTGCTGCTGTGGCTCTAGCCTGCCGCAAATGATCCAGCTCACCGCGAGCACTGCCAGGACTATTAGGGCCACAGCCAACGCTAGAACCAAGAACAGCTCGGCAAGCGTCAGATACTTGTCTGAACCAGCCTCTAACCGCTCCGTAAGCGTCTGTGGTTCTTGTGAGGCCATATAGTCTATGCGCTGGCATCGGGCACACTCCGTTGTGTTACCATTGGATTGCGCGCCAATAGTTTCAGCGAAGCCCGCCTGCCAGCGGG
>JBGPJK010000226.1:0-7653 GCA_041485425.1 Terriglobia bacterium | reverse complement strand
TGGCGGAGCAAGGGCACGGAACCATCCTGAATATTTCCTCGATGAATGCCTTTCGCCCCTTGACTCGTATTCCCGCATATTCGGCGGCCAAGGCGGGCGTCAGCAATTTCACCCAATGGCTGGCGGTGCACATGGCCCAGGAGTGCTCGCCGCGCATTCGCGTCAACGCCATTGCACCCGGATTCTTCCTCACCGAACAGAACCGGTTCCTGCTGACAGATCGCGACACCGGCAACTTAACCCCGCGGGGCAAATCGATCATCGCTCACACTCCCATGGCCAGGTTTGGTGAAGCCGAAGATCTGTTTGGAGCCGTGCTGTGGTTGTTGTCGCCTGCGTCGGCGTTCGTTACCGGCACTGTGATCGCAGTCGACGGTGGTTTCTCCGCTTACAGCGGTGTTTGAAGGAGCGAAGTGATGACGGTCGGAAGAGGATCTGCCGTTGGATATTTGAGTGCCGATGACATGCGGCAGATCGTTTCCGAGGCGCTTGCCACGACCGCCTTCGATGGCAAACGCATTCTGATCATTATTCCGGATGGGACACGCACCATGCCCATGCCGGAAATGTTTGTAATTTTTCGGGAGCTTCTGCGGCCGCGGACGAAGGCGCTGGACTACCTGGTTGCCTTGGGCACCCATCCTCCCATGACCGATGCGCAGTTAAGCAAGTTGGTCGGCCAGCCGGTGGTGGATGGGAAGGCAGGCGATTCCTACGTCTTCAACCACCACTGGGAAAACTCGGAAAACTTTATCCGGCTCGGCACCATTCCCGCCCCGGACATGGCAAAGATTACCGGCGGCCTCATGTCGCAGGAAGTGCCGGTCACGCTCAACCGACTGATCCTCGATTACGACCATCTTGTGGTCTGCGGCCCAGTGTTCCCGCACGAAGTGGTCGGGTTCTCGGGTGGCAATAAATACTTTTTCCCGGGCATTGCCGGCCCCGAGATCATCAACTTTACGCACTGGCTGGGCGCCGTGATCACAAACTTCGACGTGATCGGCGCGGGCTACACGCCGGTGCGGGCGGTGATTGATCGCGCCGCCGAATTGATTCCCCGCCCGAGGTCCTGCTTCGCGCTGGTGGTCACGCATGAGGGCGTCGCCGGCCTGTACTTCGGATCTCCCCAGGAGGCGTGGACCGCGGCGTCGGCACTATCGGCCCGCAAGCACATTGTCTATGTCGAGCGGCCGTTCCGTCGGGTGCTGTCCATCATGCCGGAGATGTACGACGACTTGTGGACCGCGGCCAAAGGCATGTACAAGATCGAGCCCGCGGTCGCCGACGGCGGCGAGGTCGTCATCTACAGTCCTGGCCTAACCGAGGTCAGCTACACGCATGGAAAGCTGATCGATCAGATTGGCTACCATTGCCGCGACTACTTCATGAAGCAGTGGGACCGGTTCAAGCATTTTCCGGGCGGAGTACTGGCGCACTCGACGCACGTCAAAGGCCTCGGCCAGTACGACGCCAGCACCGGGATTGAAACTCCACGCATCAAGGTGACGCTGGCCACCGGTATTCCCGAAGAGCGCTGCCGCCGCATCAACCTGGGATATCTGAACCCGGCAACCGTTCATCTGGACGAGTGGCGTGGGCGCGAGCACGAAGGAATTGTCGCGATCCCGCGCGCTGGGGAAATCCTGTTCCGGCTCAAGAAAGCGACGATGGCAGCGGCATCGTAGGAGAACCAACTTGGCATACAAGATCGGCATCGTGGGTTTGGGCGTCATGGGGGCGAACCTTGCACGGAACATGGAGCGCAATGGCTTTCCCGTCGCGGGTTACGATCTCGACCCGGCTAAAACACGCGCTTTCGCAGAAGGAGTGGATACTCCCGCTGCATTGATGCAGTGCCTGGAACGACCCCGGCGCATCCTGATCATGGTGCCTGCGGGTGCTGCGGTTGACAGCGCCATTGCCCACCTGAAGCCGCATATGGAGCGCGGCGACATTCTGATGGATGGCGGCAATTCGTTCTTCCTCGATACGGAGCGCCGCAGCAAGGCGCTCGAGGCGGAGGGATTCAACTTCATCGGTACGGGAGTTTCTGGCGGCGAAGAAGGTGCGCTCTGGGGCCCGGCGATCATGCCAGGCGGGCAGCGGGAAGCCTGGGAGGCGGTCGCGCCCATTCTGAGGGCCATCGCGGCCCGCGCCGAAGACGGCGCGCCTTGCGTGGAATATATCGGGCCACGCGGCGCCGGGCATTACGTGAAGATGGTTCACAACGGAATCGAGTACGGGGATATGCAGTTGATCGCCGAGTGCTACGACCTGATGCATCGTGGCCTGGGGATCCCGGCGGCCGAATTGCATGCCATCTTCAGCGACTGGAACCAGCGGGAACTGAAGTCCTACCTGATCGAGATCACCGCGAACATCTTCTCGAAGATCGACGACACCACCGGCAGGCCGATGGTAGACGTCATCCTCGACGAGGCCCAGCAGAAGGGAACCGGAAAGTGGGCCAGCCAAAACGCGCTCGACATCGGTGCGCCCATTCCCACGATTAATGCGGCGGTGGAAAGCCGTATCCTCTCCGCCCTCAAGCCGGAGCGTGTACGGGCTTCCAAGGTGCTGCATGGTCCGACGCCGGCCTACAGTGGAAACCGGGGCAAGCTCATCAAGGCGATCGAGCAGGCGCTGTATGCCAGCAAGATCACGTCGTATGCCCAAGGCCTGGCGCTGATGCGGATCGCCTCGGCGGAGTACAAGTACGAGCTGCGCCCCGGTGACATTGCGAAAATCTGGCGTGCGGGTTGCATCATCCGCGCCACGCTGCTGGGCGAGATCATGGCGGCTTACGACCGCGATCCGGGGCTGGTCAACCTTCTGCTGGATCCTTCTTTCCGTGAAGCGGTGGAGAGCCGTCAAGCGGAATGGCGCCTGGTAGTGCAGGCCGCTGTCGGTATGGGCATCCCCGTACTCGCCATCGGCTCTTCGCTGGCTTACTTCGATGCCTATCGTAGCGAACGGCTTCCGGCCAATCTGACGCAGGCGCAACGCGACTATTTCGGCGCGCACACCTATCGAAGGGTGGACCGGGAAGGCGTATTCCATACCGAGTGGTCGCATCAGGAATCAGGTACGCGGGCTTAGGGAACTGGGAAAAAATGGCCGACACCGAAACCACCGGCTCCGCGTTAGCAGCACAGGTGGAAGGAGTTCAACAAGTTTCACCCGTCGGAAAACTCCGGTGGGTGATCTGCGGACTTCTGTTCTTCGCCGCTACGGTCAATTACATCGACCGTCAGGTGATTGGACTTCTCAAGCCCACCTTGCAGGCACAACTGCACTGGAGCGAGATCGACTACGGCAACATCGTTTTCTATTTCCAGGTCGCCTACGCAGCCGGTTTGCTGGTCGTTGGACGGGTGATGGACTGGCTCGGAACCCGCAAAGGATTTGGACTGGCAGTGTTCGTCTGGAGCATTGCCGCCATGTGCCATGCAGCGGCTCGCTCGGTGTTCGGATTCTCCGCCGCCAGGTTCGCTCTGGGTTTGGGAGAGTCCGGCAGTTTTCCAGCCTCGATCAAAACTGTGGCGGAGTGGTTCCCGAAGAAAGAACGGGCACTGGCCACCGGGATCTTCAACTCCGGTACCAACGTTGGCGCCCTCGTCACTCCGGTGGTCGTCCCCTGGTTGACCTACACCTACGGTTGGCAGATGGCATTCATCGCGACCGGCGCTCTTGGATTTGTGTGGGTTGTGCTCTGGGTGTCGTTCTATCGGGCGCCCGAGCAACACCCCCGACTGTCGGCCGGGGAACTCGCTTACATCCGCAGTGATCCTCCTGACCAAGCCTCCTCCATACCGATGTTGAAATTAATCAAGTACCGCCAGACTTGGGCGTTCTGTATCGGCAAGTTCCTTACCGATCCTATCTGGTGGCTGTATCTGTTCTGGGTACCGGATTTCCTCCATCGGAACCATGGCGTGGATCTCCAGGGGATGATGCTTCCACTCCTGATCATTTACAACGTTGCCACAGTGGGGAGTGTTTTCGGAGGATGGGTCTCGTCTTCGCTGATTAAGCGCGGTTGGAAGGTCCACGCGAGCCGAAAGACAGCCATGTTGATGTGTGCTCTCGCCGTAGTGCCAATCGTTTTCGCGTCGCGAGCCTCCAGCCTGTGGGCGGCAGTCGCCTTGGTCAGCCTGGCTGCCGCGGCACATCAGGGTTGGTCGGCAAACCTCTTTACGGTCGCCTCCGATTTGTTTCCGCGGCGTGCTGTCGGTTCGGTGGTTGGCATTGGAGGAATGGCGGGCGCTGTCGGTGGAATGCTCATCGCGAAGGTGGTTGGCTACGTCCTGCAGTGGACCGGCTCGTACATGCCGGTCTTCATGATCGCGGGCTCTGCTTACCTGGTTGCTCTCCTTTTTATTCACCTGCTGTCTGGCACTGGCGAACCAGTCCAGTTAGAGGTGTAGGTCGCCACGGTATTTTCAATTGTTCGGAGACTATAAAGATGGCTTCATCCTTAAGAATTCCTCAAGCAGGTCGCTTCGATTTCATGTCGCTGGGAGCTTTAGTCTGCCGGCTGGACCCCGGGATCGTTCCGTTCCGTAAGGCGACCCATTGTGACATGCATGTCAGCGGCGGCGAATACAACTGCGCCGCCAACCTGGCTAACTGCTTTGGCCTGCGCACGGGGATCGCGACTGCGATGGTCTCCTACCCTATCGGCGATTTGATCGCCGAACGGGTGCGAGCCATGGGCGTGGTGCCGTTGTACAAGCATTTCACCCACGACGGCAGTCGAGGGCCGAACATGGCCACGGTTTACAGTGACCGTGGCTTCGGGGTTCGCCCGCCGGTGGTCTTTTACAACCGATCCAATGAGGCCGCCGCCCTGCTCAAACCCGGAGATTTCAATTGGAAGTCTATTTTTGCGGAGGGCGTTCGCTGGTTCCACAGCGGAGGCATTTTCTCTTCGCTCTCCGAAACAACTTCGCAACTGGTGATCGAGGCCATGCAGGCAGCCAAGGCAGCCGGTTCCATCACTTCTTTCGACCTGAACTACCGCGAGAAACTTTGGAAGGCCGCGGGCGGCGCTGCGCGCGCGCAAGAAATTTTGTGCGAGATCGCGAGGCACGTTGATGTCCTGGTGGGGAACGAAGAGGATCTGCAGAAAGGCTTGGGCCTTGCCGGGCCGGATGTTGCTGCCAAGTCGAAGCTGGATCCTACCGTATTCTTCTCCATGATGGAGACGGTGAAGAAGCGTTTCCCGAACGTGAAAATCGTCGCGACGACTCTTCGCGAAGTGCATTCGACGAATCGTCACAGTTGGAGCGCAGTGGCGTGGATTGACGGTCAGACCGTATCAGCGCCGGCGGCAGAGTTGGAAGTGTATGACCGCGTAGGCGGCGGCGACGGGTTTGCCTCGGGCTTCTTTTACGGGCTCATGAACGGCGAGTCGCCAGAACAGGCGATTCGCTTAGGGTGGGCGCATGGCGCACTTCTTACCACGTTCCCGGGCGACACCACGATGGCGACTCTCGACCAAGTCAGAAACTTCGCGGCCGGGAGCTCCGCACGCATTCAGCGGTAGTGGCCTCTGCTGTTCTCCTTCTTGGATTCGCCCAAAGGCGCCAGACCAACTTTTGAACTCGCCCGGTGAGTCTGCCGATAGCATTCGTGAACTGGCGAAGTTTCTCTAATGCCAAAGCTGGTTGAGGAACAGCGTGTACGGGTCTGCCGCTACCTGCCGGAGAGTCAAGAACGCAGCGTCTGCCGGAATTTTCAAGATATCGGCGACCTGCTGCAGGGTTTTCTGCGCTTTTTCCTGAAGCTCCTCATCGTGCAACCAATTAACAATCCAAACGGCCTCTTGAGCCCCGCGCAGGCCCAGGGCATACAACGAATGAACCCTGTCCTCCACATACACCCACAACAGTGCCTGACTCTGGCAGTCGATCACATAGTTGATATCGAAATTCGTCTTGATCGCAAGTTCGATTGGATCCGCCCACGCCAGTGCCGCGATGGTACTGATCCCCTCGTCTTGGAAGCGCTCGGCATTGCTTTTGCCGACGCACTGCAGCTTTTCCAGTTCCGTTGACGTGGTGCTTTCTTGCTCCCCAAGGCCCAGCTTCTTAGACCCGATCCGGCGCGCAATCAGAAACAGCGTGTCCGTTGGGAATGCTCCCAGGAGGAAGGCGGCCGGAATCCCTACCGAAGGATTTGCAAATGCAGACAGCGAATATCCGAGGGGAACGGCAAGCCACAATCGAAACGAGCAGTTGTAAACGTCCATGACGGTGAAGTCACGCCGGCGAAAGCGGTTCAGTTGATCCGAGATGACCCACAACACCCCTCCAGCAAGAGCGCTTGCTGCCATGGGTGGCAAGGAGTATGGATTCGGTGAAATCTGCTGCCATTTCTGGACGGAACGCGCCAGAGCCCAGCTTGCGACGATCACCGTCGCTGCCAGCAACAGAGAAGGAAGAACATAGTGTCTGCGGCCGTACAATCTTCCAAATCGGCTGCGAAAGGCGGCTTGCGGGTTGTCCGGACCTTCTACCTGGAGGAATTGCCGGTAATAGAGTTTCAGGGCTTCTGGGCTTAGGTAATTGAACAGCTTGTCGCGCCGAGTACCCCAAGCGGTTAGCAGATAGAGTACGTGCGGCAGAAGCACCAGAACGGCCCCGAGCGCCGCGGCGCAGTCGATCAAGACAGCATAGGCTCTGCTCGACATATTCGTCCCCGGCTGTATTCTGCGTGAGAAATCCCCGCGATAGCACTCATTCGCTGTGCCGTTCCATTTCTGGAACACGCAGCCTGCTTGCCGGGATGAATCTGAACGAAATGACCCCCCGGCAAGGGCGTCGATCTCCGACTGTCACAGCGCCTCCTCATAGAAGGCGGTTTCACTTCCCGTGTCGCCCACGGCATAATACGTCGCCTTCGCGGAGGTTCCTGCGAGCTGCAGGACAGCATAACCATTGTTGAAGAACGACCTGCCTCGCGGAAGCAACTTGGCGACTTGCAGCAGATCGGGGCGCCTCGGCGGGTTGGGATGACCACGAAGGGGAAATGTGCCAGCCGCGAGGGGTTTGTTCCGTTTTCGGAACAGGAACCCGTTATCGACGGCGTTCCGGCCGCCGGCGAGAACAATCACGACAATCAGGTTGGCAGCAGGCGAACTGGCTGCACGTGTCCATCGTCGCACCCATTGACCATGTCACAGGAAAGGAAAGGACAATGGCAATCGAGACCACTCACAAGCGAGCGATTACCGGCAACGATCTGGGGATCAAGGTGACGGCACCGCAGGGGAAGCTCATCGTAGCGGTCAAGTGCCTCCTCGATGGCCTCGGCTTACAGGAGCCCAGGATCATGGTCCCGGTCGATCACCATGCTCACACGCATCTTCAAGCGGGCGGCGCAGGTCCGTTTCGGGATCACACACTGGTCGTGACCGCCACCTACGATGATGGAAGCACCGAACCGGCACAGGATAATTGGCAAGACAGTGTTTGATTGGGCCAGCCCCCGGTGGGGTTCGTGGTGCGGAACGACTACGAACGTTCGCGCACGTACCGCTACGAGCGAAGGCTACTTCTCGGCCGCTTGCAGCTCCAGCGTCACACGATCGCCGTTCATGAGAACGATGCCGGCATTGACCAACTGTTGCCCGGTGCAGTCGTAATT
>JBGPJK010000225.1:0-7692 GCA_041485425.1 Terriglobia bacterium | reverse complement strand
GCCGCTGAGCGACTGTCGGGTTTCGGCAAGCGTCATGGGCTGTCTCTGGGCGGGCTCAAAGTCAAAGACCTGATCAATGAAGGACGCCGATGAGCCGGTTTGTCTTCGATGGGTCGGTCGTTCTGACCTGGTGTTTCCCTGATGAGAATGCTGCCCTGCCTGGCTCAGTATGTCGCTGATTGGCGTCTGAACCCCAAGTTCTGTTTCGAAAACCGGCGGCGAAAATGTGACAACCGACCTTGACGCGTCGCCCGTCGCCATACAAGGTGGAAGGCATGAAACCAGTTTTTCTGCTCTTCCTCGCGCTGTGCGCGGCACCATCCTCCGCCAAGGACACCATCAGTGGCACAGACGCTCGACCCGCTGTGTCGGGCGTTGCAATGAGAATGCCCGCGAACGAAAGGTTCTTGTGAATCTATGAGACGCTGTACATTGTTGCTAATCATAGCCATGCCGCTTGCGGCGATTGCGCAGCAGTCGGAGTTGCCCGCAGAGTTGCCGCTTGGCCAAGTGCTCCTTAGCCTCTATTCACCGCACGGCCCGGCTATGCTAGAGCTGCCTGGAAGAAAATCCTGGGGTGGCCGCTTATGGGTAGATCACCAGAAAATTGGCCTGATCGCGCCCGGACAATTCCTAACCCTGAAACTGTCCGAGGGCGACCATTCTCTTGCTGGAGAGCGCTTTTCCTTTTTCGCCCACGAAAGCAGCATTCACACGATCGTTTCCCTTCACAGGGGGGAACGCTATTTCATGCGCCTTATTATAGAGAGCAAGGCCGTCGCCGGATTGGGGCCTACGCGTTGGATTGCGGAGCAGGTCACATGCCAAGAGGCTTACCACGAGGCTGCGACGCTGGAGCCAGTGAAGCTGAAGCGTATTGAAAAATCATCCCTGGACTACATTGCCCGTGAGTCCTTTTTTCCAGCGTGTGGGAAGTGATGCCCTGTAGTTTGGGGGCGGATGGAAACTTGGCGGCGGTGATATAAACGGGGAACTTCGCTCGCTTCCGCTCCATGAGAAATATGTTGTCCCAAGGAATACCGCTATGAGCATCTGTCGGTACTGCGGTCAGAAAGCAGGCTGGTTCAGCGAAGCACATGAAAGCTGCATTCAAAAGTCGAACCAAGGAATCGAAGCTCTGTCATCTGTTGATCAGGGAGCCACAGAAAGGAACTGCTTCCACCGTGATGCAGGCCCTGAAACTGGGTTTCGCGCGGCGGATGCTCGCGGGGATGGCCAGAGCCCAGGTCTCGAAGGGCGCGAGACCTGGGGCACCCAGCCACAAGTATGAGATGAAGTGGAAATGATATGGCGTGGCTGATTGTCTGCGCGATTATCGTTGTCATCCTGCTCTTTCTTAGACCACGCCGTAAGGCGGTGAATCTCGCCCCACTCCCGCAGAGATTCATTGTTCTCGATCTTGAGACAACTGGCCTTGACCCAGTGCGGCACGAGATTATTGAGATAGGCGCCATTCGAGTTTATCGTGACTCCGATATTCATGACACGTTTCGCACACTCGTGAAACCCGTAAAACACATACCGAAAACAATCACGGAAATAAATGGGATTTCGCAGGATATGGTTGACAGGGAGGGGGTGCCACTTGAGGAGGCAATCAGGGGGTTCGCTACTTTCATCGGGGATCTTCCCCTCGTGACCTTCAACGCCGAGTTTGATATGGCCTTCCTCCAAACTGCGGCAAAGCAGCACAACCTTGTCATCGGCAACCAAGCCTCATGCGCCCTAAGAATGGCGCGGCTCGCATGGCCCGGCCGAAAGAGTTATAGACTGAGCGACCTTGCTAGGGACGGTGGGTTGTCGGACGAAGGGACGCATCATGCTCTTGACGACTGTAGGAGAACGCTGATCGTTTACGTTGCCGCTGTCTCGATACTGGGTGTGACAGACGCGCCGATAGCGGGGCGCGGCCCAGAACTGCGGCCAGATACCTGGTCTCCAGGGAAGCGCACCTATCGCCAAGACTTGCGGGTGCCGACCGATCCAGTCGAACGAAATCTACGCGGAATGGAGTTTGAGGCAGAGGGCCTTACCGACAATGCCATCGAATGCTACGAAGCGAATGTTCGGGATAGTTTCGAGGGCAACCATCCGTATGATCGGCTGGCGGTCATCTTTCGTCGACGCGGGGATACCGCAAGCGAGATCGCAGTGCTTACGCGCGCGATCGAGCTATTCTCGCAACTCCAAACTTCCTCGCGTTCGGATGTGGCCCCGAAACTCGAGAAGTTCAGGCAGCGACTTCGTCGTGTTTCGGCGCGCGCGAAGGACTCGAATTAGCTGGGTTCTATATACTTCGGCGGGACGGAGAAAGGTGTTAACTTCCGATTGCCGTACAACCAAGTCGTGCGTTTCCAACCGTATTCGGATGCAGTAGGTATCTGCAAGAACGGCGCCAAAGAGAAAATCTTTGCTCCGCAGCAGGTACCTGAGAGTGGTTGGTTCTTGTTCAATGTCCTACAGGCACTCGCGGCCAAAGACTTTGAGGTGAGGAGGTGACTGGGCGCTGGAGTCGGGGAACTGGCCCAGTCTTTCTCTCCCCATTCTTATTCCCCCAACATCCAATCTGTTGAGCTATCGTGGAAGCCTGAACCACCCACTAATCAACGCTTCAGGTACTCCGCCGGTGACAAAATGGCAATGCTCTGCCACGGGTGAAGAACCAGCAGATCGGCGTCGCCGGTGAGGATCAGGTCAGCCTTGCCGTTTAGAGCGACTTCGAGAAATTTGTCATCTTTAGGATCGCGGCAGGCGCGGACCGGATACACGATGGGCACGAACTCGGCCACGCGTCCTAGCAACCGCAGGAATTGCTGGCGATCCTCAAGGGTGATGTAGCGGTCGAACTTCGACCGAGCCAGAACATCCGCCAGTTCGTTCATCGTGGCTTCTGAAACCAGCAGGATTCCGGTATCGACCGCCTTGCGAACGGCCTGCCCAGGAATTGAAGAGGGAAGCAGGAGGCGGCTGATGAGGGCGTTGGTATCGGCGACAATGCGCTCGCGAAGGCGCATCAGTCTTTGAGCAGCTTGTTCAGAACTGCCTGGTTGAGGCCGCGAGCCCGGGCGTGGTCAGCCACGCGATCGCAGAACCGCTGGAATTCCGCAGCGTTGAGGTCGCGAATCCTCTCGTATTCCTCCGCAGACATAATCACAGCAACATCACGGTTTTGGCGACGGATGACGACGGGTTCGCGCTGGGCTGCGTCCAGGAGGGCAGCCAGGCGCTGTTTGGCGTCCGTGGCCGAGACAGACTTCATGTGGACATAATAGACGAAATAGATAAATTAGACAAGAGATAGGCGCCCAGGGTAGTGGTGCAGTTTGAACAGGCCCCAGCGGACGACGCATTTGGCAGGCTGTGTCTTTCTGCTTGCTCTGACGGATGGGCCACTGCGCGCCAGATCCCTCACCCGGCTGAACTACGCCGGGTTTCGGGATGACGTCATCATGGATAATTCGGGCAAACTGCACCACTGCCGCGCCCGAGCCTCACCGGCCTTGGCCAGCCGCGGCGGCCAGCGGTTTCTGGTAAAGGATGTGATCCAGGTTCTTCTGCCAGTTGAAGGTCACCCCTACCGCGGGAAGCTTCTCACCCTGCCCTAAGAACAGATATCCACCGGGCTGCAGGTAGCAGTGGAGGCGCTGCACCAACGCGATCCGCTGCGCCATGGAGAAGTGGGGCAGCACGTCCATGCAGAAGATACAGTCGAACCGCCCGATGTAAGCGGGCCGGGCCAGATTCATGGGGGCAAAGCGGACCAGGTTGCGCACCCGCGGCTTCACCATGAAATGTTGACCTAACTTCGCGAAGTAATTGTGGACCAGGTGCTGCGGCACGCGTGCGAGGGCGCTTTCCTCATACAGGCCGCGTTGGGCGAATTCCAGAGGCTGGCGGCGAATGTCGCTGGCCACGATGTGGACATTCCAGCCACCACCGTTGCAGTTCACAGTTTCACAGACCGAGATGGCAATGGAGTAAGGCTCCTCGCCGGTGGAGCAGCCGGCACTCCAGATGCGCAGGTGGTGTGGGCTTTCCACCGACTTGCGCGCCTGGATTTCGGGCAAAGCCACTTTGGAAAGCGCTTCGAAGGCCGTGGGGTAACGGAAGAAACGTGTCTGGCCGTTGAGCAAGGGCTCGACCAGGCTTTCGCAGGCTGACTCCGAGGAGCGCAGCAGATCGAGCAGATCATTCGCCGAGGCCATATGCCGCGCTTCCAGATATTGGGTGATGACCTCGACCAGAGGTTCGGTTGGGGTATCGAGCAGCACACCGGTGTGGCGTTCCACGAGGAGGCGCAGTTCGGAGAGTTCGTGCTCCAGGATCGCGACACTGGTGGAAAACTTGTGCATATAAGCACCTGTGCCTTGGCAAGTGCGGGGCAAGAAGCCCTCGGGACAGCCGGTGGGGACGCCGGCGCCGGACTTGCAACGCACGTTCGGGGGAGGCCTGAATTTGTGCCCCTACTACAAACTGGCGGCGGCCTGAGATTTCATCCCGACTTCCTGCTGGGTCTGTTTCTCGAGGACGCTGAGTTCCTTCTCGATCGACGAAAAACGCTGCAGGATTTCATGCATGCGCATGGCCATGTTGCGAACCGTTTCGATCTGCGAACGCGCGCCCGTGGAAAGGGAACCGGGCTCCATCAATAGAAGCTCCGAGTTGCCCAGCACGGAGGTGAGCGCGTTATTCAGGTTGTGGCGCATGTCCAGCATGTAGCGGCCGAGCGTGGCCTGGCGCTGCAGGAGCGCGTTAGCCTGTTCAGCGCGCCAGACCCGGTCCATCGCCTGGCAACGCCGCAGGGCCTCCGACGCGACCAGTACGAGGGCATCGAGCCAGCCTTCGTGCTCGCGCAGCACCGTGACCCGGGGTTGTGTCTCGCGCACTTCCTGCGCGGAATAGCTCTCCTTGCACACCAGCAGCACCGGCTTTCCGGCGGGCTCGAGCGTCGCCAGAACGGCCGGAAGGATCCCGGGACGCACGGGGCCAACGATGGTGATTTCGAAAGTGTCCGGATCCAAGTCCTGGCAGAGATCGCCACTCATCAGAGTGAACGCGGGCACGCTGCGCTCGGCCTGCCAGCGGGTGGTCACCGCGCGGGAGAACTCCGCGTCATCGGAAATGATCAATACAGTGGGCTGATCCACGTTGCCTTTCTCCGCTTGCTCGGTTTCACACCGCGCCGTCGTCGGGATCCGGTGTATGACCGGTAGAGCCGACCGGCCCCCAGTCGGGCGATCCACTGACTTCGAACTCGACAACCTCGGGGCCAGGCGCAGCAGAATTCGCGTTCGCAGCCGCTGCCTGAGCACGCGGCGTCGGCGAAGCCGCCGGTGGCTGTTTGGTGGCAGCACTTTTCGCGCTACGTGCCAGAGCCGCATCGACTACGGTGCGCAGGTCCACCAGCATGCGCAGGGGCTGGCCGGAGGAGTACTCGGCATGAAACATCACCTTCCAGGATTGGCAGATCATGCGCAGCCGCGCCGTGGGCTCGTCCGCCGAGAACTGCGCCCGGCGGCAGTCGAGGCTACGAACGCCGCGGAGTTCCAACTGGCGCAGGCCGTCCACGATGGCATTCAGATCCTGGTGCAGCAGGCGAAAAAAGACGCGGCGCATCAGAAAGCTGAAGCGGGTAAACGCCACCATAGCCGTGGGCTGGAAATAATTTTCACCACAGCCGATTTTGAGCTTGCGGCCTTTCTCGAGAATGCCGCTGGCGAGCAGGTCGCTCAGCTTGGCACAGTGGTTTGCCGCCTGAAGGATTTCATCCAGTGGCCGGAGCCAGTCGGGAACGGCCAGGTCAAATGTTCCCAGAACGGGCTCCGAGACCTGGGCGACGTATTCGAGATCGACGTCGGAATCTTCCAGGCGCGAGGGAGCGCAATGGGAAAAGAACTGGACCAGAAGGAAGTCGACCTTGTCGCGGTCGGAGTCGGAGCGCTTCTGCTTCCCCAAGTGGTGGGCGAGGAGGGTGCGCAGGCCTTCGTCGCTGGTAAGGGCTGTGGTCTGCAGGAACTGTCGCAACTGGTGGACCTGGATGCGGTCGTCCATGTCCAGGAACCACTGGCGGGCTAGTTCCACAGACTCCTGGGGGGGAGCATCAATGCCAGCTGCCAGATCAGCGCAGGGCGGCAGATCGATGACGAACTCCCGGGCCAGAGCAGCATAGAGCGGGTACAGAAGGCGCGCCGTGCGCCATTCGACAGCCAGTTCATTCCGCTGAGGTGTAGCAGTCATGGTTTCACGATCCAGTTGGCAACAGGTTGGGTAAAGCGAGCCGCGACCGCGGTGCGGTCGCCGTTGTATCGCAAGGCCACCACGCAAGCCTCCGCGTCCAGGGTGCCATCGGAGTTCCGGACGCGCAGCTTATCAGCGAATTCCAGGGGTAAGGTGGAGGCAAACAACACTTCGCGTGGGGTACCGAATTCAATGACAGTACTTTCCGAGAAAGCACTGCCATCCCCGGTGAGGCGAGTGAGTTGGACCGGAATACGCACCGGGGTCGCATCCGGAAAGAACTGGGCCAGCTTGGCGGTGGAACTCTCGCGCGAGCGGGCGCTGGCGGTGGCCTCTCTGGGCACGGAATACCTCGCTTCCAAGGGTCCGATGCGGTCTGGGTTCCCAGGTCTGCCGGTTAGCAAGGCTTGGGGCATGACCCAGACCGCATCCGCAGAGAATGATGCACGAGCGCGGCCAAAGTCTGGGATCGGGAGGCTTGGTCTAAGTCATTGATTATTAAATGTGAAGACTAAGCGCGGTGAGCGTGGATTAGGACCATCTTAGGCGCCGCGTCTCAGAATGAAACGGTGTCTCAGGAGAAAGGGCACGGAGTACCGGGTACCGAGTTGAAACCCGCCAAGAAAGGCTCAAGGGGAATCGTCCGCAAGGAAGCGAGAAGCGACGGACCCTTCCCTTTGCCCGGTACGCGGCACCTCAGTACACGGCACTATTGCAGCGCCTGGCTACTGGGCGAGGATCCCAACTGCGGCCGGGTGCCGATGTTGTAACGCTTGAGCTTGCGGTAGAGGGTGGCGCGGCTGATGCCGAGCATTTTGCCGGCGAGGGCTTTGTCGCCTTTTACCTGTTCGAAGACGCGCTGGATGGTGGCGCGTTCGATGTCTTCCAGGTCGGTGGAGGAAAGGCCAGGGCTGGGCGAATCCCCGCTAGCATCCAACGTGGGCGAGGCGGAGGCGATGGTCGGCGGCAGGTCGTTGAGATCGATGATCCGCCGGTCCCCCAAGGCGACAGCGCGCTCAATACAGTTCTCCAGTTCACGCACGTTCCCCGGCCAGTCGTATTGCAGGAGGCACTTCATGGCCGCGTGGGTGACCTGGATGGAGTCTCCGGGGGCGTAGCGGTCGAGGAACCAGTGCACCAGCATAGGGATGTCGGAGCGGCGCTCGCGCAGGGAGGGCAAGGGGACGGTGACCACGTTGAGGCGGAAATAGAGATCTTTGCGGAAGGTGCCCTTGCGATACTCGGCATCGAGATCGCGATTGGTGGCGGCAATGACGCGGACGTCCACCTTGGTTTTCTGATTGCTGCCCACGGGGCGGACTTCCTTCTCCTGCAGGAAGCGCAGCAGCTTGGCCTGCATCTCCGGCGGCAGTTCGCCGATCTCGTCGAGAAAGATAGTGCCGCCGTTGGCAGACTGGAACAATCCCGTCTTGG
>JBGPJK010000224.1:0-7700 GCA_041485425.1 Terriglobia bacterium | reverse complement strand
GGTTTGAACCACAGTAATTCAGCGGTCGTTGGTCAGGGCAGTCGTCTTGGACTCTGCTTTGCGGCGGTAATGCTTTCTACCATCTTGATGGTCGGCTGCGGAGGTGGCGGTTCGAACTCCGGCCTGGGGATCGAATCGGTCGCGATTACGCCTACCGCCGGAACTACGGTGATTGGTTCGGGGTTCAAGTTCACCGGAACGGTCAACGGCGGAAGCCCTGGGATGTTCACCTGGCAATTGAGCGGACCCCCGGGGGAGAATCTGGGCACGATTGATTCGACCGGCCTCTACAACGCGCCTGCCATTGTGCCGAGCGGCAACATCACGATCACGGCTACATCACGGGCGGACAGCACCAAATTCGCAACCGCGACGGTGACGGTTATGAGGACGGCGAATGTCGCTCCTGACCTATTAGGAACCGTGAAGAATTCCACTAGTGTGGACTGCGCCTCGGTTGGAGTCACGGCAGGCGTAGCCGGAGGCATGTGCTACCAGTTGACGGTTTCTTGCCCGGGAGTGGCGGACGAAGATGTCGCGCTTAAAGTGAACACCCCCGCGAACTCTGTGGGCACCATCCTCTTCACTGCCGGTGGCGGTGGTAAGTCGTGGTACGACGAGCTATTTGTGCACGGCACGGATGCGGTGCAACCGTTGATTGACGCCAACTTCACGACCGTGCAGATAAATTTCGAGTTCACTCCGGTCGGTTATCCGGGCAACGGAAAAGCTGATGGCTGGCTGAGTGGCCCGGGAGGGCCGCGCAAGCTGGCCTGCCGCTGGGCGACGGTAGCGCAGTGGGTGCACGACAATCTCCGGACCCCTGCCACCGCGTTTTGCGCCACCGGAAACAGCGGAGGCGCCGGGGCAGCGGCCTATGCGGTGTCGCACTACGGGTTGGGTTCAGGTCAGACTCGCATTTTCGATTTCCTGGAGGAAACCAGCGGGCCCGTATTCACCCGGGTAGACCAGGGCTGCGTCTGCACGGGGCCGCTGGTGCCCACGCCTTGTGGACAGGGTGCGCTGGCCACTTGCTACCTCGACGACGCCAATGCTTTCCTGGATCCCAGCTACAGTCCGACGGGGACGGAATGCTCCAGCGCTGTCTCGAGCCACAGCATCACCAACCTGACTACGTTTATCAACGACAGCGCTCTGTCGCCGGACGCAAACCTCATTTACGCCAACACGGACATTCACTTCGTGTTTGGCGGGTTGGACAGCGGTTCTGGCATGCCGCAAGGGATCGAGTGGATGTCGGTGATCACGGCCAAAGGATCAGCAGCCGCGGACTGTGTGGCGGATGCGCCGCATGAACTGGCGGATGCGCTCGATGGGGCGACGAAGATAGCGGACGACCTGGTTCAACGCTGCCACCAGTAATAGTTGGACCCACCGGCGGCCGATGCCGCCCGGGATAACCTTTTTTTCCCTCTGGCTACGCGTCGCCGACCCAAACCGCCCGGCAGCAAGCCCGGGAAGATTCTCTTTTTTCCTTAGAAACACGGACTTAGATAGGTTGCCCACTTGGCAGAACAAGTGCATTAGGGAGAGGTGGGACCGGTGTGTTAACGTGTCTGGCACGACGAGACCGCCGCCGAAAGTGTGAAAATTCTTTCAGTCTTGGCAAATCAGCGAGATTCTGCTTCACTGGTTGAGTTACGATGAGGCGTGAGTTGTAGGTTTCCTCCTCTGGATTTCCTGGCCTCACATTTGTGGCAGCCGTGGCTTTGTTTCACGGAAGACTAAACGTCCTGGCTCTTGTTGCCTTTCAGATGTGGCTGGGGATTCGCTCCACCCATGAGTTCGTTTTGGCAGCAGGTCTTTAGTGTTGGCACCGGCTTCAATGAGAATAGGGGAAACAAGCGAATATGAAGCACTCCGAACCTGATTTTGAAGTAGGGATCATTGGTGGCGGTCCCGCCGGCTCGAGCATGGCGGCGTACCTGGCAAAGGCAGGCATCAACTGCGTGGTTTTCGAGCGCGAGATCATGCCTCGTCCTCATGTGGGCGAGTCCCTGGTTCCCTCCTCGACTCGGGTGTTCAAGGAACTGGACTTTCTGCCCAAGATGGAGGAGGCGAAATTTCCTCACAAGTTCGGCGCAGCATGGACTGCCGCCTCCGATGCATCGGTTTACAACATGGACTTCGGCGGAGTCTCTGCCGACTGTCATGTGGATCTCCGCTTCGAAGAACGCGAGCAGCCAGGTGTCTCCCAGAACTACACCTATCACGTGGACCGCGGCAAGTTTGACCTGATGCTGCTGCAGCATGCCAACGGATATGGCGCCAAGGTCTACGAAGGGGTTGCGGTCAGCGGGGTTGATTTCACCGATCCCAACCATGCCGCCGTCAAGTACTCGATTGGCAAGAAGGAGCTCAGCACTACCTGCCGCATCGTGGTCGACGCCAGCGGCCGCAAAACCATTGTGGGCAATCAGCTGAAGTGGCGGATTCAGGATCCCGTCTTCGACCAGTACGCCATCCACACCTGGTTCGACGGTTACGATCGCCGCATCATGGCCAAGAACAAGGAGACGATGGGAGACTTTATCTTCATTCACTTCCTTCCCATCACCAACACGTGGGTCTGGCAGATTCCGATCAGCGACACCGTCACCAGTATCGGCGTCGTCATGCAGAAGAAGAACTTCGCCAAGAGCAAAGAGTCCCGGGAGAACTTCTTCTGGGAATGCGTCAAGAGCCGGCCCGAGTTGTACGAGGGTCTGAAGTCGAACGGGTCGCGACAAATCCGCCCGTTCAAAGATGAAGGCGACTACAGCTATGCCATGAAGCAACTGGCGGGCGACCGGGTAGTTCTGGTGGGGGATGCGGGACGCTTTGTGGATCCGATCTTCTCCACGGGAGTGAGCATCGCGCTGAATTGCTCACGCTTTGCCCACAAGGACATCATCGGGGCACTGGAAAGCGGCGATTTCCGTCGGGAGTCGTTCAAGACGTATGAGTCCACCATCCGTCGCGGCACCAGGAACTGGTACAACTTCATCACCGTGTACTATCGCCTGAATGTGCTGTTCACGGCGTTCGTTCAGGATCCGCGCTACCGCCTCGACGTGCTCAAGCTGCTGCAGGGAGACGTCTACGATGATGCCGAGCCGGAAGTGCTGATGCGAATGCGCAACATGGTGACCGAGGTAGAGAAGAATCCGAAACATTCGCTGCACCGCTTCCTCGGGGATCTCACGGCGAATGCCTTTGCCGAAGCCTATAGCGATTGAGGGTTGCCGGGTGGAGCCGGGCTGCGCCCGGCTCCGCTTCGCTTACGGCCGCACCGGGCGAAGCCTCTGACTCAAACCATGAGAGTGTCGCAGGACCCGGAGCATGGGCCCGGGGAGGTCCAATTTTTTTCCCTTGTGAGTGCAAACTATTGACTCGTGACAAGATAGGAGTTACGGTCGAACAGCCTTGGGGTTGCTCAAATCGCGCTAGGGTCAGGGTTTTGCGGCCGTCGCAGTCCCCCCGATGTGGCCTCCCGTCTGCATCACTCACCCCGGAAATGAAGGTTTGGCATGTTTGAGAACTTACGTGCCGATTTCGCGCGAGCCAGGGGGGACCGAGTCCGGACGCTGGAGCGGGGATGGAACCGCTCCGTATGGTTATCGAACCTACGGATCCTGGCGGCGATGAATACCTGGACGATCATTACCTATCGTTTTGCGCATTGGGTGGTGAAACTTCGGGTTCCGGTGGTGCGGCAGTTGTTGATGGTTGTGGCAATCGTCCTGGAACGATGGGTGCGGCTGTGGACCGGGATCATCCTCTCCCGCGAAGCCGAGATCGGACCGGGGCTGGTGGTCCATACCCCTTACGGGGTTTTTGTGGGTCCGACCAAGATTGGCGTCAACTTGACCGTGGGAACCGGGGTGGTGATTGCAGGCGGCTCCCGCGGGATCGGGGACAACGTGTATTTCGGTCCGGGCGCCAAGCTGATCGGCACGGCCAAGGTTGGTAACAACGTAGTGATTATGGCCAATAGCCTGGTGCTGACCGATGTTCCCGACAACACCACGATCGTGGGAGTACCAGCGCGGATTCGTTTGCGCGGGGGGCGGCCGCAGCGCTTCGAGAAGAAGGCATCGTCGGCTTAGGCGACGGCCTGGGCTGCCTGAAAAGAGGGCAAGACTTGGACTTTGCATGGAGTGAGGAACAACAGGCTTTTCGCCGCGAAGTTATCCGCTTCGCGCAGCAAGAGCTGAACGACAACCTCATTGAACGGGATCTCCACGAAGAATTTTCCTGGGACGCGTGGAGGAAGTGTGCCAAGTTCGGCATCCAGGGGCTACCGATCCCGCAGCAGTATGGCGGGGGCGATGCTGACATGCTCACCACGGTGTGCGGGCTGGAGGCGCTCGGTTATGGCTGCCGCGACAACGGCCTCATCTTTTCCATCAACGCCCACATGTGGACTTCAGAAATCCCCATTCTGGTTTTCGGCACCGAAGCGCAAAAGAAGAAATATCTGCCGAAGTTGGTCAACGGCGAGTGGATTGGCCTGCATGCCATGACCGAGCCGATGTCGGGCTCGGATGCGTTCAGCATGCTCAGCCGCGCCGAACGCAAGGGCGACCGCTATGTGATCAACGGTTCGAAGACCTTCATCACCAATGCCCAGAATGCCGAGGTGATCATTGTCTTCGCGAACCTTGATCCCGAGAAAGGCACTGCCGGCATCACCGCGTTCCTCGTGGACAAGAACACGCCCGGGTTCACCATCAGCAAGAAGCTGCACAAGATGGGCCTGCGCACCTCGCCCATGGCGGAGATGTCGTTTGTGGATTGCGAAGTACCGGGAGAAAACCTGCTGGGCAAGGAAGGCGGCGGCCAGGTGATCTTCACGGTTTCGATGGAGTGGGAGCGCATCTGCATCATGGCCAGTCATCTCGGGGCGATGCAGCGTATGCTCGAAACCTCGGTCAAGTACGCCAAGGAGCGCCGCCAGTTCGGGCAGGCGATCGGCAACTTCCCACCGATCTCGACCAAGATTGCAGACATGGACATTCGCCTGGAGACCGCGCGTCTGGTGCTCTATAGGGCAGCTTGGCTGAAGAGCCAGGGGAAGCACGCGCTACGGGAAGGCTCGATTGCGAAGGCGTACGTGGCCGATGCCTGCATCCAGAGCTGCCTGGACGCGATCCAGATTCACGGTGGTTATGGCTACATGACGGAGTACCAGATCGAACGCGAGCTGCGCGATGCGATCTCGGGCAAGATTTATTCCGGCACCACGGAAATTCAGAAGAAGATCATCGCCGGTTTTCACGGACTCTGAACTTCGGCGAGCGGAAAACTACAGGAGCCAGGAATGTCTTACATCCTTCAGCAACTTTTGACTGAAAGTGCCAAAGGACGGGCCGAACACCCGGCAGTCTGGGCCCGGGGACGAACCCTGAGTTATCGCGAGCTCGACCAGCGCTCGAACCAGTTGGCGCATTTCTTTCGGCAGCGCGGTCTGAAGAAAGGCGACCGCATCGGAATTTTCTTTCCCAAGGCGATGGAGTCGCTGGTGGCGATGTTTGGGGCGTTGAAGGCTGGAGTGGTGTATGTGCCTCTCGATCCGCAGCAGCCAGCGGATCGGATCAGCTACATCATCAGCAATTGCGAGATCAAAGCTCTGGTGACCACGGAAGACCGCTTCCGGCTGCTCGATCCCGCCGCCATTCCATCGGTCGAGTTTGTGGTTCTTACTCACGAGCCAGGCAACGGTTCGCCGAGTACGACAACGTATCCCTGGAGCGCACTCGACGCGTTCCCGGCCTCGCATGCACCCGAACTGCAGGCCACCACGACCGACTTGGCGTACATCCTGTACACCTCGGGTTCGACGGGGCGGCCCAAAGGCGTAATGCTGTCGCATCAGAACGCGTTAACCTTCGTGGAGTGGTGCGCCGAGACCTTCAACATCGGCAGCGAGGACCACGTATCCAACCACGCGCCGCTGCACTTCGATTTGTCGGTATTCGACGTGTACAACAGCATCAAGGCGGGCGCGACGGTGTACATGGTGCCGGACGAGATCGCGGTCTTTCCCGCTAGCCTGACCAACTGGATTGAGCAGCAGCAGATCACGGTGTGGTACTCGGTGCCGTCGGCGCTGGTGTACCTGGTTTTACATGGAAAGCTCAGTGCCGAGAAGCTGCGTCAGTTGCGGCTGATCCTGTTTGCTGGCGAAGTTTTTCCGCAGAAGTACCTCAAGCAACTTGCGGAGATCCTGCCGCACGTCGAACTCTACAACCTCTACGGGCCGACGGAGACCAACGTGTGCACGTATTACCGCGTGGACCGCGCGATTCTGCCGGGCATGGACAAAATACCGATTGGCAGGGCATGCGCCAATACCGAGGTGTTTGCGGTGGACGAGCAGGACCGCATGGTGGGAGTGGGCGAAGTGGGTGAGCTGTATGTGCGCGGGCCGTCGGTGACGCCGGGCTACTGGGGCGATTCGGAAAAGACGGCGAAGATGTGCGTGCCCAACCGCTTCCAGGCCAACTTTGAAGAGAAGATGTACCGCACGGGCGACCTGGTCCAGCCGGATGAGAATGGGGATTACTATTTCCTGGGGCGGCGCGACAACCAGATCAAGAGCCGGGGATATCGCATCGAGCTGGGAGAGATCGAGGCAGCGCTGCTCAGCCACGCGGGGGTGTGCGAGGCGGCCGTGATCGCGGTTCCGGATGAGGAGATTGGTAATCGCATTAAGGCGTTCGTGGCGCCGCACCATCTGGGCTCGCTCACGGCGGTGGACTTGCAGCAGCACTGTGCGAGCAAGGTTCCGAAGTACATGATTCCGGAAGTAATTGAATTGTGGGAAGGGCTGCCCAAGACTTCCACCGGCAAGATCGACCGGGTGCGGCTGAAACAGAACCGGGCGCAAGCGGCCGACTAGTCAGGATTTCCGCAGCAGGGAATTGGGGAGCAGTTGTATAGTAGTTATCTTTTGCGAACGCCGGCCGAGGCCGAACTGAGGGGACTATGACCGAACCAGGATCAATCAAAGCGCAACTTCTGCCGTTTGTGATGGAAAACGCCCAGAGCAAGGGTATCAACCAGGTGAGCGACGACGAGTCGCTGACCACGAGCGGCATTATCGATTCGCTGGGCGTCTTCCGGCTGGTGTCGTTTCTGGAAGAAACCTTTGGGGTGCGCATTGGCGATGAAGAGATCGTGAACGACAATTTCGAGAGTATCCGCACCATTGAAAAGTTCGTGGCCGCCAAGCTGGCCGCGAAGGGCGAAAAAGCCGCCTCCCGGTAGCCGCTTCGCGGCATCGGGCTCATTTCAGCGCGGTGTGCCGCTGCCCGGGCTTTGGTACTTACTCTCTGGTACCGGGTACCCCCTCCCCCTATAGCGGTCTTTGAAAACAAAGGGCTTCGGGAAACGATCCGGGGTTTCAAAGGACTTAGAGGCAAAATCCGTGAAACACAGGACTTAGCGTGAAACACAGTACCTAGTACCCAGTACCTAGTACCCAGGACCGCGGGATCGCTGGTCGTGATGTCAAAGAGCTTCGGGGCCAAATCCGTCCAAAAGAGGGCCTGGCTACGTCCGGCTATATCTTCATGAGAATAGCTTGATTCGATGATTACCCTTCTAGATAATGGTTGTCAAGGACGCAGATCACAGAGGAGTGTGGTGAGCGGGAGAGCCGAGGGTGTTCAGGTATCGCAGCGAGGACTTTGACG
>JBGPJK010000223.1:0-7750 GCA_041485425.1 Terriglobia bacterium | reverse complement strand
TCTTCGATTAGCGGGGGGACCACTTCAAAAAGATTCCCCACCACGGCGTAGTCGGCGATTTCGAAAATGGGGGCTTCGGAGTCTTTGTTGATCGCCACGATGGTACGCGCGCCTTTCATGCCGACGATGTGCTGGATTGCGCCGGAGATGCCCAGCGCCAGATAGAGCTTAGGCGCTACGGTTTGTCCTGAGGAGCCGATCTGGCGGTCCATGGGAAGCCAGCCGGAGTCGCAGATGGGGCGCGAAGCGGCCAATTCTCCGCCCAGCGCTTCGGCAAGTTGCTTGGCAATTTCGATGTTCTTCTGCTCTTTGATTCCGCGACCGACGGCGACGATGATTTCCGCTTGCGTCAGATCGACGGCCTGCTTGGCTTCCTTGAAGACCTCGTGTGGCTGGTTGCGAACCACGCCATCGCCGATCTCGACCGTGACGGTCTCAACCGGAGCAGCGGCAGCACCCGCCTCCACCTTATCGCCGCGGTAAGCCCCGTTCTGGAAGGTGACGAACCACGGAGCCTCCGAGGTGAAGCTGACATCCGCCGCCAGCTTGCCCTGAAACATCTGGCGAGTGAACAGCAGCCTGTCGCCTTCCTTCTTATAGCCAATGCAATCGCTGATGGCCGCGCGTCCCATGGCCGTCGCCAGTTTCGGAACGAAGTCACGCACCTGGTAGGTGTGCGGCATGAGCACCAGCTTCGCCGGATGCGAAGCCAGGAACTGTTTCAGCCCGGCCACAAACGCGTCCGGCGTGTAAGGCTCAAGCTTCGCCGACTCGATGGCATATACCTTCGCCACCTTCTTCCCCGCAATTTCATTGGCGAAATCGGCAACACTGCTGCCTGCGACTGCCGCTTCCAGCGTCCAGCCAGTTTCGGCGGCAAGCGCCTGCCCGGCCGTGAGCGTCTCCCAGGAGACGCGGTTAAGTTTGCCTTCGCGTTGTTCGACGACCACCAGGATTGTGTCAGGCATAAAGTGAGCTTCCCGCTCCTAAGTTCTTAGCGCGCTGCCGAGCTTGGCTCGGCCCCATCAGTCGGGGGCGGATGTCCCCACGCGTCAATCTTCGGCGCCGGCCTTTCTACGCTTCAGGTAGCCAGCAACCATCAGAATCAGGCCTAGCACGCCCAGCACCGCGATGATGCTGAGGAAGGTGGCCTCACGCCCCAGCTTCATTCCTGACGGCAAAAAAAAGACCACCAGCAGGTCTGCCACCCACAGGGCCAGCCCAATAAACATCAGGCCGGCGCCGCCTTCGCGTCTCTCCTCCGCGTCTGCCATAACAGCCTCCACGGTTTCCGTCGAACTCCCGGCCAGTATGAACAGTCCCAGGCCGTGATTGCAGTGATGCGCGAACAACCCCATCCGGACTGTCGATCTTCGTTCGGGCCATACGGGCGAGAGCGCCCGCGTCGCACCGACTACAGAACCCGTACTTCGTTGCGCAGTTTCTCCGCCAGCTTTTTCGCGACTTCGCTGGGCGGTCCCTCTAGAAACTCCGTGTTCTTGGTCTTCTGCGGAATGTAGAGCCGCTCGATTTTTTGCAGGTTCGCGCCCACCGCCGGCTGAACCTCCGCCAGCGTGACCTTGCGCAGGGGCTTGTTCTTGGCTTGCTTGATGCCGATCAGCGTGGCATACCGCAGCTTGTTGATTCCGGACTGGATGGTCAGCACCGCGGGCAGCGGCATATCCACAAACTGGAAATAGCCGGCTTCGAGCTCGCGCTTCACCCGGATTCCGCCCTCGTTCTTCTCGATCTGCATGATGATGGTCGCGTGCGGCCATCCCAGCAACTCCGCGAGCACCACCCCGGTTTGCGCATATCCGTAATCGTCAGATTGCAGCCCGGTAAAAATCAGATCGAACTGTTCATCCTTAATCGCGGCCGCGAACGCCCGCGCCGTGTTGAGGGCGTCCAGCCCGACGAAAGCATTGTCCTCCAGGTGAATGGCGCGGTCGGCCCCCTTGGCCAGGGCTTCCCGCAGCACTTGCTGGGCGCGCGGCGGGCCGGAGGTGATCACCACCACTTCTCCGCCGTGTTTCTCTTTCTGGCGCAGCGCCTCCTCCAGCGCGTAAGCGTCCGGCTCGTTCACTTCGTAAGACACATCTTCCCGAATCCAGGTGGCGCTCTCGTTGAGCTTGAGCGGCGCATCCTTCTGCGGCACCTGTTTCATGCAGACCAGGATCTTCAATGGGGCACTCCTCCCCGGCGGCGTTCGGCGCGGCTGGGGAAACACGCAAGTATAAATGAGCCGTGCGGGTGGGAGGAAATGACGGGTTCCTAAAAATGGGAAGTGGCCGCGCCCTGCCCCTGTCCGGCGGAGACCGGACTCGAGCGGCTATTCGGTGAAGACCACCGACTGCACGCCGGAAATTTCGAAACGCTTGCGGCAGCGCAGGTTCTTGCACATCATTAGGTCGTCTTTGCGCAGCATGTAGGAGCGAGCCTTGGCAAAGCGGGCGCGGTCGCGCTCGTCGCCCCGGCCCGGGAGCTGCCTTTTCTTGGTGCGCACCAGCCAGGTGACCTCGTACTCCGCCGGCTGCTGGCAATGCGGGCAGTTCAGCGTGGCTGTCTTCTTGTCGGTCCGCTCATCGAAAAAGTCGCGCTCTTCCATGGGTAGTCGGCTGCTGGCTTTTGGCTTTCAGCGGTCAGCTATCAGTGTGCTTGCATTATTGCACAACGAGGCGTGCCCGTAGACTGGATTGGGATAAACTCGGCGCTGAGGCGGCCGTGCCCAAGAAACGCAAAGTAAAGCGGTTTCGCGCCGTGAAGGCGGTGAAAGCGATGGCGCGGGAGCAGATTGGGACCGTGCCGGCGTCGCGGGTGGTTCCCGACCGCAAGAAAAACAAAAGCGAAAAGCACAAGCCGACGCTGGAAAAATTTCTGAGGGAAGCGGAGCCATGAGTGCTTCCTATTACCTCGGCCTGTGGCTGGCATATGCGACCGGCTTGCTCGGATGGGTGCTGCTGCGGGTGAGCTTCCCGCGCCTGTGGCCCTCGGGACTCGACTACCAGTTTCAGCATCCCTGGCGCGAAACGCTGTTCGCCTTGCTGGCCGCGCTGGCGACTGTGGCCATCGGACAACTGGCCGCCCACGGGAAGCTGTTGCCGGAAGTGAGCGCCGTGAAAACACCGATCGCTGACCTCGGAAATCAGGTCATCATCTTTTCTCCGTTTCTGTTCCTTCTCGCGATCCGGCGGCAGCCGCTGCGGACGGCCTGGCTGCCAGCGAGACACGCCGGGTGGCGGCTGCTCGCCGGGGTGCTGCTGGCGCTGTGTGCTGCAGTCGTTTTCGCCGTCGTGCGCCATCCTCCAGGCTCGCTTGTGGCCTTGTTGGCCAGCGTTTACCATCCGCGAAATACAGGTTATGCGGCCCAAGTGTTCTTGGAGGATGTTGCGATTGCGGTGCTCTTTATGCGCCTGCGTGCCGCACTAGGGGAGAGAAGATTTCTCGCCGCTCTATTCGCGGTCGCGTTTCTGTTCTCAGCCGCTCACTATCCGCAGCACCTGCGCGACGGATTGAGCACACTAAGCGCCACCAGAATGGTAATGATGGATGGGCTGCTGGCCTCGGCGGTCATTTACGTCTTACAGCGCTCGAACGATATCCTGTGGTTCTGGCCAATTCATTTTTCGCTGGACATGATGCAGTTTTATGCCGGGAATCCTCGGGCCTGAACCTGCCCGGACGGGGCACCGCTCACTGCGCCACAGTTCCGCCCACAAACCTGGCAAATTCTTTGACGTCCTCTTCCGTGGTATCGAACGAGCACATCCAGCGCACCACCGACCGCTCTTCGTTCCACACGTAAAAGAAATACCGCTTCTGCAGCTTGGCGATCGCGTGGTGCGGAATTTGCGCGAAGACTCCGTTGGCTTCCACCTTGTAGACGATCTTCACCTGCGGGATTTTCTTCATCTCTTTCTCCAGCAGCTTAGCCATGCGGTTGGAACGCTGCGCGCTCTTCCGCCACAGGTCGTTCGACAACAGGGCTTCCAGTTGCGCCGAGATGAAGCGCATCTTGGAAGCCAGTTGCATGCCTTGCTTGCGGAGATACAGAAAGTTTTGCGCCAGCTCCTTGTCGAAAAAGACTACTGCTTCGGCTCCCATGACTCCGTTCTTAGTACCGCCGAAAGAGAGCACATCCACGCCACAGTCGCGGGTGATCTGCCGCAGGCCCAGTCCCAGATTGGCGGCCGCATTGGCGATGCGGGCCCCGTCCACGTGTAAGAACATGTCGCGGTCGTGAGCAAACTTCGCCAGCGCCTTGATTTCCTCCGGCGTATACACTGTGCCCATCTCGGTGGCCTGTGTAATCGAGATGACCCGTGGCTGCACGTGGTGCTGGTCGCCTATGCCGTGATACGCGTGGCGGGCGGATTCGACCGTGAGCTTGCCATCGGTGGTCGGGATAGGGATGAGCTTGCACCCGGTGAATTTTTCCGGCGCGCCGCATTCGTCGGTATAGATGTGGGCGGCTTCGGTGCAGATCACCGCGTGGTAAGAGTCGGCCAGCGCTTTGAGACTGAGGCAATTCGCCGCGGTGCCGTTGAAGACGATGAACACTTCAATCTCGGCGCCGAAGTGGTCTTTGAACTTGCTGATGGCAGATTCCGTGTAGGGGTCGTCACCGTATCCGACCACATGGCCCTGATTGACGGCGGCAATGGCTTCGAGAACCTCGGGATGAATTCCGGCATTGTTGTCGCTGGCAAAGCTGCGGGAAAGCTTCTTCATACCCCGAACAATGTAGCAGGAAGTAGCGCCGGCGTCCTCGCCGGCCACGGGCCCCAAGACAAGGGAGTCACTGCCTGACAGCCATGTCGCAACACAGCGGTACGGTTTTCAAATTACAAAATTACCCGATTACAAAATTACAAAATCTCCCGCAGCCAAGCGTCAATCGTCTCCCGCAGTTCGCGCAGCCGGCCCTCAAAAAAATGATCGGCGCCCTCGATCAGTACCAGCTTGCGCGGCTCCGCCAACGAATCCACCAGTTGGTGCAATTGTGCCCGCGGGCCGAACTGGTCGCGCGTACCGCTGATGAACAGCTTGGGCTTGGCGCAGGTCCGGAGAAATGAAAAACCGTAGGCGCGGTCGTCGATGGGGGCCACGGGGATGCCGAGGCCAATGACGGCTTGGACGCGCGCATCCGCGCATGCGACCGGCAGACCGACAGCGGCCCCAAAGGAAAATCCGGCAAACACCAAGGGCAAGTGGAACTCACGGTCCAGCCAGTCGAGCGCGGTGCGGACGTCCTCCTCTTCCCCACGGCCGTGGTCGTGCCCACCCTGGCTCAACCCGGTACCGCGAAAGTTGAAGCGCAGCACGGGAAATCCGAAACTGTTCAGCGCCTTCATGGTGTGAAAGACAACCTTGTTGTGGAGAGTGCCCCCGAACAGCGGATGGGGATGGCATACCAGCGCCGCGTGGGTAGCATGATCGGCACCTGCGTTGAGCAGGGCTTCGAGGTGTCCCGCTGGACCGTCGAGGAAAAGAGACTTAATGGTCGAGTTCTGGCCTGACACGCGATTTAGTTTATCCTCTCCCCCATGGATGTTGTCGCGTTCACCCGCCAACTCGTGGACATTGAATCCATCACCGGCAACGAAGGTCGGGTGGGCGAGTGCCTCTACCGCGAACTCTGCCGCCTGGGCTACCACGCCAGCAAAGTGCCGGTCGAGGACGCACGCTGCAACGTGTTCGCCACGTCTCCTGAGCAGCCGCGGCCTGCCATCGTCTTCTCCACCCACATGGACACGGTGCCACCGTTCATTCCCTCGTCGGAAGACGACTCGCGCATATATGGGCGCGGCTCCTGCGATGCCAAGGGCATCATCGCCACCCAGGTTGCAGCCGCAGAGCGCCTGCGCGACGAAGGCATTTATGTTGGACTGCTTTTTCTGGTGGGCGAGGAGCGCGACAGCCTGGGAGCCAAGGTGGCCAACCAGCAGTCGCCAGGTTGTAAGTTCCTGGTGAACGGCGAGCCCACCGAAAACAAGATTGCCGTCGCTTCCAAAGGCGCGCTGCGGGTGGAGGTGACCGCGCATGGACGCATGGCGCACTCGGCGTATCCCGAACTGGGCGAGTCGGCCATCGACAAACTGATCGAAGCGCTGAGCCGCCTGCGGGCGATGAAGCTTCCGACGGAAGAAGGAGTCGGCCCATGCACGCTGAACATCGGCGTCATCGAAGGCGGCCGCGCCCCCAACGTCATCGCCGATCAGGCGCGCGCGCAATTGCTGTACCGGCTGGTCGGACCGACGCAGCAGTTACGGCAAGAAATTGTGCAGGCGGTGGGTGATCTGGCCGAAATCGCGTTCACCCTGGAGATTCCGTTTGTTCGTCTGCGCACGCTCGATGGCCTGCCCACCATGGTGGCCGCTTTCACCACCGACATCCCCGCCCTCAGCAACTGGGGACAGCCGCTGCTGGTCGGGCCAGGATCGATTCACGTGGCGCACACCGAGGGGGAATACGTAGAGAAGAAACAACTGAGCGATGCTGTCGATCTGTACTGCTCGATTGCCAAGCGGCTGCTCGGGTGAAATTTCAGAAGCAAGAAATGCGAAGTGATAAAGCATGTCTGGCTTTCTGCCGATAATCAGACAGTGAAACTTACGTCATACGGTCCTTAGAGGCCATGCCCATCTTCACCATAGCGGAAGCCAGAGCCAGCCTCTCACGTCTTATCGATCGAGCCTGTCGTGGGGAAGAAATCATCATTCAGGGACGGGAATGTTCGACCCGTCTCGTTCCAATCGCCGCATACAAGGGAAAACGCAGCCCCGGCGCCTTGCGAGGCAAGCTCAAAATTGGTCCTGACTTTTTTGATCCACTTCCACCCGACGAACTAGGGGAATAAGCGTTTCTCCGACGCCTCCAGGTGCCTCCGTGTCTCCGTGGTGAAAAGGATTTAGACTTGAACGATGACCACCGCCTCCCTCAACGCCCTCGCCAAGGCCTCCTCCGCCTATCTGCGCTCCGCCATGCACCAGCCCATTCGCTGGCACGAGTGGAGCGAAGATGCCTTTGCCGAAGCGCAGCGGGAGAACAAGCCCATTCTGCTCGACATTGGCGCGGTGTGGTGTCACTGGTGTCACGTGATGGACCGGGAGTCCTACGACAGTCCTGAGATCGCGCAGATCGTCAACGAGCGCTTCATTGCGGTGAAGGTGGATCGCGACGAGCGTCCCGATATTGACAGCCGCTACCAGGTGGCGGTGAGTTCGATCAGTGGACAGGGGGGCTGGCCGCTCACAGCATTCCTCACGCCCGACGGCAAACCGTTTTACGGCGGCACGTACTTTCCTCCTGAAGATGGCCATGGACGTCCTGGTTTCAAACGGGTGCTACTGGCCATTTCGGACGCGTATCGCGAGAAGCATAGCGAGGTGGTGGAGCAGGCCAAGCTGGTGGAGAGCGCGATTTCGAACGCCGAGTCGTTCGCCGGACGCAGCGCGCAGTTCTCTCCCAAGGTAATTGACACCATCGTGGAATCGGCGCTGAGCATGTTTGATGCGACCAATGGCGGCTTTGGCAACGCACCCAAGTTCCCGCATCCTGCCGTTCTCGATCTCCTGATCGACCGGTATGGGCGCTCGGGAGACGAGCGGCTTCTGCACGTGTTCGTCACCACGCTGGAGAAGATGGCACGCGGCGGCGTGTACGATCAGCTCGCCGGAGGCTTCCATCGCTACTCGGTGGACGATCGCTGGGTGGTTCCGCACTTCGAGAAGATGTGCTACGACAACTC
>JBGPJK010000222.1:0-7753 GCA_041485425.1 Terriglobia bacterium | reverse complement strand
CAACGGTGGAATATCGGGGCAACGGAACCATGGTGTCGCCATGCCCGCCCAGCACAAACGCGGTAACGTTCTCCACGCTGACCTTCAATTCCTGCGCGATAAACGTCCGAAAACGCGCCGAGTCCAGCACTCCCGCCATGCCGACCACGCGGTGACGAGGAAAACCGCTCATCTTGTACGCCGCCTGCGCCATGGCATCCAGCGGGTTCGACACGATGATCAGGATGCAGTTGGGCGAGTACTGCACCACCTTGCCCACTACGTCTTTCATGATTTTGTGGTTGGTGTTCAGCAGGTCGTCGCGGCTCATACCGGGCTTGCGTGGGATGCCGGCCGTCACCACCACTATGTCGGAATTGGCGGTGTCGGCGTAGTCCTGGGTGCCGAGCACGTGCGAGTCGCGCTTCTCAATGGGCATGGCTTCGAGCAGGTCGAGGCCCTTGCCCTGGGGCACGCCGTCGATGATGTCGATGAGGACGATGTCAGCAAGTTCTTTCGCGGCTATCCAGTGAGCGGCGGTCGCCCCCACATTTCCTGAGCCTACGATGCTTACTTTCTTGCGCATGAAGTTCCTTTCTTAAGGGCTTCGCGGAATGACGGAACTCGAAATTCTAAACTACAAAGGACACAAAGGATCACGAAGGTGTCCCGATCATTCCGCCCTTCGTGGACCTTCGCGTCCTTTGTGGTCAATGCTCCTGGTTAGACCGTGGTCAGCACCGCGGCTTCCATATTCTCGATGATGTAGTTGCCGAACTCGCTGGTCTTCACCTTGGTGGCGCCTTCCATGAGCCGCTCGAAGTCGTAGGTGACCTTCTTCTGCTCGATGGTGCGCTCCAGCCCGTGCTCAATCAGATCAGCCGCCTCGTTCCAGCCCAGGAAGCGGAACATCATCATGCCTGAGAGGATCACCGAACCGGGATTGATGACGTCTTTGTCCGCGTACTTGGGTGCGGTGCCGTGCGTCGCCTCAAAGCAAGCATAACCATCGCCGATGTTGGCCCCCGGCGCGATGCCCAGCCCGCCAATCTGCGCCGCGCAGGCGTCAGAGATGTAATCGCCATTCAGGTTAGGGGTGGCGAGCACCGAGTACTCGTCGGCGCGCGTCACTACCTGCTGGAAAATGGAATCAGCGATGCGGTCGTTCACCATCAGCTTCTTCTTCCACACCCCGTGACCGTGGCTGGCATAGATCGCATCCAGTACGTCCTTCACTTCCTTGTAGACCGACTCCTGGAAGTCTTTCGTGGCAAACTCCAGCCCAGGCTCGACCAGGTGGGCGTTCTGCTCGATGGTGATGTCCGGATTCTTGTCTTTGTTGTCCAGAATCCAGCTCTCGCGCTCGGTGACCACCTGGTCGCGGAATTCCTCAGTAGCCAGCTCGTAACCCCACTTGCGGAAAGCCCCTTCGGTAAATTTTTGGATGTTGCCTTTGTGCACCAGAGTGACGGATTTCTTGCCGTGCTCCAGCGCGAACTTGATCGCCATGCGCACCAGGCGCTTGGTGCCGGTCACTGAAATTGGTTTAATGCCAATGCCTGAGTCCAGCCGGATCTGCTTCTTGCCGCCCTTCAGCATTTCTTTGTTCAGAAAGTCGATGAGCTTGGCCACTTCCGGCGTGCCCTGTTCCCACTCGATCCCGGCATACACGTCTTCCGTGTTTTCACGGTAAATGACCACGTGCATGCGCTCGGGATGCTTGACCGGAGATGGCGTGCCCTTGTAGTACTTCACCGGGCGGATGCAGGCATAGAGGTCGAGAATCTGTCGCAACGCGACATTGAGCGAGCGGATCCCACCGCCGACCGGGGTAGTCAGCGGCCCCTTGATGGCGACGCGGAATTCGCGGAGGGCGTTCACGCTGTCGTCGGGCAGCCAGTTGCCGAACTTCGCCATGGCTTTCTCGCCGGCGAATATCTCATACCAGGCCACGTGGCGCTTGCCCTTGTAGGCTTTCTCCACGGCCGCGTCGAACACGCGCACCGAAGCCTTCCAGATGTCTCGGCCCGTGCCATCGCCTTCGATAAAAGGGATGATCGGGTTGTCGGGCACCTGGTAGCGCCCGTTGCTGTACGTGATCCGGGCGCCGTCCTTGGGCACCGGCAGACCGTTGTATGAAGCCGCCATACGCACCTCCGCTCAAGATTAATGAAACTCTCAATTATATGACGCGGCATAACCATCGAGAAATGACGAAATCACAAAGGGGTGTGACGACGGTCGGCCGGGGAAATTGCAATCAAGCCAGGATGCGGTCGTAAATCGTCCGCACCGCTTCGCAGTTGTGCTCTAACTCCGACTCCAACCCGTTCATGAAGTCGCGCCGTAGAATCTGGGAGGTCAGCGTCTCGGTCACCTGCCGCGCGTGTTCGGTCGCCGGCAACCACTTGCGCGCCCGCCCTACTACCAACCGCACCACGTGCTCCACGGTGCGCAGCAGTTCAGCAGCATGATCGAGCGCAGCGGCATCCGCCTTGTCCATCCAGCCGAGAGCCACGCAGCGCCACAGCCGGTCCCGCAAGCTGCCCTGCTTGTCGTCCACCGCGTGTTGAATCAGAAGGAAGCTGCAAAGAAAATCAATGTCGTAGATTGCGCCCGGGGAACTCTTGAAGCTCTTTTCCCCAGCCTCGGCCGCTTCCAGCTTGGCGCGCATCTCGCGCACCCCACGCAGAAAGTCCGCATCCCCGGCAAAACGCTGGAAAAGCCTTCTGCTGGCCTGCATCGCGCGTTCCCCCAGACCTCGCGAGCCCGCCAGGAAACGCAACTTGGTGTACATCAGCGCCTCCCACGGTTGCGCCTCCTGCTCGAAGTAGCCGGTCAGTTGCGTGGGACTGACCAGCAGTTCGCCTTCTCCGCCCCGCGGACGCAAACGCGCGTCCACTGGAAACACCATGCCGTCGCGGGTGTAGGCTGCGAGTGCCTGCATGAATTGCTCCGCGGTTTTGGTCAAACGCTCACGGTCGCGGTCTTCCTCGCACACAAACAGCACGTCCGCATCGGACAGCACGTCAAACTCGCCGCTTCCCAGTCTTCCCATGGCCATCACGGCCAGACCTCCCGGGTCGCCCGCAATGCCGAGGGCGGCCGCCATCGCGTCCTCGGCCGCTGCCGTGGTCACTCCCAGCGACTCGTACACGTCGCGCAACTCGGTAACATCTCGCGCGCCTGCCGCAAATACGCGATGGCGGTAGTGCTGTCGCAGCAACGATAGCCTCTCGCCGTACGAAGTCGGCGCATGGGCCAGGTAGGCAAATACCGGATCACCGGCCGCTGCGCCCCGTCCCAGAGTACTTTCAAACAGGTACCCGCTGCCTACGCGGGAATGTACCTCGCCCAACCCTGCCAGCGTCGCGATTTCTTCGGGGTGCTGGATCAGAATGCCGGTGAGATAGTCGCTGGCCTCAAACAGCGCCAGCGCCCGGCCGACGGCCTCCGGATACCGCACCAGCGCCGCATAGCGCTCGGAACTGGTGAACCCCGCGCCCAGAAAACGAAACAGATTCTTTCGTGCCGGCGGACTGAGATCGCGACGATTGGCGATCTCGAACAGTACCGGCGCATCCGCCGCCAGACGTTCCAGAATTTGCTGGTTCGATTGCTCTGCGGTGCTCAGTTCGAGGGTGCCTCGCAGTTCGAACTCCGCGCTGGGCGCCTCGTGATGCCGGCGGATGTGCTGGTGATGGATGATGCGCTGATAGATCTCCGCCACCGCAGCCATGCGACGCTGCACCACCGCCGCCACATCGGCGATGCGGGATTCCCCGGAGCCGTAGCCTTCCAGGGCGCGCTGCAGGACCAGTGACTCGCCCTCATCCGTGGACAGCCGATGGGTTTGTTGTCCCTGGCGCAACTGCAACCGGTGCTCCACATGACGCAGGAATTCGTAGGCGCTGGTTAATTCGTGGAACTCCTTGCCGCTGATGTGCCGCTTGTCGTGCAGTTTCTGCAGAGAGAAAAGCGTTCCCCCGGAGCGCAACCACGGCTCCGCCCCGCCGTAGACTCGTTGCAGGCACTGCACCAGGAACTCGATATCGCGGATGCCGCCGCGATCGAGTTTCACATCGATCGTCGCGCCCGACTGCTCCAGCACCCTGGGGTGGTGGCGCCGGGTTTGCATCCTTTCCCGAGCTTCCAGCGCGGTCTCGATGGCTTCGAAGTTCACCCGCTCGGTGTACACATGGGGCTGCACCGCGCGGATGAACTCGCGCGCCAGGGTGGCATGGCCGGCCGAGTGCCGCACCTTGATCAGCGCCTGCAGTTCCCAGTCGTGCGCCGTGCTGGCGTAGTAGCGCAGCGCGTGCCCCTGGCTGATGGCCAGTTCGCCTTCGCCACCTTGCGGACGCAGGCGCATGTCAATGCGAAACACCGCGCCTTCGCGGGTCACCCGCGACAGAATCTCCGTCACCTGCTGCGCCAGGCGGATGAAATACTCGCGGTTGGAAACCGCCGCCTCGGACGATTCTTCCCCGCTGCCGAAGATGTACATCAGGTCCACGTCGGAGCTGTAGTTCAGCTCGTTGCCGCCCAGCTTGCCCAAAGACAGCACGGCAAACGGCGTGTCTACCAAGCGTCCTTCCAGGTCCAGGTGCTGGGCCGTGCCATAGCGTCGCTGCAACTGGCTGTCGGCCTCCCGCAGGGCCGCTTCGATCAGCACATCCGCCAGCGCGGAGATCTCGGCAGTCGTCTCCGCCAGCGGGGCGATCTTGAGCACATCGCGCAGCATGATGCGGACGTACTCCCGCCGCTTGAAACGCGCCAGCAATAGCGAGACATCGGTCTCAAACGACCGCGAACGGAAGCGCGCCAGACTTTCGTGGAACTCCTCCCGCGAAAAACTGCGGTCCAGGTTCTTTTCTCGCAGGAAAGACTGCAGCAGGTCGGGATTCTGGATCAGCGTCTCGCCCAGAAAACGGCTGTGGCCGAAGACAACGATGGCATAGTGTGCGAGAAAATTGTGGCGATCCAGCAATCGGATAATCTCGGCGGAAGCTTCGTTGACCAGCCGGTCAAACAGGATGAGGGCAGAATCGGGATCGGGAGATTCCGCCAGCAGCGCGGGTAGTGCGCCGGCCAGGGCCGGCGAGACACACCCGCTGGCGCGCGCTAGAGTCAGCCTCGCACTCTTGGGATCGTGGAAGGCAATGCTGGCAAGATCCACGTGGGAACGGCCGAGCACCATTCGGCCCTCTTCGTCCGGAGCACCATTAGGTTGATTCGGATCAGTTGGTGGCTTAGTTGGAGGCAAGGCTCTCGGCTCGGGTTTTCAGCATAGCATGGGCATTGCCGTGCCCGCGGGTGAAGCCTGCCGCTCTCACCACACCCGGCACTGATTCTCCCGCACCATGGGCTGCCCGGCCTTGCAGCCAAACGCCTGCTGGAATTGCGGCAGGTTCGAGACCACGCCATTGGCGCGGTATCTGTCGGGGGAATGCGGATTGGTCGCAGCCCGCATGCGTGCCAACTCGGGCGTCTCATGGCCGCACCAGCCCTGGCCGTATCCGACGAAGAAGCGCTGCTCGGGGGTGAAACCGTCGATCGGCGACAGCTTCTGGTTCTTGTCGGCTTCCTGCCAAGCCATATAAGAAAGGATGAGTCCCCCCAGGTCCGCCACGTCTTCGCCCAGCGTGAGTTTTCCGTTGATCTTGACATCATCCACCACGGTGTACTGCGAGTACTGGTCGGAGATGCAGTTGGTCCGTTTCTCAAATTCCTTGGCATCTTCCGGGGTCCACCAGTCGCGCAGGTTGCCGTGACCATCAAACTGGCGGCCCTCATCGTCGAAGCCATGGGTGAGCTCGTGCCCGATGATCCCGCCGGCATCGCCATAATTCACCGCATCGTCCATCTTCTTGTCGAAGAACGGCGGCTGCAGAATGCCCGCGGGAAAATTGATGTCGTTCATCTGCGGATCGTAGTACGCGTTGACGGTGGCGGGCGTGATCAGCCAGTCCCCGTGGTCAATGGGCTTGCCGATTTTTCCCAGTTGCCGCTGAAACTGGAAGCTTACCGAGCGCTGCACGTTGCCCAGCGCATCGCCGCGCACGATCTTCACCAAGCTGTAGTCCCGCCACTTATCCGGATAACCAATCTTGTTGCGAATCAGGTGAAGCTTTTCCAGCGCCTGTTGCTTGGTGGCATCTGACATCCACGGCAGTTGATGGATATCGCGCTCCATGGCCGCTTCGATGTCCTGCACCATTTTCAAGGTGCGTTGTTTGCCCTCAGCGCCGAAGGTCTGTTCCACGTAGGCTTGGCTGAGGGCCTCCCCCAAATCGCGATCCACATAGCGAACACAGCGCTTCCAGCGCGGCTGCAATTCCTTCTGGCCAGCCAGCGTCTTGCTGTAAAACTCGAAATCCGCATCCACAAAGGCGGCCCCCAGGTAGCGCGCATTGGAATGCGCCACATGCCAGCGCAGGTACGTCTTCCAGCTTTCCAGTGGCTCAGTCTTGAGTTCGGTTTCCAGCGTCTTGAAGAAATCGGGGACCACCACGTTCAGTGATTGCGCGTGTGGCAGACCTACTCCGGCGAGATACGTGTTCCAGTCGAACGCCGGGCTCAGTGCCTGCAACTCTGCCCGCGTCATCTTGTGGTACAGCTTGGTGGGATCCCGGCGCTCCACCCGGGTCAGCGACGCCTTGGCCAAAACCGTTTCCAGGGCCATCACGGTCCGGGCGTTTTCGGCGGCAGCTTCGGGCTTGTCGCCCAGCAGCTCAAATATTTTCTGCACGTGCGCCAGATAGGCTTTGCGGATTTCCGCCGACTTCGCATCATCCTTCAGGTAGTAATCGCGATCCGGCAGCCCCAGCCCGCCCTGATCTGCCTCCGGAATGAACTGCGTGGAATCCTTGTAATCCTGATCGGCGGTGAACGAGAACAGGGTGGAGGTCGGCAGCACGGTAAACACATCCCGCGCGTGATAGTTCGCCAGATAACCTGCCAGCTCGTGAACCGATTTCAGCTTGCCGATCCGCTCCAGGTCACTTTCCAGCGGCCTCGTTCCAGCCGCCTCAATCGCCGATTCGTCCATGCAGGAGGCGTAGTAGTCGCCGATCTTCTGCTGCACCGCCGTGCGCTTGGGGTCGGGTCGGGAGGCGTCTTCCAGAATCTGCCGCAGGATCAGCCGGTTCTGCTCCTGCAGTTTCGAATCCACTCCCCAGGCTGACTGATCCGGCGGGATGGGGTTGTTCTTCAGCCAGCCGCCGCAGGCAAACTGGTAGAAGTCCACGCATGGGTCGGCGCTCTTGTCGAGCGAGATCAAGTCCAGACCCGGGGCGTAGGCAGTTGATCCAGCCGAAGCCGCATTCTGCGCCGCGCAGAACGCTGCCATGAACGATACCCCGATTAGAAGAACCATCAATTTCAGAGAGCGCATCAAGAACCTCGGTCTCTAATGAGAGCTTTGCTGGCGTTGTGGGTGACGTTCAGCATAGCATGCGTAGTTCTGTCGTTCGCATTGAAAGCTTTGGTCAAACCACGCCAAGTTTTATGATTACGTAGGGAGCCGGAGCATGAAAGCTCAGATCAAACTCGGTCGCGTCTTTGGGGTCGAACTGGGGCTTCACTATAGCTGGTTCGTGATCGCGCTCTTGATTGTGTTCTCCCTCGCGACTCACTTTCATGAGGTGAACCGCGGCTGGGGCGACGGCGTGATCTGGGCCGCCGCCATTGTTACCGGTGTGTTGTTCTTTGCCGGGTTGTTTGCCCACGAACTGTCGCACGCCATGGTGGCGAAAGCCCGCGGCCTGCCCAT
>JBGPJK010000221.1:0-7778 GCA_041485425.1 Terriglobia bacterium | reverse complement strand
TTTAGACCAGACGCAGGCACCCGCGCACATAGCACAAGGTTCATGCGTGGAATACAGCACGAAATCCGGTAGATACCGACCGTAGCCGGAGGAAACATATTTCAATGTTTCAAGCTCCACATGCTTGATGGATGAACCCGAAGTTTTTACCCGGTTGCCAGCAGACGCGATAACCACTTCCCGTTTTCCAATAAGACGCGTTATGACGGCACCGATGGGATAGTCGCCCCGGTCGCGGGCGCGCTTTGCCTCCGCGATCGCAAGCTGCATGAATGTTTTCTTCGGTTTGTAGGTTGGAGGAATCATTTTTCTCCCCGATGCCGCTCACGTCAACACGGGCAATTCATTCGTTGCTTTAACGCTCAGAACCCGGTTGTTGGTGAAATCGCGATTTCTCAACAGTTACTCACTACGAGCCAACGAGGCACCACGCAGGCTGAGCACCGGGCAACCGACCTCGCACACGACCTTGTAGGCATGCATCCAGGGCAAGTGATCCACGTAAGTATCCGGCGCTTTGAGGCCAAAGACAACTAGGTCCACCCCGAGGCGGGCCACGGCTTCGATCACGATATCAGCGACGTCACCGAATTCCACTTGGAAGACAATCCCCGGCGGGACCGGCCCGACGGCGCAGACCATCTCGCGCATGCGCTGTTCCAGAGCGGCCACTACGCGCGGGCGATAATGCGCCGCTTCGCCATCGAGCCGTTCGATGATCGTTAACATGGTGAGGGCCGCGCCAAAATCGGCGGCAGTGGCCATCGCGATCGGCAGGGCGCGAGCGGAGTCTGTCGAGAAATCGGTCGGAAAGAGAACGTGCTTCAAGTGAACCGATCGCGGGTCGGACCGCCAAGAATGAGGACCGACCGTCAACACGGGACAAGGGGCGTATCGGAAAACGTCTTCTGCCACCGAGCCCAGCACGATCCTGCGCAACCCAGTCCTGCCGTGCGTGCCGACCACCGCCAGGTCGATATTTTCGAGTTCAATGATGGTGCGCAGGGTCTCACCAACGGCCGCACCCTGCTGCACCCAGATCCGATGCTTGACATCCTCACAGTGGGTCCGTTGCAGAACGTCGGTGACCAGCGTCTGGGCTTCGGTACTTGCCTGCTTTAGCGCGAGATCGAGTGTATCCGGAGTCCCCAGGTACGCATCGGGTGGGAGAGTGGAAAAGATTCCGGGTTGCACTACATGCACGAGATGCAACGTGGAACCGCAATGATGAGCCGCGGCCACGGCGTGCAAGAGGGCGCGTTCGGAACAAGGAGAAAAATCGGTCGCGACCAGAATGTTGCGGAGTGCGAGCGCACGTTGCGGAGCAGTGGTAGCCATAACACCCCCCGGCGTCGGGTCAGACTGGGCTCGGCGCTCTCGATTGTCCACGTCAATGCTACACGCCTCCGGCCTTCACCGCTGTGATGCGCGACACCGGCCGAAAGGTAAATTGCCGGTGATGTTTAATTCGCGGCCGCTGATCTGCTGCTGTCAGTTGTCGTAGCCAGGCGATTTCACCAACTACCCCGAACGGCCATTTATGAGATAGCTAGATAGCTTCTAGTCTTGCCAACCGGGTAACTCCTGGCGGATTACAAGAGCATAAATTTCTTAACATGGTCGATGGGTGCTGCGGTAATGCCGTGCGGACGCGTGCCTAAGCCCCCAAGGCCAGTTCATCTAATTTCAGGAATTCCTGCACGATGGGCTCCGCGCATTTCTCCATTTCCGGATACGTCCCAAAGAACAGCACCTTGCCTTCGTGCAGGAACACAATGCGATCGGCCAGCTTCTTGGCCAGCCGCATGTCGTGGGTGACGACCACGCTGGTCAGGTGCAGTTGAATTTTCAAACGCTTGATCAGATCGCCGAGCAGTTGCGCCATCAACGGATCCACCATGGTGGTCGGTTCGTCATAGAGCACGCATTCCGGCTGCGCCGACAAAGCCCGCGCGATCGCCACCGAGCGCTTCATTCCCGTGGAAAGGTCGGAGGGCAACTGTTCGCGCATTTCTTTCACCCCCACCATTTCCAGCAGGCCGTCGACGATCTGGTAGATCTGTTCTTCGGAAAAGTCCCCGCGCTCGCGCAGGGGAAAGGCAACGTTTTCCCCCACGGTGAGCGAGTCGAACAGCGCGCCGTTCTGGAACACCATGGTGACTTTCTTGCGGATGCGTTCCAACTCCGGCTCGGGATAGCCGGTAATGTCCTCGTAAGCGGCCGTTACTCGCCCCGAGTCGGCCTTCAGGAATCCCATGAGAAGATGCAACGCCACCGACTTGCCGACGCCGCTGCGTCCCAGGATGCAGACGGTTTCCCCAATCATCACGTCGAAGTTGGCATGCTTGAGCACGTGATTGTCGCCGAAGGACTTGCAGACATCCTTGAATTCGATGTACGGCCCGGGCTTGGCATCGCTGCTCATCATTCAGGTCTCAGGTCTCGGCTCTCCACCACTCATTGGGAATGATAAATGCTTCGGGCCTTTGGGCGGTTCAATCACTTCCCCCGGTCTCCCTGAGCTGCTGGGTCGCTTCCGCCCATTCCTCGGGGGAATTCAGATTCCGAAACATGTGCTCGGAGAAACCCAGGCTCGACAACTCCTTCTCTCCAATGACTCGCATTTCTACGTCGGCAAAGAGTGGATCAATCTTGTTTCTTCCCTGCTGCAACGATCGTTCCGCGACGCCGGCAAATTCCTGATGGTAGACGGCACACAGAGGCTGCAAGCCTCCGCCCGCACGCGGTACCGTAACCATTGCCCCGGTTTGACGCGCTTGCCCAACGAGATATTCCAGGAACCTGGACTCCACGAAGGGCAAATCGACGGCCAGCATCAGGTTCAGTTTGGTGGTGCTGCTGGCAAGTGCGGCGTGGATCCCGCCCAGCGGCCCGCGTTCGCGGTAAACATCTTCGACCACTCGTCCAAAGCGGGCAAATTTCGCAGCCTCTCCCACGATGCACACTTCCCCCGCGACCGCACCCGCCACCTCCATCGCACAGGCTAGCAGGGTACGCCCTCCCAGCTCGAGGAACGCCTTATCTTTGCCCATGCGCGTACTCTTGCCGCCCGCCAGGACAAAAGCTGTCAGAGGGTTCACGCGCTGATCATACACGTCGCGTGATTGGCTTAGAAAATCGGCGCAACTCCCAGACGGCAATCAGGTTGTACCAGATCGCATCGCGACCGCACGAAAGTAACCTACCCAAGTTCCCCGACCCGTTAGATGATGTCTCGTCCGGTGTTCTCACCCGGAAAGTACGAATATGGCTCAGAAGCTACTGGATGTTCTCATGCTAGGGCGCTGCTCGCACGAGTTTTCCTGGCCGCGACGTGCGGCTGACGGCCACTACTACCAGGTTTGCCTGGTCTGCGCGGCGGAGTACAAATACGACTGGAAGACCATGCGGCGCATTGAACGCCTAGACCGCAGCGCGCCCGAGACCACCACGACTACGCGGCGCAGCCGCAGCCATGCCAAGAAGCCCACCTGGGTACCTCGCGCCCGGCGCCTGAAGCTGGATGTTCCGGTGCGTTATCGGGTCAAGAACCTGGGCGGATGGTCGCAGGGCATCCTCGAGAACCTGAGCCAGTCTGGCGTGCTTTTTCAGGGACCGCAGGAGTTGCCGGAGAACACGTTGGTGGAGATGGTTTTCGAGATGCCGGAAGAAATCTCGGGCCAGAAGAACAGCAATGTTCTCTGCCAGGCGCGCATCATCCGTTCCAAGCTGGCGCACGCGACTGCGGAATCGGTGGGACTGGCGGCTTCGATCCTCGACTACAAGTTTCTCCATCAGAACTAGGCAGAACTGCCAGCACCGCCCTTCAGGGTTCGCTAAATGCTTGATTGATCGCCGGTTACAAAGCTGATGCTGCAACCGCTTCCGCTCATAATTTTGCTCGGTCATAGCCCGGATTCCGCATCTAAACTGTTAGTATCGGGTTTAAATCCCCAGGAGTGATCGTTATGAAGACGAGAGTTTCTCTCCACTTCACCGCATTTGTGCTTTTGCTGGTCTTGGGAGTAGCCGTGGGCTGCTCCAAGACCCCGAACGATGCACAGCTCACCAGCGACGTCCAGACCAGGCTTAACGCTGATTCCGGATTACAGGGCAAGCAACTGGGCGTGCAAGCCGCCAACGGCACGGTGACTCTGTCCGGCACGGTGGACAATGAGAACCAGCGGGAAGCGGCGGCGCGGTACGCGTCTGCAACCCCAGGCGTGAAGCAGGTAGTGAACAACCTGCAAGTGGGGCCAGCCTCGGCCGCCGGGATAGCTCAAGCGCCGCCCGCGGAAGCAGCGAAACCTAAGCCGAGCCCCGCTCCCAGACGGCATCCCAGCACGCCGCGGGCGCGCACTCTGCCCACTTCCGCCGGCGACAGTACGCCTGCGCCGGTAGCCGCGGCGGCGCCGGCCGTCACTACTGCGCCGATGGCGACCATGACGCCGGGACCTTCCACTCCACCGCCTCCGCAGAAGGTCACGATTCCTTCCGGCACCACGCTGGCGGTACGGCTGGTGGACGCCATTAACACCGAGACCAGTCAGCCCGGTCAGACCTTCCATGCCACGCTGGATTCTCCACTCTCCTACGAAGGCGACGTGGTCCTCCCGGCGGGCTATGACGTTGAGGGCCACATTGTTGAGCTGAAGAGCGCCGGAAAGTTTGCCGGGAAGTCGGTGCTGGCGTTGCAACTGGACCGTATCTCGGTCGGCGGCAAGTCCTACAACATCCAGACCGATCAGTACAAGCGCGAAGGCGCTTCCCGCGGCACCAATACGGCTGAGAAAGTCGGGGCCGGCGCGGGCATTGGGGCTATCATCGGCGCCATTGCCGGCGGTGGCAAGGGAGCCGCGATTGGCGCTGCGGCGGGCGGCGGCCTGGGTGGCGGCGTACAAGCGGCCACCAAGGGTCAGCAGATCAAGCTGCCCTCGGAAACCATCCTGAATTTCACTCTGCAGGCGCCTCTGACGGTCGTGCCGGCTAAGGGCCCGAACGAGGGACGCCCGAAGATAGACGTCAATCAATAGGTGCTGCAACCGGCATTGGGGCGCGGGATATCACCGCGCCCTTTTTTCTTTCTTCCCAGCCCTGCTGGTATCCCGTCCAAGGTGTCTTCGGTTCCCTCCTTATCACTCCCGTTTGTGACAGACCTCACCGTCAGGGGTGCAGTTGACTCCTACACTGAAAAGTTGTTAGTTTTCTGCATCACGTTTTCAGGCAGTCATAGGAGGAGATCATGCCGGTACGGAAATTCATTTCGGCTTTAGCAGTCCTGATGGCATTTGCTCTGGTGCTGGGAGCCCAGGAGCAACCACAAAAAACCATCAAGCACGTTCCCATTAAGCCTACGTCGGCGGCGTCCGGGCAGGAGATGTACAAGACGTATTGCGCGGTCTGCCACGGTACTGACGGCAAAGGCGGAGGCCCTGCGGCGGAAGCGCTGAAGACTCCCCCGACCGATCTGACCATGCTGAGCAAGAACAATGGCGGCAAGTATCCTGGTCTGAAAGTTGCCTCGACCATTCGCGGCGAGGCCAATCTGCCGGCTCACGGCTCCAAGGATATGCCGGTATGGGGCAAGTTGTTCTGGAGCATGAGTGGCGGACACGAGGCGGAAGTGCAGCAGCGCGTCAGCAACCTCAACAGCTACATCGAGTCCCTGCAAGCCAAGTGAGCGCGTTGGCCGGGCGTCCGAGCCCGGCGCGCTCATCCCGAGCGAAGCGAGGGATCTCGCGCTGGCAACCTGGCCCGGGCGCCGCTTGGGCCAGGCGAACACCAAAAGAGGCAACTTATCACTGCTACGCGTATCCGCCCTCACAGACCCTAATGGGGAATACCGATACATTTTCCCTGTTTGGTCCGGGAGGGCACCATGCGTGCACCTGCTTCGCTCCTCGGTCTCTGTCTGGCACTCCTGTGGGCACTCTGCCCGGCAAACCTGGTGGCCAGGCAGAACCCAACTCCTCCGCCCAGCCGTCATGAGCAAGCCGACCGGGAAAAGAATTTCGCCAAGTTCGTCGAAATTCCGGGTGCGGAACACGTGGGCAACAGTCCTTGCGCCGGCTGTCACCAGGACCAGGCCAAGATTTTCCGCCGCAGCACTCATTCGCAGCAGGACGTGCAATGTGAAGATTGCCACGGCGCAGGCAGCCTGCATGCCAAGGGCGAAGACGCCTACGGCAAAATCATCAAATTCAAGCAGAAGAATGCGGAAGAGTCGAACGGCGTCTGCTTATCCTGTCACGCCGATAAGCCTGCACTGGAAAACTGGTCTTCCGGATCACACCAGGCGCATGACGTGCGTTGCGTGGACTGCCACCGCGTGCATGTGGACGAAACCACCCTGCGCACCCGCCACCAGCAAAACCAGGCGTGCGCAAGCTGCCATCGCAAGCAGGAGGCCGAGTCCAACCTTCCCTATCACCATCCCATCCGCGAAGCCAAGATGAGCTGTGCGGATTGCCATGATCCCCACGGCGGAACCGCGGCCAACAATCTGCGCAGCGCCAACCTCAACGAACTCTGCTTCCAGTGTCATGGGGAGTATCAGGGACCCTTCACCTTTCAGCATGCTCCGGTCGTCGAGAGCTGCACCAAGTGTCACACCTCGCACGGCTCCATGCAGCGGAACCTGCTCCTGGTCAGCGAGCCGACGCTCTGCCTGCAATGCCATGCCGGACACCACAACGGCTCCGGAGTGCCGCTGCTGAACCGCTGCACCAGTTGCCACAGCGCCATCCACGGGACCGATGTCAACTCGGCCACCGGTGGAAGCGTGTTCATCGACAAGCCGTAGAGACGCCGCGCCGCAAGGAGGTTCGCGATGAGGTCTGCTAAGAGATTTCTCCTGGGACTGATCCTGATAGCTGGCGTGGCACAATTTGCTCTGGGTCAGACTCCTGACTCGACCGGGTCGCAGTCGAAAAGCGAGCCAACTCCCGAACTGAGCTATCAATTGGTGCGGTTCCTGCCTAGCTATCGCTTCGTGAGCCCCAGTGGTTTCGCCGGACGGGTGGGCGAGTATGACAGCTTGTTCCAGTCGGTGGGCGGGGACGTGGCCCTGACTTTTCTGGACTACACGCAGCACAACTCGCTGAAATATCACGGCAGTTTCATCAGCCGCGACGAATACGAAATGGATACCCAGTTCCGCCTGGGCAAGTACTTGACCCTTTCGCTGAACAATCGCAGCTTCGTCCGGCACCTGGATGACGTACCCTTCGGCACCAACCTTGACCCCGATGCCGCCATACGCACCAGTATGATTCCAGAAAACGCGTTGTTCGGTGTCAAACGCACGATGAACACGGTGAACGCACGGCTCAAAGTACCGAAAACGCCACTGACGGTTTTCGTGAAGGGGGGATGGCAAGCGCGGCGGGGCCTCAGTCAGTTGCAATTCTTTGATATGGGCAACATCACTAACCCCCCAATCCTGCCCCCGGATCCGGAGAGCTGCGATGGCTCTTGCCACTCCACCTCTCGCTACCGCCAGGTCAACTACACCAACCGCAACCTCGGCGGCGGGGTTGAGATGAAGGTGGCCCACGTCGTTCTGACTTACGAACACGATTACCGCAGTTTCAACGACCGACTGCAGAACCCCGTGGATTTCTTCGGGACAGCGGCCAGCGTCACTGGGGAAACCTTGCCGCCTTTGGGACCGGGAGTCAACTCGCCGCTGGTGCCGGATACGCTGCAAGGCTTCTACCAGCACAATATTCTGTCGCGTCACGATAGCCAGATCGACATGGTGCGCGCGCACGCGCCCA
>JBGPJK010000220.1:0-7780 GCA_041485425.1 Terriglobia bacterium | reverse complement strand
TCCTGCATGCGCTTGAGCTGTTCCACCAAGCGCTCGGCTGCGGGGTCCTTGCCGGCCATCTCGGCCAGGTATCGCGCCCGCTTGCCGACGATCCTGTACTGATGCAGGGTTTTCTCCGTCAGCGGAGTATGGTCTCGTCCTAATTGCGCCAACTGGCGCACCGCCAGGCTCAATGGATCCGTGTTTTCCGGGATATGCGCGTCATTGGCCGCGCGCTTCAGCCGCTTGCGCAATTCACGGATCGTTTGCTGATCGAAGGCCTTGGCCAGCTTCTTTTCTCGCTGGCTGCGTTCTTCAGCCAGCGTGCCCAGCAGTTGCGCTTTGCGATCCGGTTGCGATGGAATTTTCAGGTTGCGCAGGGAGACGATCTGTACGTCCAGGTCGCGCACTCTCCCCGCCTTCTTGCGCAGACGAGCGAGCAGCTTGAGCAACTTTTTGTCATTGCGGTTTGGCTGGGGAATGAGTTCCTCCAAAAACGCCTCCACGCGACGGCCATAGGTGCGAAATTTGTGGACGCTTTCCGGGGCTGGCTTCCTCGCCAGTTTCGTCAACTGGCGATTTAATCTCTGAAAAGCGAGACGACTGCGTTCTTGATCAACGGGCATAGAAGTGAACCAAGGGTACAGAAAAATACAAGGGAATCCTGGCAAATGCAAACGGACCGAGGCCGCCCCCCTTTTCGGGACGTCCCTGATTGGAACCTGGCGCCAAAAACGAGTAAAGCGAGCGGCTATTTTAACACTCCTGTAACACGACTCTGCTAGCTTCGCCTGGATGGCCAATCGAGCTCTAGGAGCGCCACGTCTGACTGGACCGCAACCCGTTGCAAAATCAGAAGTTGCGAGTGAAGCAAAAGCTCAGACCGAGCCTCTGCTGACGGCGGGGAGCAGCCTGGTGGCCGATCGGGTTTTCTTTTTTTCCGTGCTGGCCTGCGGCCTGTGCGTGCTCGCCATAGTCGGCTTGATTGTCTACGAACTGGTTACCAAGTCCGATCTGTCCTGGCACGCCTTTGGTTGGAAGTTTTTCTTCCGCAGCGAATGGGACCCGGTCAGAGAAGAGTTCGGTGCCTGGCCCTTCGTTTACGGCACCATCGTTTCTTCCGTCCTGGCTCTCATCCTGGCCGTGCCGCTGGCGATTGGCGTAGCCGTCTTCATCACCGAGATGTCGCCACGATGGCTGCGCGGGCCGCTGGCTTTCACCACCGAGTTGCTGGCCGCTATTCCCAGCGTGATTTACGGATTGTGGGCAATCTTCGTGCTGGTCCCGCTGCTGCGGCAATACGTGGAGCCCTTTCTGGCCCGCTCCCTGGGCTGGACCGGGTTGTTTGAAGGCACGCCGTACGGGATCGGAATGCTGGCGGCGGGAATCATTCTCGCCATCATGGTTGTGCCCATTGTCTCTTCGATTACCCGCGAAGTGATGACCGCCGTCCCCCAGCAGCAACGGGAAGGAGTGCTCGCTTTGGGAGCAACCCGCTGGGAAATGATCCGCACCGGGGTTTTGCGCAATGCCCGTGCCGGCATCCTGGGGGGCGTGATTCTTGGCCTGGGGCGCGCCTTGGGCGAAACCATGGCGGTCACCATGGTGATCGGAAACCGGCCGGAGATTGCGCGTTCTCTTTTCGCTCCCGGCTACACCATGGCCAGCGTAATCGCCAACGAATTCAGCGAGGCGACCGGCGACGTTTACCTGAGCGCTCTGGTGGAAGTGGGCCTGGCGCTGTTCATCGTGACCATCATCGTCAACATCGTGGCCCAATTCCTGGTTTGGACGGTCACGCGCGGAACCCCTGCGAGGAGCCTTGGCTAGCACCAGCATCACCGCGGATTCGACCCGCCTCCCGGTTCTAAGCCTGCGGCGCCGGGTCACCAACTGGTTGGTGACGCTGGTGGCTGCGGGATCGGTGGTCATGGTCTTGCTGCCGCTGGGCGCAGTTTTCGGCTACCTGGTTTACAAGGGCATAGGCTCGATCAATTGGGCTTTTCTTACCCAGACCCCGAAACCCGTCGGGGAAGCGGGTGGGGGCATGGCCAATGCCATCGCCGGGTCGGCGCTGATTCTGCTGATCGCGAGCAGCGTGGGCGTGCCCATTGGAATCGGGGCTGGGATCTATCTGGCGGAATATGGCCGCAACCGCTTCGGGAATCTCATCCGGTTCACAGCAGACGTGCTGAATGGCGTGCCCTCCATCATCGTGGGCATCGTGGCCTACGGGCTGGTGGTACTGACGCAAGGCCATTTCTCAGCGTTGGCAGGCGGAGTGGCGCTGGCCATCATGATGGTTCCAACCATTACCCGGACGACGGAAGAGATGCTTTTGCTGGTGCCGAACGTAGTGCGGGAGGCGGCGTATGGCCTGGGCGTGTCGCGCTGGCGGACCACGCTCTCCATCACCTTGCGCACCGCGACTTCCGGAGTGATTACCGGGGTGATGCTGGCATTCGCCCGGGTGGCCGGCGAGACCGCGCCTCTGCTCTTCACCGCTTTCGGCAACCAGTTCTGGAACTGGAAACTGAACCAGCCGACCGCCGCTCTGCCATTGCAGATTTTCACATACGCCATTTCGCCCTTCGACGAATGGCATCGCCAGGCATGGGCGGGAGCGCTGATTCTGATCGTACTCATTGTGGTCGCGGTGAGTGCCGTCCGCATCGCCGCCGGCCGCGGCATGCTCAAGGGAGGCAACTGACCTATGGGTGTAGGAATCCAGGTTGATAAACTCAACGCCTGGTTTGGCAAGACGCAAGCCCTGCAAGACATCAACATGACGGTCGAGCCCAACCACGCGACGGCGGTGATCGGGCCTTCCGGTTGCGGCAAGTCGACCTTCGTGCGCTGCCTGAACCGGATGCACGAGACCATTCCCGATGCGCGGGCCACAGGCAGAGTCAGGATCGGCGATCTCGAGGTTTACAACGGCACCTCCGCGGTGCAGATACGGCGCCGCATCGGCATGGTCTTCCAGAAGCCCAATCCGTTTCCCACCATGTCCATCTACGACAATGTGGCGGCCGGGTTGAAGCTCAACGGCTTTCACGATCGCAAGCGCCTGGATGAAATCGTGGAACGGTCCCTGCAAGCTGCTGCCCTTTGGGAGGAAGTAAAAGACGCGCTGCGCAAGAAATCGGGGGCCAGCCTTTCGGGTGGACAGCAGCAGCGGCTCTGCATCGCGCGAGCGCTGGCGGTCGAGCCGCAGGTGCTGCTTATGGACGAACATTGCTCGGCGCTCGATCCTATCTCCACCGGCAAGATCGAAGAACTCATCTTCCAGCTCAAGGAACGGTTTACCATCGTGATTGTGACGCATAATATGCAGCAAGCCTCGCGGGTGGCGGAATTCACAGGCTTTTTCCTGCTGGGCAAGCTGATCGAGTTCGACAAGACCGAGAAGATCTTTACCAACCCGTCCAACAAGCGGACGGAAGACTACATCACAGGCAGGTTTGGATAATGCGCACCCGCTTTCAGCAAGGACTGGACGAACTAAGAACCCGGTTGCTCCGTATGGGCGGACTGGCCGAGCAGGCGGTGGACCGCGCCTGCCAGGCCTATGTCGACCGTGACCTGAACCGTTGCCAGATGGTGCTGGAGGGCGAATCGCAAATCAACGCCGCGGAGCGCGAAATCGACGAGCGGGCGTTCGATCTGCTGGCGCTGCAGCAGCCCATGGCAGTGGACCTGCGTTTTATCCTCGCCGTGACCAAGATCAATGCCGACCTGGAGCGTGTCGGCGATCAGGCGGTCAACATCGCCGAGCGCGTGATGGACATGGTGGAGTTGCCCAAAGCCGACTTGCCGGTGGATATCCCGCGCATGGCCGCCGCCGTATCCGCCATGGTTCGGCGGTCGCTCGAGTCCTTCATCGAAGCCAAGGCGGAACTCGCGCAGGCGGTGCTCGAAATGGATAATGTCGTGGACCGCATGCGCGACGAGGCCTTCATCATGCTGGTGAAGGTGATGAACGAGCGCCCGGAGGTCACGCGCCAGGCACTGGATGCGCTGCTCGTCGCCCGCAATCTGGAGCGCGTGGCCGACCACGCCACCAACATTGCCGAAGACGTGATTTTCTGGGTGCGCGGAGCTGACGTCCGCCACAATGTGGGGCAGGAAGTGCCGCCCCAGCAGGAAGTTACGGACACTCACTGAGGTATCACGTAGGTTATTGTTTTGGAGGCCGGTCGCCCGCCTGACCGGCTTTGTTTTTTTGTAGCGTCTTTTCTTTTTTCGACGCCGATGCTACAAGTTCTTCTGCCCTCAGGAGGAACATTGAAGCGCATCTCTTGTCTAGTCGCTGTGTTGCTTTCGGTGGCCACCCTCAGCCTGGTGCGGGCCAACGAACCCAAGGGATCGCATGAGATCTCGCTTCCCACGAGCAAGCTTCTGACCACGCCGTCTCCAGGTTTTCTGGGCCGAACCAATAGCTTTCCCGCGACTATCGCCCTGAGCCCCGACCGTCGCTACGCCGCGCTCCTGAACGACGGCTACGGCACGCAGGAGACTCAGGCGTATCAGTCCATCTCGATTCTTGAGCTGAGCACGAACCGGCTGACGGATTTTCCCGAGGATCGCGTGCCGGAGAGTGCGCACCAAAGTTATTTCCTCGGGCTGGCCTTCAGCTCTGACGGCGCCCATCTGTATGCCTCGATCGGTTCCATCACCGATCCCACAGGCAGCAAACCGGGCGACACCGGCAATGGAATCGCCGTCTACCGCTTTGAGCAAGGCAAGGTTGGTCCCGAGCGCTTCCTGAAGATTCCGCCGCAAAACCTCGGCTCGGGCAGAAAGGTCGCATACGGCTTGCGTAAAATACCAGCCGGAACTGCGATTCCGTACCCGGCTGGGTTCGCCGTGATCCCTGGCGGAGGCCGCGACCGGTTGCTCATCGCCAACAATCTCTCCGACAACGTGGTTTTGATGGATTCAGCGGACGGCCGGATCCTGGAGCAGTTCGACCTCAGCACACATCGGATCGTGCCGTCGTCATTTCCTTATACGGTCGTGGCCAGCCGCGATGGTCGTCGCGCCTGGTGCAGCCTGTGGAATGCGTCACGCGTGGCGGAACTCGACCTGGAAAAGGGAACCGTCACCCGCTGGGTCTCACTGCTCGAACCCAAGTCCGAAATCGCCCCCGGCTCCCATCCCACTGCGCTTCTGCTCAGCCCGGACGAGAGACTGCTTTACGTCGCGCTATCGAACGCGGACGCAGTCGCGGTCATAGAGGCGGCTTCGGGAAAACTCATCCATGTGTCTTCGACCATGTCGCCCAGACAGCAATACGCCGGAACATACCCCATCGCTCTGGCCCAGTCGGCAGACGGCAGTCGCCTGTTTGTCGCCGACGCCTCCTTGAACGCGGTCGCGGTGTTCGAAACCGCCAAGCTAACGAAACCCGGCATTGAGTACCCGCTTCCCCAGGAAGCTCTCGGCTTCATCCCCACAGACTGGTATCCGAGCGCGCTGGCGACGGTGGGTGAAGATCTGCTGATCGCCACCGCCAAGGGCGAGAGCACCGGCCCCAACAACGGTCGCAGCGTTCTCAAGCAGGAGAGACGGCACCACGAGCATCCTTATATTCCGACGCTGCTGTACGGCTCGCTTGCCCGGCTCAATTTTCGTGATACTGAAAAGCAGTTGCCCGAGTTGACCCGCAAGGTGGAAGCAAGCAACCTGTTCAACGCCGATCCTGGCCAGATACAGTTTCAGCAGGGCGCAAATCGCATTCGCCACGTCATCTACGTCATCAAGGAAAACCGCACCTACGACCAGATCCTCGGCGACCTCAAAGTCGGCGACGGCGATTCTTCACTGACCATGTACGGCGCCGATATCACCCCCAACCAGCACAAACTCGCGCTGCAATTTGGCGTGCTCGACAACTTTTACGACAGTGGAGAAGTGTCGGGGGACGGCCACGTTTGGACCACGGCCGCCATCACCAGCGACTACAACGAAAAAACCTGGCAGATCGGCTACCGCAGCCGGGAGCGCACCTACGACTACCAGGGCAACGTGGCTGACGAACTGCCCCTGGAAAACCGCCAGCCCGACGTGGATGCGCCCTCCACGGGATATCTCTGGGACAATGTGGCCGGCCACGGGGTCTCCTACCGGGACTATGGCGAGTTCATGGATGCGGTGTGGTGCGAGGCGCCCAGCGACGCGCCGGCTCCTCCGCCGGGGGACGCGGAGTCGCCGCTGCACTTGCCGTGTTCGCGGCAGGCGGTGCGCAAGGGCGAGGCCTTGCCCGTCAACCTGGGCCAGCCGCACGGGTCACCCAGTCCCTGGCCCTGGCCGGTTCCCCTGCTGAAGAACGCACGGCCCACCAAGGCTGCGCTACGCGATCACTTCGACCCCAATTTCCCTGACTTCAACACCGATTATCCTGACCAGCTTCGCGCGGACGAGTTCCTCAACGAGTTCGATGGTTTCGTGCGGGCCCGGGATGAAAGGAAGGGAACGGAGCTGCCGAGCTTTGTGCTACTGTATCTACCCGACGATCACACCGGAGGCACGCGGCCGGGAAAGCCGCGCCCGGCGGCCTCAGTGGCGGACAACGATCTTGCCCTCGGCCGCGTGGTCGAAGCGGTTTCGCACAGCCCTTACTGGGACGACACCGCCATCTTCGTCGTTGAAGACGACGCTCAGGATGGCGCCGACCACGTGGATGCGCACCGCTCCATCGCATTGGTGATCAGCAAGTATTCGCCCGGGTTGGTAGAACATCCCTTTGTGGACCACCGCTTCTACACCACGGTGAACATGGTTCATACCATGGAGACGCTACTTGGTCTGCCGCCGATGAACCAGAACGACGCCTATGCCCCGGTGATGGCGCCACTGTTCACTGGTGCGGGAGCCCAGCCGGCCTACAGCGCCGACTCCCGCAATCGCGACAACGGACTCATCTATCAGACGAACCCTGGCAAAGCAAAAGGCGCCGAAGAGTCGGAGAAGATGGACTTCTCCCATCCCGACGCGGCCAATGCAGCTCTGCTGAACGCGATCCTCTGGCAGGACCGCAAGGGCAATGCGCCCATGCCGCCGCCCAGACACGCTGTATTTCCAGAACCTGCGCCCGCAGCGAAGTGATGACTTGCCGCCGGGAAGGTCACAAAGGTAAGCGATCAGGCTGCTTGACATCGAACAGGAGCGCCCGAGGCCGAGAGGCATTCACAGCGGTTCCTACGTTAGAATCTCCGCGTGGGGATTGCCTTCCAATGCCGCGATCTGCGCAAGACCTACGACGGCAAAGTCGAAGCCGTGCGCGGGCTGAGCCTGGCGATCGAGACCGGAGAATGCTTCGGCCTGCTGGGACCGAATGGAGCAGGGAAGACCACCACCATTGAAATCCTGGAAGGATTGCTCGAGCCCACCGCGGGGCAGGTCACCATTCTCGGCCACACCTGGCAGGAAAATGCGCGTGAACTGCGCGAGTGGCTGGGCATTTCCTTGCAGGAGACGCGGCTCTCAGAAAAACTCACGGTCCGCGAAACCATCGAGCTGTTTTCCAGCTTCTATCGCGAGCCACGCTGCTCCGATGACGTGATCGAACAACTGCAGCTCACGGAAAAAGCTGATGCCTGGGTGGGCAAGCTTTCCGGCGGACAGCGGCAACGGCTGGCGGTCGCGACCGCACTCGTGGGCAATCCGAAAATTCTTTTTCTGGACGAGCCTACGACCGGCCTCGATCCCCAAAGTCGCCGCCAGCTCTGGGACATCATCCGCGCCTTCCAGAAACACGGCGGCACGGTGATGCTGACCACGCATTACATGGACGAGG
>JBGPJK010000219.1:0-7826 GCA_041485425.1 Terriglobia bacterium | reverse complement strand
TGAAGGAAACCAACCAAGATGATCTCAAAGTCTCACCAGACTATCTCAATCTAGGTGAAAAGAAGTTCGTCCAAGACCTCAATGGATATGTGGAACAGCGATTCGGCGATCCGCAGATGCGCCGTGGAGCTGACGGGCAGGAATTCAGTCAGGCCCTCGACGATGCCCAGGACCACAGACAGCAGGTAGTCGTTCAATCTTCCTCCAGAGGGTGAGTGGAGAAAGTATCGCAGAAATCAACGGTTCACGGGCTTGCGATTTTGGTTCGGGAAGGACTTCTTCCGGCGCCACGGCGGAGCACGGGCGTCCTCGCCCGTGCCGCTTCACTCCGTCGCGTTCCCGTAGGTCGGGACGTCCTGCTGCATCAGGTAGAGCAGGCGCTGCGCCCGCGCTCCCCAGTCGCTTTGCGGATACTGGGTCGCCGCCTGCTCTGCCAGCGCTGTGGCTTTGGCCTTTGATTCAGCAGACTTCTTCAACTGGTTCTCGGTCTTGTAGATTTCGATCAGCGCCGAATACCGCCACGCCGCGTCGTACAGCGCCTCCGGAGTTGCCGGGGACTGGGGACGCTCTCTGGCGTATTTCTCGTAGATCTCCGCTTCCTTCTCCGGACACTTGGACAAGCCCTGCCAGTCGCCACAGAGCTTGTTGTCGAGGAGATGGAAGGCAGCCAGATCAGCCCACTTGGTGCCTGAGAACTTCTTCATGACTTCCTTGAAGTACTGCTCGGACATGCCCTCGCGGAGATAGGATTCCTGCTCTTTGGCCGAGGGGCGCGACATGACATCCACCTTCTCGATCTGCCAGCGGATGTCGGCGGAGCGGTACATGGCTTCGCCCGCCAACGGCGAATTGGGGAACTCCTCGGCGACCCGGTAGTAGAGTCGTAAGGCATCCTGGGCGGCGCCGTAACGCCCCTGCTTCCGGCTGGCCTGGTCTTCGGAGTCCACCGCTTCTCCGAACAGGATCTTGTCACCATTCGGAGTGGAGGGCCGCACCACTCCTTTTTCCAGGATCCAGCCTGTGACCGTACGTTCTTCGGTGACATTGGCCTCGACATGCACCCACTCCCGGCTGCTTTCCAGGATGATGACCTCCCGTCCACGATCGAGTTCGCCCAGCTTGGCGGAGGTATTGTCGGGCGAGAGATAGATGGAGGCTACTCGCACCGTAGTGCCATGCTCCACCGCGAGAGCCGGCAGCGCTAATGGGATCAACAACAGGACGAGTAATGTTCTTGTCTTCTTCGATTTCACAGATACGCTCACAGCGTTGTCATGCTGACCCTGAGCCGAGCCGAAGAGGAAGCATCTCTATAGCCACCACGACTTGCAGGGAGAATAGGGATTGCTCGCTCCGCTCGGAATGACATAAGAAAAACTCAGTGATCGGAAGCGGTCTCTGCACCGCTCTCGAACATATCCGCCGCCTTCACCACCCGAATGTTGCCACGCGGAATGTTCAGCGGGTACGCCTTCCACTGCTCATCCTGCTGCAGCATTTGCTGCTTCTCCGGCGGTATGGGGTCGGCGATGTGATATTCGGCCAGCGTCTTCGGGACCACGTTCGTCCCGTGGGCGATGTCGTCGGCCAGTTTGTCAGCCAGGCTTTCGTTGGTGACGATCACGTACTTCAAGTTCTCGGACTGCAGGTACCTCTTGATGGCCTCATTCACCTGCTCCGGCGCGACCGCGTCAATTTTCGCCAGCATCTGCTGCAAGTATCCGTTGTCTTTCATGCCATAGAACATGTCGTCGAGCCGGTAACCGAGCTGGCGCGACAAACTCTCGGCGTAATTCAGGTACAGGGTGCGCGCCTTCACCTTGGCTTCCGCTACCTGCTCGGGCGTGAGCCCTTCCTTGACGAAGCGATCCAGTTCCGCCGTCATCGCCTTCAGGATGAAATGCGTGTACTGGTGACCCACGGGCCGGATCCATATGCTGAAGTATTGCTGGGTGCGCGGCGTGGTCGGCGGCGGAAACAGGAAGAAGGGCCGCCCGTACAGATATTCGATGTACGAATAGTCGCCGTAGTTGTACCCACGCTCTTCGCGAATGTCGCTGTACAGCCTCCCGAAGTCGTCGCGATGGGTGCCCAGGAAAACATCGCCCACGAACAGCGGCCAGTAGTCGTCGCTATTACGCGTCAGCGGGATGGGAAATCCCAGGTGCAGTCCGGTGGCGATGGCGTTGGGCTGGGTGATGATGAGCACGTGGCGGCCGGGCTCCGGGGTCACGCGGATGAGGTGCTGCGGCCGCGCAAACATCTCGCCCTCGGGCAGGGTGTCCATCAATGTCGCGAGCTGGTTCGGCTGGTTGATGCTGGTGGCGACGGACATGTTCCCGCGCTGGTAGTACTTCTTGTAGAAGCTCGCCAGATCGTCCCGGGTAACTGCTCCGAGTCCCTTCACCGTGCCTGCGGTCAGGTGATCGAGTCCCAGGCCAGGGATCACCCAGTTGTCAAGCGCCGCCAGCCCCAGCGACTCCTCATCCTCAAACCGGAGCCGCGACTGGATATCGGCCAAAGCCTCGCGGCGCAGCCGGTCCAGTTCCGCCTGGGTCCACAGCGGCTGGGTGAACATCGGTTTCAGCACGCGCTGCACGAACTCCGGATAGGCATCGCGTGGAACGATGACGGAAAACGTGGTCGCCTGTTTGTCCACGCGGACCTGGGGGGTTGCGGCGTCGCCCCAGGGCCGCGTGATCTCCGCCAGTTTTTCCTTGGTGACCGGATTCTTGAAATCGCCGAATCCGCCTTCAATCAAAGCCCGCGCCACCAGGTTCGCGGTGCCTTCCTTGCCCGCCGGATCATCCGCCGAGCCCGTATGGATCATGATTTGGATCTGGTAAAGCGAAGAGGAAGATGGAAGTGTGACCAGGTTCAGCCCGAAAACCCGTACTGGCTCTGCCTTCCCTTTACTGGTCTGTCCTGCCAACGGAAGTGAACAGAGAATGAAAAAGATGGCCAATATGGCTGATGACTGACGACTGAAGACTGACGACTGCTTTCTCATTACTTTCCCTCCTGCGCGCCCGCGGCGCCGCCCTGCTCCTGCCATAGCGTGGTCACGATTCTCCGCTGCGGCGTGAAGTACTTTGCCGCGTATGCGTCAACATCCTGCGGTGTGAGCAAGTCGATGCCCTGCAGTAGCGTGTCCAGCACGCGTGGATCGCGGTCGAAACGGTAATACCAGGCAAATAACTGGGCGATGCTGCCGGTGGAATCCAGGCCCGCCAGAAAGTCGTTGCGGTATTTGCTCTTGATCACCCGCAGCGTTTCCGCCGCCTTGGGCTGCCTGGAGAAGTGCTTCAGATCCTCGATGCCTCCAATCACATCGTTCTGCACGTCTCCGAGGTATTTGTCGCCGTCCTTGCGAAAGCGCTCCAGGATGAGCTCGGCGTCGAGCAGCAGCAGGTGCGGATCAGTCGCTTCGAGAAACTCCGGGCCACCCTCAATGCTGAAACTGGTGACCGTCTGCTTCTGGTAGCGCAGTTTCTGGAACAACGGCGCCGAGCGCGAAACCAGCAATTCCGAGAGAATCTGACTGACCGCGGTTTCTTTGCTGCCCGGCTGTATCGCCGGCGTGTGATATCCCACAATCAGCCGCGGCGAGACATCCGCCTCCCACTTCACATGCACCTGCTTGGGCCCATCGGGTGCCGGTTCGGCGGGAATTTGCGGCGGATGCGAGGGCTTCCAGTCGGCGTATCTCTTTTCCGCTTCCGCAAAAATCTTTGCCGCATCCACGTCGCCCACCGCGATCACCGCGACACCATTGGGCGCGTAATAGTTGTGGTAGAACTCCCACGCCGAATCCCATGCGTTGGGCATGTTCTCCACATCCTCGCGATACCCAATCACGGTGTGCCCGTAAGGATGGTTCGGGAAGGCCACCGGCGAGAAATCCTCGACCATCTTCTCCCCTGGATCGGAAAATACCTTGCGATACTCACCCAGCACTGCGCCGGCCTCCACTTCGAAGGTCTTGCGATTGAGCGTGAGATTCTTGAAACGCGAAGATTCCAGCTCGATCAGGCCCGGGACCGGACCATCCGGCCGCTGGATGGGGCCGAACAGGTTCTGCGAAAACGTGGTCGGGTGATAAAAGGTCATGTCGTAATCCGTCCACGCATTGTTGTGCGCGCCCATGCGGCGGATGGCCTCGTCGTACCCGCCCGGCTTGCCGCCGTACTCGTGGCGGAACATGATGTGCTCGAAAAGGTGGGCCAGACCGGTCTTGCCCTTTTCGGTCTCGTTGCGCGACCCGGCAAACACCGCGGTCGAGTAGGTGACCATGTCTTTGAACTCGGGTGTGGGGATGACGAGGATGGTCAGCCCGTTGGGCAGAGTCTTGCTTTGGACCGCATAGGGAAAGAACTTGGGTGGCGGTGTAGTCTTGGGAGCTTGGGCGAATGCCCCGGTGATCAAGAGGAGAGACAGCAGAGTGGCGGCGAGAAACCGCCGCATCGTAGGAAACATGGATTGCACCTCGAAGTTGAGGGATGAAAGCGGAACTAAAGATTCTACACCGGCGAGGCAGATTGAACCGTGAAGCTGGAGTAATTGCCTTCCATCGTCGAAAGATCACCACAAAGGACACGAAGGAACACGAAAGGAAAACTCTTTCAAGTCCTTCGTGTCCTTTGTGGTGAATTAGCTTTTCTTCAGCTCCGCCAGCATCTGCGGCTCGATATTTCCGCCGCTGATCACCGCCACATTCAGCATCGTTTTCGGCAACTGTTCGCGATGAAACAAGAACCCGGCCACCGCGACCGACCCGCTGGGTTCCGCCACCGTCTGCGGATTTTGCGCCAGCCGCCGCATGGCCTCGCGAATCTCGTCCTCGCTGACGGTGACGATGTCGTCCACATATTTGCGTATGTGTTCGAAATTGATGGGACCGATGCTCTGCGTTCTCAGTCCGTCGGCCAGGGTGCGAGTGACCTCTTCAGCGGCGAACTGAACAATCCTGCCGGCCCGCAAGCTGGCCTGGGCGTCCGCGGCCAGTTCTGGCTCTACACCGATCACGTTCACAGACGGCTTGCTCAGCTTGATCGCGGTAGCAATGCCGCTGATCATGCCTCCGCCGCCCACCGGCACCAGTACGGTTTCCACCTCGGGCAGGTCTTCGAGAATCTCCAGGCCCATAGTGCCTTGGCCAGCGATGATTTGTTCGTCGTTGTAGGGAGGCACGATGACGTAGCCGTGCTGCGCCGCCAGTTCTTCGGCTTTGGTCTTGCGTTCGTCGCTGCCAGGGCCCACCAGCACGATCTCCGCGCCCAGCGCCGCCGTAGCGTCGCGTTTGATCGCGGGGGCGTTGTTGGGCATGACGATGATCGCCTTCACGCCCATAGCCCGGGCCGCATAGGCGACACCCTGCCCATGGTTGCCGCTGGAGTAGGAAATTACGCCGCGTCGGCGTTCTTCGTCGGTGAGCGAGGCGATTTTGTTGTACGCCCCACGCAGCTTGAACGCGCCGATGGGCTGGAGATTCTCGGGCTTGAGATACAGTTTGCGGCTGTTTGGGGCAGAATCCGATGCGTGAAGATTCGATTGAAGCAGTTCGGTGCGAACGGCTACTCCGCGCAAACGAGCTCGGGCTTCGCGGATGTCGTTGAGGGTGACCATGATTCCTATTCCCCGGTGTGCCAGCAGCCGAATGGGCTAGGTTTCCGCTTGCGGTGATTCTAGATTTAGGATACAGCCTGCCCCGCCAGCCGGCCAAATCAAGGTTGACATCATGATGCCTTTAATAGTAGCATCATGATGTGAGAACGACTCTCTCCCTGGATGACGATGTTGCCCGTCTCTTAGACAAGGAGAGCCGGCGGTCCGGCGCTTCATTCAAAGAGGTGGTCAACCACTTCCTTCGTCTGGGATTGACGGCAGCGAAGCGGCCCACCCGAAAACCGTTTGTTGTGACGCCGCGAAAATTGGGGCTGCCCCCCGGGCTCACCTACGACAACATTGAACAGTTATTAGAAGCCCTGGAAGGTCCGGCGCACCGGTGATCGTTCTCGACGCGAACATTCTCCTGTATGCCTACGACAGCGCGTCACCGCATCACGCGAAGGCGCGTGCCTGGAGCGAGGAAGCGCTCTCCGGAACCATGCCCGTAGGACTCCCGTGGCAAACCATCAGCGCATTTCTGCGTATCATGACCAATCCCAAGCTTCCCGGGGAGAGGTTCACCCTGGAAGAAGCCGTGCAGCTGGTGGACCGCTGGTTAGAGCAGCCGAACGTCCGGTTGCTAGGGCCAGGGGATGATCACTGGCCGCTCTTTCGGCAGATGATTGTCGAGGGACAAGCTCCCGGAGCACTCATCACCGACGCGCAACTAGCCGCATTAACGATGGAATATGGCGGCGTATTACACACCACCGACCGCGACTTCGCGCGCTTTCCGGGCTTGCGCTGGACAAACCCGCTTACCTAGGGTACGCAGGTCTTCCTAACCGCTGCTGGCTCTTGCGCGGATGTAATCTATAAGTTACAATGGCCAAAGAATGGAACTCCGCCGCTATCTGACCGGATCGGGCAGAGATGTTTTCGGCGAGTGGCTGTCAGGACTGAGAGACGCTCGGACCAAGGCAAAGATTCTGGCCCGGATTGATCGCCTCTCGGCGGGGAACTTCGGCGACTGCAAGGCACTGCGCGGTAGTTTGTTTGAACTGCGGATCGACTGGGGGCCGGGCTATCGGGTCTATTACGCGATAGTGGGCAAGGCTTGTGTCTTGTTGCTGTGTGGCGGAGATAAACGCAAACAGTCATCCGACATCAAGCGTGCGCTGGAATACCTCAAGGACTACCGGGAAAGGACACTATGAAACGCAAGGCGAGCATATCCCATGATGAAGCCACGGTTCGTGAGCTGCGCGACAATCCGGAGTTTGCCGCCGAGTACCTCCGCGCTGCATTGGAGGATGACGACGAGCCCAGCGTACTGTTGATCGCGCTGCGCCGCATCGCGGAAGCGCGAGGTGGCATTGCCAAGGTGGCCAAAGCCGCCGGCATTGAGCGCGAGAGCCTGTACCGCGCCTTATCGGCTCGCGGAAACCCTCGGCTTTCCACCCTGGTTGCCGTGACCAAGGCTGTGGGGTTGAAGCTCACGGTTGAAGCCGCGCAATAGGGAAAGGCCGGAGATATGGGAAGAGCCCCACATCTCGAAAACCGCGAGATGCGGGGCACCCGGCTGTGGGATTGAAGCTCGCGGTGAAGCGGAGCAGCAGTGTACACTTGAGTTTATGAGCAGACTGAACGCTGGCGAACTGGCTGAGCGGATGGGAGTTGATCTTTCGGGGCTCCTCAAGAGGTCGTCGATTGTGGGACATCTCGATATGCGGCCATTCACTGAGGAAATGAATCGGGCCACTAAGAGCTGGCACATTGCCATCGATCATGCCGCGAGACAGAAGGCTCTGGCGCAGGAATCTTCGTCCGCCGCTCAAGAGTCTGCGGAATGGCCGGAAGAAGACCTTGAGCAGAGGTTTGTTGACGCTGCCAGGAAGCTAGCTGATTTTGGTTGGACAATACCGGCTGCGATGAGTCCGCGAGAATTCTTCGACCTGTCCGCGTCGAGTGACGGGGCGACGGTCGACGCTCGGTTCATCAACTTCTACCGCCGAAGCGGCAACCCCTACGCACCAAGTGCAGGGATCGGCTCCGCCCGTCTCGCGAGATGGCGTCCTCTCCTAGCAGGCTGCTGAAAAAAGAATAAAAGCAGTAATTTGCACTTTGGCTGAACGAAGAATCAACAACTTACGGACCAGTTTTCGGCGCAAAATGGCCCGATTTTACCTTGTTGGTTCCTTTTTCAGCAGCCTGCTAGA
>JBGPJK010000218.1:0-7843 GCA_041485425.1 Terriglobia bacterium | reverse complement strand
GTCTGCAGGCTGTCCAATACATTGCGGAATATCTCTGGGTCCTGAAGCACCGGCATGGTGAACCTTAGAAGTCTTACTGGATTTTTATCGGCAGGAAACGTGGGAAACTTCAAATTCATATCTTGCTTTTCCACTGAGCGCTACGACCTTGGCGGCAAGGCTCTTCTGAATTACCCGAATGGTCGTGTACCTTCGGACGCTCCGCTCGTAAGTGGCAACTGTTTCAACCAATCTGCTACAAGCCGTAGATACTCCGAAGTGCCTAGGTAAAGAGGAACTCATTTCTGGCCGAAGAAGTTTGTGTAAGTCTGTGCCGTTTCACTTCTTGGGCAGACAGGTCGAGCAGCGTTCGTCTTCTCGGAGGATTAGGTGGCATTCATCAAAAGTCAGATGGCAGCTTCATGTGGAGCTGGCCTCGAAAGCTCGGCGAGGGTGGGGCTGACCTTTCTTCTGTTAAGCGCGGCGTGTCTCGCCCAGCAGACTGACCTCACCGACAAGAGTCTCGAAGACCTGATGAATGTCAAAGTGACTTCGGTTTCAAAGACGGAGCAGACGTTGTCCCGGACAGCTTCGGCGATTTTCGTGATTACTTCGGAAGACATTCGCCGCTCCGGCGCAACGAATATTCCCGACCTGCTGCGAATGGTTCCCGGGGTCGACGTCGCGCAGGTGGGGGCCAACACCTGGGCCATCAGCGCTCGTGGGTTGAATGGACGCTTCAGCAATGAACTGCTGGTAATGGTCGATGGTCGCAACGTGTACACTCCGACTTTTGGCGGAGTCTTCTGGGACGTACTGGACCTCCCTCTCGAGGACATTGAACGGATCGAAGTAATCCGTGGCCCGGGCGCAACAATTTGGGGAGCCAACGCGGTTAACGGCGTGATTAACATCATTACGAGGAAAGCCGCAGAGACCCGGGGCGGCATGGTGGTCGCGGGCGGTGGCAACCTGGATCAGGGATTTGGCACGGTGCAGTACGGAGGTGGTCTGGGCAGGCGCACGGATTACCGGGTTTACACGAAATATTTCAACCAGGATCACATGCCGGGCCTCACGAGCCAGAATGGAGCAGACGGTTGGCACCTGCTCCGAGGCGGTTTTCGGACCGATAGCAGCCTCTCCGCTAAAGACACATGGATGGTTCAAGGCGACGTTTACACGGGGGAGGAGCGTAATCCCACCTCGGTTTTTCCGTCCGTCACATCGCCAGGGGCCCAGGCTATTGATATTACGGTTCCCCTATCGGGCGGTTTTCTTCACTCGGCCTGGGACCACGTTTTTTCCGCACGGTCAGATACAACTCTCAGAATTTCCTTCGATCGTTACAAGCGCGACGATGTACTCATGGAACAACGAAAGACATTCGATATTGAATTCGAGCACCACTTCGCCTGGGGTGCGCGGCAAGACGTCGTCTGGGGAGCGAACTACCGCCATACCGACTCAGACACGCACGGCGACCTGGGATTCTCGTTGAATCCCGCGGGCGTCAACATGCAGCTATTCAGTTTATTCATTCAGGACGAAATCGCCTTGGTTCCGGACAAACTGTACCTGACGGTAGGTACGAAGCTGGACCACAACTACTACACCGGGTTGAACATCTTACCGAGCGCGCGCGTGGCGTGGACGCCCAACCGGCATCACATGTTTTGGGCAGCGATCTCCAAGGCGGAGCGAACGCCCGCCGAGACCGACACCGTCAGCCGCATAAACTTCGCTGGGTTCCCGGACCCCGGTGGCACTCCGACGCGGGCAGCCTTAGTGGGCAATCCTCGCTTCGCCGATGAAGGATTGACCGCGTACGAGTTGGGCTATCGAACCACGATTCTCGAACATCTCTCGATTGATCTCGCCGCCTATTACAGCCACTATGACCACCAGCAGACAATCGAGCCCGCCACACCGTTCTTCGAGACTACGCCGTCTCCTCCGCATTTTGTCGTGCCAGTGACCTTCCAGAACCTGATGCACGGGGAGGCGCATGGGTTTGAGATGGCGGTCAACTGGAAGCCGGCCGACCGCTGGACACTCAGCCCGGGATACGCCTTCGAACAGATTCACATGCACTTGGATCCGGCGAGCCACGACACTGGGTCCGTCCTCGACGCAGAGGGGAGCAGCCCGGTTCACAGCGCCCAGCTTCGATCGCACCTCAACCTAATGCACGGAATCGCGTGGGACGCTTCCGCCTATTTTATGGACCGGCTCAGAAGCGGAGCCGGCCCTTCCTACACCCGGCTGGATACCGGCCTCACGTGGCGCTGTACGGAAGGGCTTGCCATGAGCCTGGTTGGGCAGAATCTCTTGAAAGATCGCCATCTGGAGTTCGTTGACGCCACTGGAAGCGTGAGATCAACCCTGATCAAGCGCAGTGCATACGCGAAATTGACCTGGAAATTCTGAAGGACGGGAAGAACAAATTGGAGCGAGTGACCATAGTGCGGCAGGCTTTCGTAGAAGGTACTGCCAACCTCCGGCACAGGGGCAGAGTCCGCTGGGAGATGTTTCTGATCGGCGTGGTCCTGTGTTCTCTGGCGGTCGGGACGCAAGCACAGTCCGCCGGCGAATATCAGGTCAAGGCGGCTTTCCTGTACAACTTCGCGAAGTTTGTCGAGTGGCCGCCGAGTAGTTTCTCCGATGCGTCTGCGCCGCTTCAGATCTGTGTTTTTGGGCAAGATCCCTTCGGTCAGGAACTGCGCGGCATCACCAACGAAAAGACAGTAAACGGACGCAAACTCGAGGTTCGTCATGTGGTCGATTTGCAGCACGCTAGAAGCTGCCACATCCTCTTCATCGCCTCGGCACAGAGAACATCAATGAAGCGGATTCTTGAAGGCCTGCGCGGGGCGAGTGTTCTGACGGTTGGCGATACCAAAGGTTTTGCCGAGCAGGGTGGGATGATCAACTTTGTGCTGGAAAACGACCGGGTGCAGTTCGAAGTAAGCCGCAAGGCGGCAGAGCAAGCTGGGTTGAAGATCAGTTCCAAGCTATTGAGTGTGGCGAAACTTGTAATCGGGTGAGCGCTGTTGGGAGTAACTCCGATGCGTCATTTTGGGGATTTGTCGATCCGCCACAAGCTCACCGTCCTGTTCATGGCGATCAGCGGACTCACCGCATTGGCGGTTTCCTGCCCCATGGCCATTTATGACGTGATGACATTCAGGCACGCGGTGGCCCAGCACCTGGCCGTCCTAGGCGATGTTCTGGCCGGCAACAGCACGGCGGCTCTGACGTTTCGTGACGCGGAATCGGCGCGAGATGTCTTGCAGGCTTTGCGGGCCGAACCCGACGTGACTGCGGCCTGTATCTATACCTCTGACGGCAAACCCTTCGCCAAATACGCGCGGGATGAAAAAGATTCAGGTTTCATACCGCCGTCAGCGCAAGGGGAGAGCACCCAGTTCAAGAACGGTCACCTGGTTCAGTTGCGAAAAATCGTGCTTGCTGGCGAGCCTGTCGGCACGCTGTACCTTGAATCTGATCTGGGAAGACTGCATGAGCGCGTGCGAGGACATACCTTCACCTTCGTATTGACTCTGCTGGTCACGTTCTCCCTGGCTTTCGTGCTGGCCTCACGCTTTCAAAAACCCATCTCGCGGCCTGTCCTTGACTTGGTAGAGACCGCCAAAGCCGTTTCGGGACGAGGCGACTACTCGATCCGGGCCGAGGTGCTCAGCCATGACGAATTCGGACTGCTGACGAGCGAGTTCAACGGCATGCTAGAGCAAATCGAGAGGCGTGACTTGGAACTCCAGCAACACCGGGAGAACTTGGAGGAGCAAGTTGCTCATCGCACCGGTGAGTTGCTCGCCACCAACGTGGAACTGAAAGCGGCCAAGGAGACGGCCGAGGCTGCAAGCCGCGCCAAAGGCGAATTCCTGGCCAACATGAGTCACGAGATCCGCACCCCGATCAACGGCATCATGGGCATGACCGAATTGGCCTTGGATACGGAACTGGATCCCGAACAGCGGGGCTACCTGCTCCTGGTGAAGTCTTCCGGCGAGTCGCTGTTGTCGGTTATCAATGACATTCTGGATTTCTCCAAGGTGGAATCGGGCAAGCTGGATCTGGAGATGATCGAATTCAATCTCTACGACTGCGTCGGCGACACCATGAGGGCCCTGGCTCTGCGAGCTCATCAGAAGGGCCTGGAGCTGGCCTACGACGCCGATCCGGAAGTGCCATCGCAACTGCTCGGCGATCCCAGCCGCCTGCGGCAGATTCTCGTAAACCTGGTCGGCAATGCAATCAAGTTCACGCAGTATGGAGAAGTGCTGGTCGCAATTGAAAGTGGCTCGCAGGACACCCGCAGCGTGGAGCTCCATTTCAAGGTGAAAGACACTGGCATCGGAATTCCTCCAGAGAAACAGGGCCTGCTTTTCAAAGCCTTTTCGCAGGCTGACAGCAGCACCACCCGCAAATATGGTGGCACAGGTCTTGGACTGGCAATCTCGGCAAGTTTGGTTGAATTGATGGCCGGAAAGCTGTGGGTGGAGAGCAGTGAAGGAAAAGGGAGCACGTTTCATTTCAGCGCCCGCTTTGCGGTGGCCGCGGGAAAGGCGCAACTCGCCTCTCCCGCGCTGGCGGCCGAGTTGCGAGGTCTTTCGGTGCTGGTGGTCGACGACAATGAAACCAATCAACGGATCCTCTGCGAGATGACTCGGGGATGGGGGATGAAGCCTTGCGCTGCGGAAAGCGGTGCCATCGCGCTGGCTGCCCTCGAGACGGCGCAGCAAAAAGGAGATCCTTTCCGGCTCCTTCTGATCGACGGCACCATGCCCGTCATGGACGGGTTCGAGTTAGCGGAAAAGATAAAGAAAAGGATGATGCGCAATGGCGAGGCTGAAGCCACGGTCCTGATGCTGACTTCCGGCGGACAACCCGGCGAAGCGAACCGCTGCCGGCAGTTGGGGATCTCGGCCTATCTGCTCAAGCCCGTGCTCAAAGCCGACCTGCTGGCCGCCATCCTTACGGCGCTAAGCCAGCGGCAGGTGGAAATGAGTGCCAGCCCCGCGCTGGTTACGCGCCACACCCTGCGCGAATCGGCCCGCAAACTTAGAATTCTGGTGGCAGAAGATAACACGGTCAACCAAGTGGTGGTCATTCGTGCGTTGCAGAAGATGGGGCACACTCCCGTGTTGGCGCAAAACGGCAAAGAAGCGCTAGCGTTTGCCTCGGCGGAAAAATTCGATCTTGTTTTCATGGACGTTCAAATGCCGGAGATGGATGGCCTGGCGGCGACCGCAGCGATCCGCGAAAGCGAAAAGAACAGCGGAACTCACCTGCCGATCTTCGCGATGACGGCGCATGCCATGAAGGGCGACCGCGAACGCTGCCTGGACGCCGGCATGGACGGCTACATTACCAAACCGATGCGTTTTAGCGACATTGAGCAGACGCTGGCAGGCTTGGCGAGGATGCCGGTAACGCCGGCCAAGCCGCCGACGGAGGCGGCATCCTGGAACCGGGCTGAAGCTCTCGATCGGATTGGGGGCGATGAGGAACTGCTCCGGGACCTGTGCCACATTTTTCTGGAAGAGTCTCCGAAGTTGCTGCAGAGGCTGCAGCAGGCAGTGGCGGCTGGAGACACGGACGGGGTCATGCGGGCAGCTCACAGTCTCAAGGGCGAGGCCGGCTACCTGGGTGCGGACGGGACATCGCAAGCTGCCCGGCAACTGGAAGAGATGGGACATAACAAAGACCTTTCCCGGGCCGTCGATACGCTCGCAGTCCTGGCGCGAGAAGTGGCGAGCCTCCATCTCGAGCTTACAGACCCGGCGGAGGCGCGGCGATGAACAACATTTCAGCAGAGCCGACCATCGCGCCGACAGATCCAAGGCCAGGCCTTGACGGGAAGGCCCCCCCGCTCAACGCCGTGTTGATCGCGGAAGATGATCCGATTTTTCGCCGTATTCTCGAGAGCTGGTTCAAGAAGTGGGACTACCGGGTCACAGCCGTGGAAAACGGGCTGGATGCATGGGAAGTCTTGCAACGGGAGGATGCTCCGCAGTTGGCGATCCTCGATTGGATGATGCCTGGGATGGACGGAATCGAGCTTTGTCGCAGAATCCGCAGCCGTGACCAAGGTACCTATCGCTATGTTCTGCTGCTGACTGCCAAGGATGGCAAACAGGACGTGGTTGCAGGTCTGGAAGCCGGCGCTGATGACTACCTGACCAAGCCGTTTGACGTGGATGAATTGCGCGCCCGGGTTCGGGCAGGCAAGCGGATTCTCGATCTGCAGGCGGCCTTGATTCGCGCCCACGAGGACTTGCGATTTTCAGCAGCTCACGATCCGCTCACCGCGCTTTGGAATCGTGGCGCCATCCTCGACTTGCTGAAGAGAGAAGTGCAGCGTCGACAAAGAACCGAGGACCCTCTGAGCGTGATCATGGCCGACATCGACTACTTTAAGAAAATCAATGACACGTACGGGCACCTGGTCGGCGATACGGTACTGCAAGAAGTAACGCGGCGGTTAGCTGCGGGGGTTCGAACCTATGACGCGGTCGGGCGCTATGGTGGAGAAGAATTCCTCATCGTCCTTCCCGGTTGCAGTGCGCCCGATTTGGTAGCCAGTGCGGAACGGCTGCGCCACAGTGTCGCCGATTTCCCGATCAAGACCAGTGCGGGTCAGCTTCCAGTTACGCTCAGCCTCGGGCTTTCATCGGCGGAGCAAGGTGAGAACGAGGCGCTCGATTGCGAGACTTTTCTTCGCACCGCCGACGAAGCTCTCTATACCGGCAAGGCTCGAGGCCGGAATCGGGTGGAAACTTCCCCTTCATCGCGGGCGGCCCGGCAGGGAGGCGACTGATCGCAGGCTGGGGAAATAAAACACAGTGGAGAATGTCCCGTGGGAAAAAAGCACACCCTCGACGCCCATGCGAATTCGTTCGGTAGCACGTTGGTGGGTCCGTCTAGCCCGGAAGTGCCATTAACAAGATTTGGTGGAGGATTTACTTTTCCAAGTGAGCAGTTCTGGGGGAGGGCTGCCCGGGCGTCCAGTGACTCGAAAGAGTCGGGACGCCCGTTTTATTTTGAAGTCACTTCATCCCAGTCAGCCCGCGAAGCGCTTTTCAATTCTTACAATTCTTTTCACACTCGTTCGGATGACGCGAGCGAGAGCGTAAGCGTGCGACCGTGCTCTTGATTCAGATCAGTATGTTGAGATAGTGAAATTCACGGTGATGCGAGCCTCGGTTTCCACCGCCCGCCCGTTCTGGTAGTAAGGCTTGAAGTGCCACTGCCTCACCGCCTCGCGGGCAGCGGCGGAAAGAATCGCCGGCCCACTGAGGACCTGTATGTCTTGAATGCTGCCGGTCTTGCTGATCAGAGCCTCCAGTACGACCGCGCCTTGGACTTTCATCTGCTTCGCGAGAAGCGGGTAGCTGGGGTCTACGGGGCGGGAAACCACTTGCGCGGTCCCGGGCGAGAGCTGGACTTGCGCCGCAGCGTTCGGCGTCCCCGAACCGCTGTCCTGGTTCCCTGCCGATGCAGTTGTTTGCTCCGAGGCTGACGAAGTGCCAGGTTGCATTTCTACGTTGACGGAACTGTCCCCGGGGCTAACCGTTCGATGCTGATTGCCGGCTACAACCTCAACTTCAAGCGGAGGGAGTACGGCGCGGTTGGTCGCCGTAATTACTGGCGAGATCGCAGCGTTGCCGGGAGGTGCGCTTGCCGCCAGCTTGCTGGATGATGACGATTTTGGTCGCGCCGGGGCCGCCGCCGGTCCCACTGGTTTAGCCGGGGCGATGGGTGTGGAAGTCTTGGCTGGAGTGGTTAGGTGGCTGCCTTGAGGTGCACTCTGTTCGGCAGTTTCGGATTCAGAGCTTGG
>JBGPJK010000217.1:0-7895 GCA_041485425.1 Terriglobia bacterium | reverse complement strand
GCGCTGATGGGAGCATTCTTCACTGCGACCTCGATGATCGGCTTCATCGCCGGAGCCGGCATCATTGTTCGCAATTCCATCATTCTCGTCGACTTCATCGAAATGCGCCGCTCCCAGGGAATGTCGCTGGAGGATGCCGTAGTCGATGCGGGCGCGGTCCGTTTCCGTCCCATGCTGCTGACCGCAGCCGCAGTCGTCGTGGGAGCGAGCGTGATCTTGTTTGATCCGATTTTTCAGGGCTTGGCTTTGTCATTGATGGCGGGAGAAGTCGCGTCTACCGTTCTGTCGCGGATGGCAGTGCCGGTCCTTTATTACCTCTCGCAGAGGGGAGAGTCGTTTCCACCGATGCATCCACACGCGCCGGAAAATGTCGCTCAATGCGAAACACCGCAATGCGAAATTGCGCAGAATAGCCTGTAGTTCCGAAGGAGAAATGTTATGACCGTAGAACGAACACTGCGTTTGATCGCTGGCAGCTTTATTCTGTTGTCCCTGGCACTTGGGCACTACGTAAACCCGTACTGGTACCTTTTCACGGCTTTTGTTGGGCTGAATCTGTTTCAGTCTGGATTCACGAACTGGTGCCCGATGATGACGTTCCTACGGAAACTGGGACTCGGCAGATAGGAGAAAATGAACATGCCCAATTGGGTTTGGGGAGTGGCAATCCTTGTCGCCTATGTGATCTTGACGCAATGGCTACTGCCAAAACTTGGTGTTCCTACCTGAAGGAGCCAGGGTTGCGCCGAGTCTCGGCGCGAGATTGTTCCGAAGGCAGACGCTCCGGAGAACCATGACAACAATAGTGCAGGTTGAATTTCGTGAGAGCCTGTTGTCAATTCGTGACGAGATCCTGCAATCACTTGGACATCCCGTGATTTCTGCTCTCGGTTCGCGAGCTGCGCGAAATCTAGACCTGTCGCGTGAATCAGTCGGAGTTGTCGTGATCGGACATGGGGCGCCGTGGGAAGAACGATGTGAGCTTGCCGCCTATTTCCGCGAGACCCTGCCTGGAGTTCCCATAGTGGCATCACTCCGTCAGCGAGACAGAGATGTGGCCGGAGCAGATTTCAATTTACGGGCAGATAATCCGCCTCTCTGGGTGGAAACGGTCAGGCAGGCACTTGCGGGAATCGGGTAGCGCTTTCGATGATTCTGAATCTGGGTACGATAAGGGGACGATAAGAGATGACGCACGGTACCGTTCCGTATCAACAGATGTCCGCCGACACCGTTTGATATCAGTGAGTTACATTTCGTTGTTGCCCTGTCACGGCAGAGGTCGCGGGTTCGAGTCCCGTCGTCCCCGCCATTCTTTTCAGATCGCTTGCGCACACCAAGCCCCACAGGTGTGCTTTTACGCCATTGCTAGTCATGGGGCAGTGCTCCGCCCCTACTTATTAGAGAAGAGCCCCACCAGAGCGGTCAGCGCAAGCTTGGATGGCGCAGAGGTGGAAGATCGAGAGAGACTGGACGGGCCTCCGATTCTCGTGAGCCCGGGGAGCCCAGAGATCGCCCGCGTGGGGCCAGGAGATTCGCAACCGGCGCGAAAGGCCGGGGAGCATCGTCGTTGCTTACTGGATCGAGCTGGCGACGCTGGAGAACGCGTTGTTGGCATTGGTCCCGATCAGCCGTATCGTTCCGACCACCAGAACCAGGATCACGGCCAGCATCACGGCGTACTCCGCGATGTCCTGCCCTTGGTCCTCGGACCAGATCCTGCGAATCAGTTCAGCCATGCCAGCCTCCAGACGGGGGAAATTTGGAGAGAACCCATAATGCCGGGAGTGGCCGCAGTTGTCAATGCTCGGCTGTGGATTCCCCGGTAGATTCCAAAAACCTTGCCAGTCAAGAGTTCTCAGGCCATTTAGAATAACCGACATGGCGACGGTGCTCGAATTTGAGAGTGTCACAAAAGAATATCGCAGCTTTCCCAGCCGGCGTCGTCTGCGCGCGCTCGACAGTTTCACGCTGCGCGTAGAAGCAGGCGAGATCTTCGGGTTCCTGGGACCGAATGGAGCAGGCAAAAGCACCGCCATCCACCTCGCCATGGGCTTCATGCGCGCCACCAGTGGGGGCGGTCACATGCTCGGCAAGCCCTTCGGCGATGCGCACGCCCGCCGCCGCGTTGGGTTTCTCGCGGAGAACGTTGCTCTGTACCATCGCCGCTCGGAACGCCTGGTCCGCTTCTACGGCGCACTCAACGGCATGGGCGGGACGCATCTTGCCAAGCGGGCACGAGAGGTGCTGACTGGAGTCGGACTGCAGGACCAAGCGAAGCGCAACGTGGGCAAGTTCTCCCGCGGCATGCTGCAGCGCGCCGGCCTGGCGCAGGCTCTGGTGAATGATCCGGAGTTGCTGATCCTGGACGAGCCCACTTCCGCGCTCGATCCCCTGGCGCGGGTCACCGTGCGCGAGATTCTGCTCAAGGCGCGGGAAGCGGGCAAGACGATCTTTCTGAGCTCGCACCTGCTTTCGGAGGTCGAGTTGGTGTGCGACCGCGTCGCCGTGCTGCATCGCGGCAGGCTGGTGCGGCTGGGGCGAACCGAAGACCTTCTGCAATCCACCGAGAAAACCGAGATCGTGGCTCGTGGTATCGCCACAAGCGCTTTTACGGGCGCTGTCGCCCAGGATGGCGTGGTGAGCTTTTCCGTACCCGCCCGCACGCAGCGCGCGGTGCTGGAGCGAGTCTGGAACCTGGGTGGGGAAGTTGTGAGTGTGAATCCGGTGCGCCGATCGCTGGAGGAGATTTTCCTGGAAGTGACCTCCGATCGAGAATCCAGCGTTGGGGAAGGCAGACAGTGAAACCCGTACTTTTGATCGCGGTGAATTTTGTGCGCGAGCAGCGCTGGCCCATCTTCGTTCTGCTGCTGTGGGTCCTGCTGCTGGCATTTCTCGGACTATTCAGCGACATTCGCCGCCAACGCGAAGATCTTCTCTTCGTTTTCAAGCAAGTGGCGGTGTACGTCATCGCATTCAGCGTGTTTTTTGGAGGCTCGGCGATCTACAACGAGCGCAAAACGCGGCGCATTCTGGCCGTGCTTTCCAAGTCCGTGGCGCGCTACCAGTATCTCTCCGGCCTGGTGCTGGGCGTAACCATCGCCTCCGCAATTTACTGCTTTGCTCTGGGCATCACCGGAAGCTGGACCTTGGGGGAAGCCGGATTTCCGGCATCGCAGGTGTGGTTCCTCATGCTGTGCCTGCTTGCCGCCTGCATGCTGGCTGGTACCGTGGCCCTGACGTTCTCGACTTTCCTGAACCCGTTTTTCGCCGCTGGGGCGACCGCGGCTGTACTGGGGCTACCCGCGCTGGCCAGCCAAACCATTGCCCCGCAGTGGCAGTATGCGATACCTGTGTATCCACTTGCAGTCACAATCATGAAGTCTTCCTTCACGTCTCCGGGTGGCGCTTTTTGGCCGCCGCTCGGCCTCGCTGTGGTGGAGACACTCGTGTTCTGGGCGCTGTCCGCCCGGATATTTTCGCTGGTGGATATTGCGGTCGCGGTGGAATAACCAGGAGCCACGTGGGGACGGCTTTTTCGGCCGCCGCGCCGAGCAAGGCTCGCGTTCGCGTGACGGCAATTAGACTGTCCAAGGTTAAGAAGGATCAGCGCATCAACTGAGCCGCCGCCCGCGACGCGTAGTCCAGCACCCGTCCCGGAAGCACGCCCAGGTAGATCGTTGCCACCACGCTGATCGCGAGGGCAGCGCCGAGCCCGACCGGGACCGGGGAAACTGGCCCTTCTTCGCGCGCTTCCCTCATGTACATTACGACGATAATGCGCAAGTAGTAGTACGCGCCCACCGCACTGTTGAGCACACCGATGATCACCAAGCCAACCAGATTTGCCTGCAAGGCTGCGCTGAACACGTAGAACTTGGCGAAGAAGCCGCCGGTCACCGGGATCCCAATGAGCGACAGCAGGAATATCGTGAGCGTGGCGGCCAGCAGTGGAGAACGCCGCCCCAGTCCTGCATAATCTTCCAGCGTAACGTAACGTTCGCCGGCGGCCGCGAAGTGGCTGACCACGGCGAATGCGCCCACGTTCATAGCTGCATACGACGCGGTGTAGAACATCGCTGCCGGAATGCCGCTGCCCGGCAAAGCGGCGAATGCCACCAGCAGGTAACCGGCGTGGGCAATGGACGAGTACGCCAGCAGACGTTTGATGTTGTCCTGCACCAGCGCCCCGATGTTGCCCAGAGTCATGGAAAGCGCTGCCACCGCCCAGATCAGCGACACCCGCGCCGCCGCCGGCGTGTTTACCTCAAACATGATTCGCAGCAGAACGGCAAACACCGCCGCCTTGGGCGCGGTGGACATGAATCCCACAATCGGCGCCGGAGCCCCCTCGTACACGTCCGGGGTCCAGACGTGGAACGGAGCCGCCGCCACTTTGAAGCCCAGCCCCACGAACATCAGGGCGATGCCGACGTACGCCAGCACAGGAATCGGCCCCGCCCCAAGTACCTGGCCGATGACCGCGATGCTGGTGGAGCCCGTGGCGCCGAACATCAGTGCGACCCCGTAGAGGAAGAACGCAGTGGCGAACGATCCCAGCAGAAAATACTTGATCGAAGACTCGCTGCTGATCGCGGCACGCCGCCGGAAGCCTGCCAGGATGTATGTGGAAATCGACGAAATCTCCAGCGCGATAAAGATGAGTACCAATTCCACGGCCGACGACATCAGGCACATTCCCACCGCGCCGAACAGGATCAGAGCGTAATATTCGCCCGCGCGAATCTGCTGCACTTCCATGTATTCGTAGGAGGTGAGGATGACCACGGCGGTGACGGTGGCGACCAGGAAATGGAAGAACACGCTGAATGAATCCACATTCACCATGTTCCAGAAGCCGAGGCCGGGGTATTGCGCCTGGTAGAGTGTCGCTGCGATAGCGGCCAGCGCGCCGATCAGCCCGACTGCTCCCAGCGTTCTCTGGCTCCGGCGCTCGTCCATGAGCGGATCGAGCAGCATGATGATGATGCCGAAAATCGACAGCACAATCTCCGGAAGAATGCGGATGTACTCCACCGCCTGGGGAGTGACTTGGGTTGCGCCGTTCACTGGCCCACCACCCTGCTGGCCAGTTGTGCGAAGGGCGCAAGAGCCATCTGCACCGCGGGATCAATCGCATTGAGCCACAGCAGCGGCGCCACGCCCATGACTAATGCGGCGATCGCCGTGGGCCACAGTGCCAGGCGTTCGCGCATGTCCAGGTCGGGCAATGTCTGGTTGACATCGTGGGTGACCTTTCCAAAAAAGACGCGCTGGTACATCCACAACAGGTAGCAGGCACTCCAGATCACGCCTGTCGCCCCCAGTATGCCGTAGATGGCGCGCGCCCGGAACGCGCCGCTCAGCACGAGGAATTCTCCGATGAATCCGTTGAGCAGCGGCAGACCGACCGACGCCAGCACGATAAAGGAGAAGAACGTGGCGTACAGCGGCATGGGCGTCGCCAATCCGCCGAATTCGGTGATCTCGTAGGTGTGCCGCCGCTCGTGCAGAATGCCGGCCAGCATGAACAGCGCGCCGGTCGAAACTCCGTGGGCCAGCATGACGAACATCGCTCCATCCAGCCCGGCCTGGGTGAAGCTGAAGATGCCCAGCACCACGAACCCCAGGTGGCTGATCGATGAATAAGCTATCAGCTTCTTCATGTTCGGCTGCACCATCGCGACCAGCGCGCCATAGATGATGCCGATCAAAGCCAGCACGATGATCCATGGAGCATTGGTGCGCGACTGCTCCGGGAACAGGCCCAGGCTGAAGCGCAGCATGCCGTAGGTACCCATTTTCAGCAGCACACCCGCCAGCAGCACTGAACCCGCCGTCGGTGCTTCCACGTGCGCATCAGGCAGCCAGGTATGCACCGGGAACAGCGGAACCTTCACCGCGAAGGCCACGAAGAATCCCAGAAAGAGCCAGGGGGCAGCGCCCGCCCACCCGGCGACCTGTCCGTTGCGGATCGCCGTCTGGATGGTGACGAAGTCGAATGTGCCGAGCTTGGCATACAGCCACAGGATCGCCGCCAGCATGAACACCGAGGCGATCATGGTGTACATGAAGAACTTCACAGCGGCATACACCCGCCGCTCGTGCCCGTAGATGCCGATCAGCAGGGCCATGGGAATCAGGGTGGCTTCCCAGAAGAAGTAAAAAAGAAAGAGATCGAGGGAAACGAACACGCCAATCAGCGCGGTTTCCATGATCAGCAGCAGGATGAAGAACTCCTTCACCCGCTCGTGAATCGACTTCCAGGAAATCAGCACGCACAGCGGCGTGAGGAAGGTAGTCAGCACGACCAGCCACATGGAGATGCCGTCCACTCCCATGTGGTAGTGAATGTTGGGCGTGGGAATCCACGGTGTGTTGATTTCGTATTGGAATCCGGCCTGAGCGTGCTGAAGGTGTACCGGCAGGTGCAGGGAGAGGATGAACGCCAGCAGCGAGACTACGAGCGCGAACACACGGATGTCCCGGTCGCGGCGCGGGAACAACAGCAGCAACAACGCGCCGGCCATCGGGATGAAGGTCACCAGCGAGAGGATGGCGCTGTCGAGAGTCGGCGAGTTCATCGGGTCCCCATCCAGATCATGTAAGCGATTACTCCCGCTGCGCCAAGAGCCACCCAGCCCGCATAAGAGCGAAGGTTGCCGGACTGCATGCGACGTACCTGGTCGGAGACGTCACGGGCCCCGTCAGCGCTATCGTTCAGAGTGTTGTCGATCACGCCCTGATCGATGGTGTGCCACAAAATGCGCGTCGAGCCGTCCACCAGTGGTTTGACGAACAGAATCGCGTACAACTCATCCACGTAATACTTATTGGCCACGGCGTGGTAGAAACCGCCCAGCGCGCCGGCAATCTGCCGCGGCAACTGCGGCCGGCCGCGATACAGCAGCCAGGCGAGGTAGAGGCCCAGCGCCGCCGCCGCCACTGAGATAGCGGTGAACGCCAACTCCAGGTGTTCCATGGCGGTAATCTGTCCTGCTTGCTCTGACGTCAGGGCCACCAGGCGGGCTGTCTGGTGCGAATAGAAGACCGGGGACAGGAACAGTTCAAACCGGTGCGCTCCAATCCAGCCACCCATTACCGACAGGATCGCCAGGATGGCCAACGGAATCAGCATGATTTTTGGGCTCTCGTGAATGCCGCCATGGCCGTGCTCATATGGTGCGGGCGCTCCCGCCCGCGAGCCCGTGGCATGAATGCTGCCGTGCGCCTGGTTTGCTCCTTGGTCTCCGCGATACTCACCGAAGAAAGTCAGGAACCAAAGCCGGAACATGTAGAACGACGTAAGGAAAGCAGTGATTACCCCAATCAGCCAATAAATCCAGCTTCCGTGCGGGCTGGAGTATGCACGCCAGAGGATTTCGTCCTTGCTGAAGAAGCCGGCAAAGGGAGGGAAGCCGGCAATCGCAAACGTCGCCGCGGTCATGGTCCAGAAGGTAGTGGGAATGTGGTCTCTCAACCCGCCCATCTTGCGCATGTCCTGCTCGCCACCGATGGCATGAATCACCGACCCGGCCGCCAGGAACAGAAGACCTTTGAAGAAAGCGTGCGTCATCAGGTGGAAGATCCCCGCCGAGTACGCCGCCACGCCACACGCCATGAACATGTAACCGAGTTGCGAGATGGTGGAGTAGGCAAGAACCTTCTTGATATCGGTCTGACAGATACCGATGGTCGCCGCAAACAAGGCGGTCAGCGTGCCAACAATGGCGACCACGGTCAGCGCCATCGGCGCGCGGTCGAAGATGACGTGCGAACGCGCCACCATGTACACGCCCGCGGTCACCATGGTCGCCGCATGGATCAAAGCCGAAACTGGCGTCGGGCCTTCCATCGCGTCCGGCAGCCAGACGTAGAGCGGAAGCTGCGCCGAT
>JBGPJK010000216.1:0-7900 GCA_041485425.1 Terriglobia bacterium | reverse complement strand
GTGCTGAGACCTACCCTTCTGGCCAGGATTTCTTGAAGTCACAGCGCGCCGACGTTCCCTCCTGCCTGATCCTGGACGTACGTCTTCCCGGCCTCAGCGGCCTGGATTTCCAGAGAGAATTGGCGGCGGCCAAGGTTGAAATCCCGATCATATTTATTACTGGCCACGGTGACATTCCCATGACTGTGCAAGCTATGAAAGCCGGCGCGGTGGACTTTCTAACTAAACCTTTTCGCGATCAGGAGCTGCTGGATGCCATTCACAAGGCTGTGGATCGCGATCGGGAAAAGCGCGAGCAACAATCGGAAGTCTCAGAACTGTGCCGCCGCTATGATGGCTTGACTCCAAGAGAGCGGGAAGTGATGGGCCTGGTCGTCCAGGGCCTACTCAACAAACAGATCGCCGCTGAACTCGGCACCAGCGAGACCACGGTGAAGATCCACCGCGGACAGGTGATGCGAAAGATGCAGGCAGAATCCCTGCCAGGCCTGGTGCGCATGGCTGAAAAACTTTGCATACCTTCCCAAAAGTATTAGTGAACCGTCCAAGCGTGCAATAGATTCCTGCCCCGCACCCGAGATACTTTCTTGCTTGGCAAGGGCGGACCCAATCTCTATCGGTTACCGAAGATCCCCCCGCTATCAGACACCCGCAATTCAGGAGCAAAGGTGCCCCATTCGAACAGGAACTTCGCAATCGCGTATGTACTTTTGGTAGCGCTGCCCATTACCGGCCTGATTGGCGTACTCAGGAGCGGTCGAAACCTGAAAGCACCGACTTCGGTGGACGGCGTGTGGAGAGTTCAAGCGGATGCGACCAAGGTGGCTCTCTCGGCGTGTGTAAGCGCGCTTGGCTTGGATCCGGATACGCCAGTCGCGATTTCACAATCCGGAAAGAACTTTGCGATCAGTGGCGTAAAGGCCGGGGGGACCGGCGTAATCGAGGGCACGACGCTGCATGCGGCGCTTCGTCCGGCGGGCGGCCCTCCTTCAGCGAACTGCGCAGGCGAGGGTTCTGTGGCGCTCACAGTCACAGTAGATGCGAAGGCCGATCCTCGGGTGATGTCCGGTGTCCTCTCAGTTGCCGGCTGTCCCTTATGCGAGGCAGTCGAGTTTCATGCAGTGCGGCAAGCTTCGACCCAAAAGAAAGGCGCCCAATAATGCCCAACTTGTTCACTTTGGTGCTGCAGATCGCGGTGGTCCTGGTGGTATGCCGCGCGGCTGGAACCCTGTTCCAAAAAATCCATCAGCCGCGCGTGGTGGGAGAGATGTTTGCCGGCATCATGCTCGGGCCTTCGCTGCTGGGGTGGGTTGCCCCACACTTTTCAGCGTACCTGTTCCCAGCATCCAGCCTGGGCTTCCTGAATGCGCTGAGCCAGGTTGGCGTCATCATCTTTATGTTCCTGGTGGGCTTGGGCATTAATCCGCGGGAACTGAAGAGGCAAGGGCACGCTGCGGTGTTGACCAGCCACGTTAGTATCACCGCCCCGTTCGTGCTCGCATCATTTCTGGCACTGTACTTATATCCTCGCCTTTCTGATGACAGCGTAGCATTCACCAGTTTTGCGCTCTTCATGGGGGCAGCCATGAGCATCACAGCTTTCCCGGTGCTGGCGCGCATTCTGAACGAACGGAACATGCTGCAAAGCCGGCTCGGCACGGTGGCGATTGCCTGCGCCGCCGTGGATGACGTTACTGGCTGGTGCATTCTGGCGTACATCGTGGTCCTGATTCGTTCCTCCCACTCGGGAACGCCGATCTGGGTAACGCTCGGCGGAGTTGTCCTGTTTGCCCTGATCATGATCTATGGCGTGCAACGCCTGCTGAAACGCTTCGCCACCATTTTTGAGGAGCAGGGCGGGCTCAGCGAGAACATGGTTGCCTTCGTGCTCGTGTTAGTGCTGGCGTCCGCGTTGTGCACAGAATCGCTCGGCATTCACTTGCTGTTCGGCTCTTTCCTGATGGGCGCGATCATGCCCAAGCAACAGAGATTTGTGCGGTACCTCCTCGACAGGTTCGAGACCGTAACTGTCACCCTCCTTCTGCCTCTCTTCTTTGCGTTCACGGGACTGCGAACCAACATCGCTCTGGTGAAGGGTCCGGAGATGTGGATGTATTGCGCCCTGATCGTGCTGGTTGCGACCGCAGGCAAGCTGGGTGGTTCGATGCTCGCATCCTGGCTCACCGGCATGCCGGCGAGAGAGGCCGCCGCGCTGGGGACGCTTATGAACACTCGAGGATTGATGGAACTGGTGATCCTGAACATTGGCCTCGATATCAAGGTCATCTCACCAGCCCTTTTCTCCATGATGGTAATGATGGCCTTGATCACGACCTTCATGACCTCACCCGTTCTGGAACTGCTCTGTCCGGAGGAGATGAACCGGAAAGAAGTGCGGCCCGAAAGACTACGCGACGGTGCGCTGGAACCGGCGGCCCTCAACGCCACGGGCGACTGAATTGGCAGCCACGACAGACCGGCTGCCGCCTTCAGGCACACTTTGGTGCTTCACGACTGACTGATTGTCGAAACAAAGAAACGGAGATAGCGAATCCATGAGAACGCATCTGTGGTGCGTGGCACTGCTTTTGGTGCCTGGTTTGATGGCCCAGACCACAACGAGTTCCAAGAACATGCGCAAAGAGGCGGCCACCAGTGTGAGCATCAAGGATTTTGAAGACCTGCGACAGGCGGTTGCTGCCCAACAGGCAGAACTGGAAGGGCTCAGGCAAGAATTGAAGGAGAAAGACCAAACCATTGAGCAAGCAAAGCAAATGGCGCTGGATGCCCAGCGAAAGGTGACCTCTCCGGCAGGTACCACGGCTGAACAAGACAGCCAGAGTAATGCAGTTGCAATCCTCCAGGCTGACGTTTCCCAGCTAAAGACGACTACCGCCAATGTCGCCCTGGGCCTGCAGGAGCAACAGAAGCAGACGAAGGCTCTCGAGAGTCCTCTGGCGATCCACTACAAAGGCATCACTATTACGCCGGGTGGTTTTCTTGAAGCGGCCTCGATCTACCGTACGCACAATGAGAACGGAGACGTAACCAGCACCTTTGCCAACATTCCTTTTGGCGGGTCGGCCAACTCGCACCTCAGCGAATTTCGTGGCACGGGCCGCCAGTCCCGCATTGCGCTGTTGGGCGAGGGAAAGGCTGGCACCTGGAAGCTTTCTGGCTACTACGAGGCCGACTTCCTGGGCGCCGCTCCTACCGCAAACGAACTCGAAAGCAGCAGTTTCAATCTGCGCCAGCGCCAACTCTGGGCGCAAGCCGAATCCAGCAGCGGCTTCTCTTTCCTGGGCGGGCAGTCGTGGAGTCTGTTGACCACGAGCCGGAAAGGTATGACCGTGCGCCAGGAGTTCATTCCTCTGACCATCGACTCCCAATACGTGGTCGGCTACAACTGGGCACGCCAGTGGGGCGCGCGCTTTACCAAGAACTTCAACAATCGCGTTTGGGCAGCCGTTTCCGTAGAGAATCCTGAGACCAATCTCAACGTCGTGAACCCACCGCCGGGCGTATTTGGGTTCAACAACAGCCCCAACGCAACTTCGCCCGGTTCACAGTTCACTCTGAACAATACTCCGGGCGCCAACGGAATTTCGACCGACGTCGCTCCCGATCTGATCGCGAAACTGGCATTCGAGCCCGGGTTCGGCCACTACGAGATCAAGGTGGTCGGACGCTTTTTCCGCGACCGGATTGGCGGCAACAACGACATTCAGGGAGGCGGCGGCGCGGGATTCGGCGCGGTCCTTCCAGCCACAAAAAAGGTCGATGTCATCCTGGAAGCTCTGGGTGGCAGGGGAATCGGCCGTTATGCTTCAGGACTTGGGCCCGACGTAACTCTGCGGCCAACTGGGACGATCGTGCCCATTCAAGCCCTACAAACGATGGCTGGCATCGAAGCACACCCATCACCCAAACTGGATGTCTACATCTACGGCGGCGACGAATACTATGGACGTTCCGCCTATGTGAACGCGAGTGGTAAGGGCGTTGGCTATGGTTCCCCAAAGAACGATGTTTCCGGCTGTACCGTAGAGGCTCCTTCCTCCACACAGGCCTGTCAGGCGCAAACCCGCAACCTGTGGCAGATCCAACCGGGATATTGGTACCGCTTCTACAAGGGCCCCATGGGGACTGTGCAGCTCGGCATGTCGTACTCATACACCTATAGGAATGTGTGGGCGGCTTCGAACGGCCCTTTACCGAAGGGCGTTGAGAACATGATCATGACTTCATTCCGATACTACTTGCCCTAGTGGGAAACTGATGTTTGCAGCAGATATCACGACTTACTGCACCGCTAAAGCATCGGCTGCCAACGCTGAACGACGTTGTTGTTGTAATCAGGCGTGGCTGTTGAAAAACTCACTTTCTAGAAATCCGCAAAAATTAGATCGCGTCAGGATGCCCTACAAACGGCTTTCTCTGCCCGGCTAGACATTTTCTATCTCCCAAATTCTCCCTGATTTCTGAAATCTCGAGTTTTTCAACAGCCACAGGCGATTACACCAACTACCCCGAAAACGGTGGTTTCAAGGGCCGAAATCCACTGGTCCCAGGTTCAAATCCTGGCGGGCCCACCAAGGCCTTTCATTCACGCCTGCCGTCCCAGCCTGCCCTGAGCGGCGCCGAGGGTGGGGGTGTCCCGCCCCCAACAGCTCGGGACAGCCGACTCGTCGGTCCAGCTACCGCCCGTTCCTCTTGACTCTCTGGTACCGGGGTACCCCCTCCCCCTATAGCGGTCTCCCGAATGTCGATATTATATCGTCTAACGATATAGTGGGTTGATTGGGTGGGCCACCACCGCCCCTTGTTCCGAAACTGGAACAAAAACAACTCTTCGGATCACACGCGGAGCCTCACCCCTAGACTAGCCGCTGAGCGAACACTTGGTGACGGAGTGACCCTCCCCGGCCGGGGCACGATGGCCGGGACGGTGCCGAGAGTGTTCAGGAGAGGTACTGGGTGATGCCTTCAGTCATGGAATTTCGCAGCTTGGGGGAGAACCGTCTTCTGTCCGCCCTCCCGGTCGAACACCGTGAACGTCTGCGTGCCAATCTGCAGCCGGTTACGCTCTCCTTCGGTGAGGTTCTCTATGAGCCGGGGGGACGGCTGGAGCACGTTTATTTCCCGCTTACTGCGATCATCGCCTTTGTCTCCACCACCGAAGATGGATCGACCGCGGTCATGGGTCTGGCGGGCAACGAAGGGCTGGTAGGGGTTGATTTCTTCCTGCGCAGCGATATCACGTTCAATCGCGCGGTCGTGCTGGTTGCCGGCAACGCGCTCAAGTTGAGGGCGGATGCACTGCAAGACGAATTTGCCAAGGGAGGTCCGTTTCAATGTTTGCTGCTGCGCTATACCCAAGCCCTGATTATCCAGATTTCCCAGACGGCAGTCTGCAACCGTTTCCACCCGTTGGAAAAGCGCCTTTGCCGATGGCTGCTGTTTTTCCACGATCGAGTAAGCTCCGACGATCTGTGGATGACACAGGGGTCGATCTCCACCGTGGCAGGCGCGCGCCGGGAAACTGTAAGTGTGGCGGTGCGTCGCCTGCAACAGATGGGGCTCATCCTTAATACCCAGGGCCAGATCACCATCCTCGACCGAAAAAGCCTGGAAGCTCGCGCCTGCGAATGTTATCGGGTGGTGGAAACCGAGGTCGACCGATTGCTCGGCCCACAAGGAAGGCGAAGCTTCCCGGTCGGGTAGGCCAGGAGGTTCGCTCGTGAGGCGTGGCAAGAAGCCGCAGGTTTGCGTACCGTGGGGAAACAGATTCTAGTTTTCCGGGAGCATGGACGATGGAAAGAGGCCCACAGCCACCTCAGAAAGCGCAAAGGTGAGGTACCCGGCAGTGCCCACCCTCCGAAAACCGCGAAGGGTAGGGCAACCGAGTTGTAGACTCCCGGTCGTAAGGGTGGGCCAGCCCCCGATAAAAAAGCCCACTGGCCGGAGCCAGTGGGCTGAACCGATGTTCGATGCGGGCGAACTATTTCAGCCGGATGCCGCCGAACTCATCCTGAACGTTGTTGGTGCCGGTCGTCGTATCCATCCACACTGCATAGAACTGGGTACTGACACCGACGCTGGTCCGGTAATCGCCCATGAAGCTGCCGGCGAACCCATCATTCAAGGGATTGGAGGCAGCCGTAGACAGAAGGTGCGCGGTCCCGAAGCTGCTGCCGGCATTCACAGACATCGCAAACATCGGTTGATATTTGATGTTCTGCGGGTCGTTACGACGATCCAGCCAGCTCACGTAGATTCTGCCGCCGTTGGGCGCCAGGCTCACCCATGGGAAGAACTGGTCGCCCGAAGCATTTGATACTACCGTGCCCGCGCTCCAGGTCGTTCCTCCGTCCGTCGACGAGCGCAGCATCACCTGCATCTTGGTGCCTGTCCAGTTGTAGTAGGTGACGAAGACCTTCGCCGTCGCGCCGCTGCCGGTCACCGACACCGCCGGAATGTTGCTTATGCGCTCGCTGGTGTTGGGCAAGCTGCCATAGAACGCGCAGAAGCACGCATCTGGAGCCAGAGTCGTGGTGAATGCAGCCGTGGGCGTGCTCCAGGTCTGGCCGCTATCGGTCGACTTCGACAACATGATGTTGGTGACAGTGCCGCCGCAGTCGCCGGCTGTACCATTCGCCGGGCAGCGGATCCAGGTCACATACACCGTTCCGTCATTGCCGATTGCCAGGTCGCTGAACTGATCCACAAATTGTGGGAAGTTCTGCCGGGTGTCCACTGCTTTGGTAGTCCACGTTGTTCCCGCATTGCTTGAAACCGAGACGCTGATCTCGCTATCGCTATCGGACGCGAACTGCGTTCCTGAGAAGTAAATGTTATTTACAAACGGGCTGGAGGCATTCGTGTCCACTTCCATCCACGGCTTGTCGGCCAGGTAGCCAAGCAGGGGGCCGGTCACTGTGATCGGGGCGCCCCAGGTTTGGCCGTCGTCGGTGGATTTGAAGATTTTGTAGCTGCCGCTTTGAATGCCGCCGGCGAAGGCATTACCCAGCCGGTCATAGCCGACCACAGGATCGCCTTGTCCGCCGCTACCCGGCGAGCACTTGCGCGTCCAGGTAGTGCCGCCGTCCACGCTGGCGTAGAAGCCCTGGATGTTTGGGCAATTGTAGTCATTGGCGCCGCTGAGGAACTTGTTGGCGCTGAGCGGGCTCACGGCGAGTGGAGATTCGTTCGACGGCTGTCCACCGCTCGACGCCCGCACCGGAGTGAAGACGCAGGGAGCAGGACTGCAGGTGAGATCAGGATTGCCGACCTGGCCCACACCGCCATTGTGTAGTTGAATGCGGCCCGCGCGGATCGCACGTTCTGACAAGACGCCGCCCGAGTACGGCAGCTTTTCCAGAACCTGCGCGTTCAATACTGGTGTAAGCAAAACGACGATAGCAAACAGCGAGACACAACACCATGCAAAGCGATTTCTGCTCAAGGGTAGCCTCCTGGCTAGTGGGGATTCTTCCCGGACAAATTACCTACAACGCATCGCAACCGATACGGCAAGCAAGTGACCAGGACTGTATCTAGCCTGAGTCTGCGACTCTACTGCGCTTACCTTCGCCGGTCAATGCGCTGACAAGAGTTTTACAGGTACATTAGACTCTGGAAATTAGTTTCCCACCGCGAGATCCCGTGCCAGCCACCGCACACACCTGTTCCCGAATCGGAATACCCTCCACAAATGTTCCACCAGGCCCCAATAAACAGAATCTGTGGTTCGCTCTGGTGCTTTGGCGATTGCGCCTGGATCACGGGCCACTCGGAAGAAATCCCCATGGACGACAAACTGTGGGCCAGAGAAGTGGCAGGTGTTAACTGTTGTAATCAGGCGTGGGTGTTGAAAAAGTCGCTTTCCTTCAAAAACAGC
>JBGPJK010000215.1:0-7903 GCA_041485425.1 Terriglobia bacterium | reverse complement strand
GTACCAGCACATCCCAACATTATCCTCATCACCCTGGACACCACCCGCGCCGACCGCTTGGGATTCCTGGGCTCGCAGCGCGGGCTTACACCGAACCTCGACGCCGTGGCCCGGCAAGGGATTGTTTTCACCCGCGCTTACTCGCACGTGCCGCTGACCACCGCCTCGCACGCCACCATTTTCACCGGCACGTACCCGCAGTTCAGTCACGTGAACGATTTTGGCGTTCCCCTCTCGCCGCGCCTGCCGTACCTGCCGGAGATCTTGCGTCAGCATGGCTACCATACGGCGGCGTTTGTGGGATCATTGATCCTCGATCCGCTGGACGGCACCGCGCCCGGCTTCGATCGCGGGTTCGATACGTACGACGCGGGATTTCATCTCCGGCGCCGAGGCGCAGACCGCTACCAGACGGTCGAGCGCCGGGCCGGCGAAGTGGTGAACCGTGCGCTGGCCTGGTTGAGCAAGCACCCGCAGGGGCCGTTTTTTCTGTGGGTGCATCTGTACGATGCCCACGATCCCTACGATCCGCCGCCACCCTACAAAACTCGCTATGCCTCCGCGCCTTACGACGGAGAGATCGCGTACACCGATTCTGCCGTAGGCAGACTTCTGACTGCGCTCCGCGCGCGCGGCCTTTACGACGGCGCGCTGATCGCGGTGATGGCCGACCACGGCGAGTCGCTGGGGGAACACGGCGAGCAAACCCACGGGGTGTTTCTGTACGACGAGACTATCCACGTGCCCCTGCTGTTTAAGTTGCCCGCGGACAGGGCCGCGGGAAGGCGCGTCGAGACCATGGTCGAGTTGGTGGACGTCGCGCCTACTGTGTTGCGCGAAGTGGGCATCCCGGTTCCGACGGGGATGCAAGGGGAATCGTTGCTGGGAATGATGAAGCCGCCCGGGGCTGCTGGTGCAAAGGCGGGTGCGACGGAGGATCGTCCCGCCTACGCGGAGACCGATTATCCGCATCGCGCGTTCGGCTGGAGTTCTTTGCGGGCGCTGCGCTCCGGAAAGTACTTGTACATCCGGGCGCCCGAGCGCGAACTCTACAACCAGGCAGCCGATCCGCCGGAGCAGCATAATCTGGCCGCCAGCAGCAAGGCGGTAGCGGACACGCTGGCCTCGCAACTGGATCAGTTCCGCAGCCAGACGAGCCAGACGCTGGTCGAGCTGGCGAAGCCAGATGCACAACAGATGGAGAAGCTGCAGGCCTTGGGGTATGTGGGATCCGATATCAAGCCCAGTGCGGGTGACAAGGAAGGTGGGGTCGATCCCAAATCAAAGATCGAGGTGTCCAATCTGCTGCACAACGCCATGTTCGATGTGGAGGACGGGCGGTATCAGGAAGCGGTTCCATTGCTCGAGCGGGTGTTGAAAGAACAGCCAGAAATGCCCATCGCCGAAATGCAGCTTGGAATCGCTCAGTCGCGGCTGAGGAACTATGACAAAGCGTTGGGCCCGCTGGGAAAAGCGGTGCAGCTGATTCCGGATAACGGCATGGGCCACTATGAACTGGGGCTGGCTTTGTTTGAAACCGGAGATTGGAAAGCGGCCGCGCCGCAGTTTGAGGCGGCCGTGGCACGGGCTCCGAAATGGACGGACGCGCATTTCTCCCTGGCTGCGGTTTACGCTCGCATTGATCGCGTGCCAGAAGCGATGACCGAGCTCGACACCGCTCTGGGCCTGGATCCTGACCACTACCGTGCCAACCTGCTGCGCGGACGCATTCTTTCCTTGCAGGGCAATCCTGCGGGCGCACTCGCGAATCTGGAGAAGGCGGCGGAGGTGCAGCCCGACTCGCGGGAGGCACATCTGTTCCTGGCGGAAGCCTACGCTCAGTTGGGACGCGAGGCCGACGCGCAGCGGGAAAGGGCCACCGCGCAGAAGCTGGGCGGTGGAGGCCAGCCTTAGCCGATCACGGTCCTACGCTGAAGAACGGGGATGGTTAAAAGGCAGTTGTCAGTTCCAGGTTCTCAGTTCTCAGTTTGTTCCGGCCCTGCTCTACGAGAGAAAAATGCGGACGCCAGCACCATCACCACGGGATAGCATTCCAGCGTGTAACGAGGTTCGGGGTTTTCCATGGAGCCGAGGAACGCAGATCGCAGAACCACGAAGGTGAGCAGCAGGCCGAGCTGTCCCAGGAATTTTCCTCGCACCAGTCCGGCGACTGCTGCCAGCAGATAAAGCAGGTTGACCAAACCCAGGGACACGGCCAAAATCGACCACTCCGGATCATCATTGAACTCCCACCAGCGGGTGTCGGAGGGCAGCAGTTCGGTCCGCGGACGCAGCCACATATCGGAGATGCGAAGCAGCGGCAACCCGACGTAGTAGCGCAACGGCGCGTTGTGGACACGCGCAGCAGCCAGCGCCGCGAATCTTTCATCCAGCTCCGGACTGACGTGCAGCGCATCGTTGTAATCCGCCAGCAGTTGCACGGTCTGGTCACGTTGCGCCTCGGAATCAAAAGCGCGGGAGGGAAGCTTCTCTGGATCCACGGGATTCCCCGGCACCTGCCAGTAGATGTCTTCGACCGAGGCATAGTCGGCGATCCAGGTCTTGGTCCAGCGATTGAAACCCATGGGCACGAATTCGTTTTCTTCGTTGGCATAGCGTGGCGCCAGCGGCTGGAAACGCCGCATGGTATGAAGGTTGCGCTGGGTCCAGGGGACGAGTGGCGCGAGGGAGATCAGCAAGACCGCGATACCAGCGCCAATGACGCGGAGGTAGGGACGTCCCGCTCGTACTTGTTGGACCAGAAACCAGATCAGGTACGCGCCCATCGCCAGCAGCAGCAGGCCGCCATCCGGCCGCAGCAGGATGGCCGCTCCCACCGCCAGTCCGCACCCTATCCATGCGCGCACCCGCGCAGAATCCAGCTCCTCTAACCCCAAGATGGCCAAATCCAGAGCCAGCGCTGTAAAGAAGATTTCCAGCGTTTCGGTGAGCGCGGTGGCAACGTAGTTGGCGAGGAAGGGGCATAGCGCCGCCAGCAAGAACGCGGCTCTGGCCGCGCGCGGAGAAATGACGCGGCGCGCCATATCGGCAATCACAAAGCACGTGCCGATATCCACGAACATCTGGATCAGCAGTGCCGCCCGGTAGTGCTCCATGCCGAAGATGGCAAACACCATGGCGAGAAACGCCGGGTACCCGGGCAGCCGGATGTAAGTGGGGACGATCGCACCGGAGTCGCTTAGGCCGTAGATTCCGTGCTGCAACCAGTTCCTGGCAATGTCGCCGTAGATGAACGAGTCGGTGGTAATGCTGGGGAAGCGGACAATGAACAGCAGCCGCAGCGCCAGCGCCGCCAGCGTCGCCCACAGGAAGAACCAGGGATGTTTGCGCACGATTTCGCGCACGCACCGAATATAGCGCGTTTTGAGCGAATCTCCACTGTGCAAGTCTGCCGAAAGCGAGCTGCATAATGAGTGAACTGCTGTTTGACCCTCGGTTGGCCTCAGCTTAGGATGGAAATGGCTCACCCTGCATGGCGAAACCGGTCTTTTACGATCCCCGTCGGGCCCGCTGGAAGCGGCTGCGGCGGCTTTTCGATCTTCTTGGTGTGACGATTACGCTGCTGGTGGCTTTCTTTGTCTATGGTGCCTTGCGCAGCGAGCCCTTGCCCGAGTTGCTGCTGCCCACGCTCAAGCGGCCCTACCATGCGCTGAAAGAAAAAGAAAAAGAAAAGGCCAAGGAGAAACGCCGGCGCGCGGCGGAGCTGCGCGGCCATCGTAAGTCGAAGAAGGCTCCTTCCCAGGTGCAGCTCAATGCGGAGGAAGGTATCCGGGCTGCCTTTTACGTTCCCTGGGACGCGGCCAGCTTTTCTTCCTTACGGGAATACGCACGCCAGATCGACCTGCTCTATCCGGAGTGGCTGCACGTGCTGACGCCCGACGGTCACCTGCAGGGTGAGGACCCGGAAACCACCAAGTTTTTCGATGTGGTGCAAGGCTCCACTCTCCGCGCGGTGGACGACAAGGTCATGCCGTTCCTCAAGTCGGAAGATACTGGCGTGGAAGTTTTTCCGCTGGTCAACAATTTTGATGGCGCGGACTGGGTCAATATAGCCGCCTTTCTCAATGATGGGGAGGCTCGTGCCCGCTTCCGTCAGCAGCTCGACGCCTTTCTGGGCAGCGACAAATACCGCGGGCTGATGGTGGACTTCGAAGCCTTTCCCAGCAACGCGCAGCCGGGGTACCTGGCGCTGCTCGGCGAGCTCTCCGACGACCTGCACGCCAAGGGCTTGAAGCTGTACGTCAGTGTGCAGGTCCGAAACGAAGACTTCGACTACGCCGCCGTGGCTGCCCGCGCGGACGGCGTGGTGCTCATGAACTATGACGAGCACTATCCCTATCCCGGGACGCCCGGGCCGGTCGCATCCCAGGATTGGTTCGTCGCCAACCTGGTGGCGGCCAAGAAAGCCCTCCCGCAAGACAAGCTGATCTGTGCCATTGCCAACTACGGATACGACTGGGCGCGCAAACCAAAGAATGGCAAGTTGCCGCCCGATGTCAAAGAAACTATCAACGTTTCGGTGCAGGAGGCGTGGCTGGGTGCGCGGGACTCTGAGGAAGATGTCGATTTCGACTCCGACAGCCTGAATCCGCACTTCAGCTACCTGGATGAGCACAACCTGCAACATGACGTCTGGTTCCTGGATGCTGTCACCGCCCTCAACCAGATGCGCGCGGCGCAGAGCCTGGGCATCCAGACATTTGCCCTGTGGCGGCTGGGCGCCGAAGATCGTTCGCTCTGGAAGGTGTGGGACATTCCCGGCGAGTCTGGGGCTCCCGACAAGTTGAAGGAGGTTCCTCCTGGGCAGGATGTCGATATGGAGGGCAACGGCGAGATTCTTCGGATCGAGGACCGTCCCGCCGACGGGACCCGCACTCTCACGGTGGATGCGACCACCGGGCTGATCACTGACCAGAACTTCGATTCCTTGCCCGAACCCTACCGCGTGGCGCGGTATGGTTCCAGCCCCAACCAGGTCGCTATCACCTTTGATGACGGCCCTGATCCGGAGTGGACGCCAAAAATTCTCGACGTGCTCAAGCGCGAACACGCGCCCGCCACGTTTTTCCTGATCGGCATCCAGGCCGACAAGTTTGCCGACGTGACCTCGCGCATTTACCGCGAGGGGCACGAGATCGGGAACCACACCTTTACCCATCCCGACATCAGCAACATCTCATCCACCTTCATGAAGCTGGAGCTGAATCTCACGGAGCGGCTGTTTGCCAGCCGTTTGGGGATGCGCACCATTCTGTTCCGTCCGCCTTATTCGATCGACCAGGAGCCGGATACGGCCGATCAGGTGCGCCCGTTAGAACTTACCCAGGACTTGGGTTACACCACGGTGGGCGACAAAATCGATCCCAACGACTGGCGCGAGAACCCGCACCGCAGCGCCGAGCAGATCTCCGAAGATGTGATCGCGCACTTGCCGCCCTGTGCGCCGAACGACCAGCGCTGCGGCAATATCATCCTGCTGCACGACGGCGGCGGGGACCGGCGCGAGACGGTGCGCGCCCTGCCCATGATCATCGAGGGCATCCGCGCCAAGGGCTACCAGGTGGTTCCTCTCTATGAATTATTGGGCAAGACTCGCGCGGATGTGATGCCGCCTATCCCGTCGAATGAGCGTTGGGCCGCGGGGTTGAATCTGGTAGGTTTCCTGCTCTTCGACTTCGGGATCAAGGCCATTACCTGGATCTTCTTCATCGGCGATCTGCTGATGACTGGGCGGTTGCTGTTCATCGGGGCGTTCGCCGTCTATGACCGCGTGCGGCAGCGCCATTACGGCGGGCCGGGAGAAGCCGAAGCTTACAAGCCTGAGGTGGCAGTGCTGATCCCCGCCTATAACGAAGAGAAGGTGATCGAGCGGACGATCCGGGCCGCGCTGGGCTCGAATTATCCGAACCTGCGGGTGATCGTGATCGATGACGGATCGAGCGACCAGACGCTGGACATCGCGCGCGCGGCTTTCGTCGACGAAGAAGCGCGCGGCCGCGTACTCATCCTGACCAAGCCCAACTCCGGCAAGGCGGAGGCCCTCAACTTTGGCCTGGCGCACTTGCGCGATGAGGAGATCTTCGTCGGCATTGATGCCGACACGGTGATCGCTCGCGATGCCATCACGCGGCTGGTACCTCACTTCCTTGATCCGAGGGTTGCGGCTGTGGCCGGCAACGCGAAGGTGGGCAACCGTGTGAATCTGTGGACCCGCTGGCAGGCGCTGGAGTACATCACCAGCCAGAACTTTGAGCGTCGGGCGCTGAACACGCTGGGCGCAGTTAGCGTAGTGCCGGGAGCGATCGGCGCCTGGCGGACCTCGGCCGTACGGGAAGCTGGCGGATACCACACCGACACCGTGGCGGAAGATGCCGATCTCACCATGGCCCTGCTGCGGCGCGGCTACCACGTAGAGTACGAAGACCTGGCGCTGGCCTATACCGAAGCGCCGGTGAACGCCAATGGCCTGATGCGGCAGCGCTTCCGCTGGTCCTTCGGCATTCTGCAAGCGGTGTGGAAGCACAGCGGTGTCTTCGCCCGGAAAGGGGTGCTGGGCTTCGTGGCCTTGCCGAACATTCTGATCTTCCAGATCCTGTTGCCGCTGGTCTCGCCGTTTATCGATCTCATGTTCGCGGTGGGCGCGCTCTGGTACTTCGTCCAGAAATCCTTCCATCCCGAGTCCACGGATCCGGCCAGCTTCCAGCGGCTGGTGATCTTCTTTGCCGCGTTCCTGATTATTGATTTCATCACCTCCGCCATCGCCTTCGCGCTGGAGCGCCGCCAGCCCGAAGCCCGCGAGGATATCTGGCTGCTCAGCCAGGTGTGGCTGCAGCGCTTCGCCTACCGGCAGTTGTTCTCGGTCGTCCTGCTGAAGACTCTGAAGCGGGCGATTGAAGGGCGGAAGTTCGCCTGGGACAAGCTGGAGCGGACGGCCGCGGTCAGCTATCAACCGGAAGAGACCCGGGATTCCGTGAACGTGCCGTAGTGCGCGCCGGGTCGGGATGACGCCTTTCCAATGATCCGCGATTGCCATCTCCACTACTCCGGCGTCATCCTGGGCGGGTTCCCAGCCCGCGAAGGATCTGGCGCGCACGCCTACTGCGCCAACCAACGTCACGCCCACGTATGACTTCTGCCATTGACACATGTTCAGCCGCGGGTGTGTCCTGTAGCAGGAGAACTGCGCCATGGCCCGTACCATCATTGAGCCCTTCCGCATCAAGAGCGTCGAACCCATCCGCTGGACGACTCGTGAGGAGCGCGAGCAACTGCTGCACGCCGCCCACTACAACCTATTCCTGCTGCCCGCGGACGACGTGCTCATTGACTTGCTGACCGACTCGGGCACGGGCGCCATGTCCACGCACCAGTGGGCTGCGATCATGGAAGGCGACGAAAGTTACGCCGGCAGCCGGAGCTTTGACCGCTTCCGCAACTCCGTCCAGGACATCTTCGGCTACCGCCACGTTATCCCCACGCACCAGGGCCGCGCTGCTGAGCGCATCCTGTTCAGCGTGATGTGCAAGAAGGGCGACATCGTCCCCAACAACACGCATTTCGATACCACCCGCGCCAACGTCGAATTCGTCGGCGCCGAAGCCGTGGACCTGGTCATCGAAGAAGGCAAGCATCCCAGCCTGGTACACCCTTTCAAGGGCAACATGGATGTGGAGGCGCTGGAAACCGTGATCAACCGCGTAGGCCGCGAGCGCATTCCGCTGGTCATGCTCACCGTGACCAACAACTCGGGCGGCGGCCAGCCGGTTTCGATGGAGAATGTGCGCGCGGTCAGCGCACTGTGCCGGAAAAACCGCATCCCGCTCTACTTCGACGCCTGCCGCTTCGCCGAGAACGCCTACTTCATCAAGCTGCGGGAAAAAGG
>JBGPJK010000214.1:0-7918 GCA_041485425.1 Terriglobia bacterium | reverse complement strand
CACTGACCTGTCCGGCAACCCCACGTTCCGGCAGTTGCTGGGGCGGGTGCGAGAAGTTACCTTGGGGGCCTATGCCCACCAGGATCTTCCTTTCGAAAAGCTCGTCGAGGAGTTACGGCCGGAGCGCGATCTTAGCCGCAGTCCCATTTTCCAGGTCCTCTTCGTCCTCCAGAATGCCCCCATGGCTCCGCTGGAGCTGGCGGGGCTGACACTTCGCCCGCTGCCCATCGATCGAGAAACCTCCCTATTCGATCTAAGCCTCTATTTGTATGAAGCAGGGGAGGGGTTGCAGGGCACTCTGGAATACAACACGGATCTGTTCGAGGCCGCCACGATCGAGCGGATGGCGTCACATTTCCGAATCCTGCTGGAAGCCGTAGCGGCCGCTCCAGAGCAACCTATCGATGCGTTGTCCCTGCTGCCTGAAGCGGAGCGTCATCGACTGCTGGTCGAATGGAACGACACCGCGACCGACTATCCGCGGGATGAGCTTCTGCACCAGTCGTTTGAAGCCCAGGTGGCCCGCACCCCCGGCGCTATGGCGCTTGTAGCCGATCAGCAGCAACTCACTTACGGGGAACTCAACCGTCGGGCCAACCAGCTCGCCCATCACCTGCGCGCGCTCGGCGTGGGCCCGGAGACGCTGGTGGGCATCTGCGTGGAGCGATCGGTGGAGATGGTGGTGGGCCTGCTGGGAATCCTTAAAGCAGGGGGTGCCTACGTGCCGCTGGACCCGGATTTTCCCCGAGAGCGCGTGGCCTTCATGCTCGCCGACTCTGCTGTGCCTCTTCTGGTCACGCAACAACGCCTGCGGCCGGAGCTTCCTGCCCACCAGTCCCGGGTTCTGTGCCTGGACACGGACTGGCCGAGGATTGCCCACGAGAGCAGCGACAACCCCACCCCTGTTGGCAACTCCGAACACCTGGCCTATGTGATCTACACCTCCGGTTCCACGGGAAAGCCCAAGGGGGTGCAGATTCCGCATCGCGCCGTTGTGAACTTCTTAAGTTCGATGAAGTCTAAACCGGGGATCGATGCCAGTGACGTGCTGGTGGCGGTAACGACGCTGTCGTTTGACATCGCGGGGCTGGAACTTTATCTGCCTTTGGCGGTGGGCGCTCGTGTGGTGATCGCCAGCCGCGAGATGGCCAGTGATGGTCACGCCCTCACAGATGCCATTGAACGCTCTGCGGCCACCCTCATGCAAGCCACCCCGGCCACCTGGCAACTGTTGTTGGCCGCAGGATGGGTGGGCCGACCCCATCTGAAGGTGCTCTGTGGTGGAGAGGCCCTGCCGCTGGACCTGGCGCAGAAACTGCTTTCCCGCTGTGGTCAGTTGTGGAATCTGTATGGCCCCACGGAGACCACCATCTGGTCGACGCTGACTGAAGTCACCGCAACCGAGCAGAAGATCTCCATTGGCCGGCCCATTGCCAACACCGAGATCTACATCCTCGACGAGCAGCAGCAGCCGGTGCCAGTGGGGGTACCGGGTGAGCTCTGCATTGGGGGGGCAGGACTGGCGCGCGGTTATCTGAACCGTTCCGAGTTGACGGCCGAAAAGTTCATCCCCCATCCCTTCAGCAGCGAGCCGGGGGCTCGCCTGTACAGAACGGGCGATCTCGCGCGCTACTGGCCGGACGGCCGCATTGAGCATCTTGGGCGGTTGGACTTTCAAGTCAAGCTGCGCGGTTTTCGCATTGAGTTGGGGGAGATTGAGGCGGTGCTGCGGCAGCACGACGCAGTGGCCGAGGCGGCGGTGGTGGTCCGCGAGGATCAGCCCGGCGACAAGCGCCTGGTGGCTTATGTGGTCGGCCACGGGGAGCGGGAGGCGGACTTCGGCGAGTTGCGCAATTATCTCAGGTCCAAACTCCCCGACTACATGATCCCCTCCAGCTTCGTGCGGCTGGAGGCATTCCCCCTCACTCCCAACGCCAAGGTGGATCGCCGGGCCCTGCCTGCACCGGAGGGCGAGCAGATGGAAAGCAGCGATCGCTACATCGCCCCGCGCACACCGGTCGAGGAAGTGCTGGTGGGAATCTGGAGTGAGGTCCTAGGCCGCAACCAGGTCGGTATCAACGATAACTTCTTTGACCTCGGGGGACATTCCCTTCTGGCCACGCGCGTCACCTCGCGCATTCGCGAAGCATTGCACGTCGATCTGTCGCTTCGCCGGATGTTTGAACACCCGACCGTGGCCGGGCTGGCTGATGGCATCACTGCAATGCAAAGCGCCACATCGCGCCGGCAGATGCCTCCGCTTTGCCCCGTGTCCCGAGACAGCCACCTCCCGCTTTCCTATGGGCAACAACGCTTGTGGTTTCTGCATCAGCTGCAAGAAGGCACAACCGGATACAACATATCTTCAGCCGTGCGCTTGGACGGTTCTCTCAACCGAGCAGTCCTCGAGCAGGCGATTCAGGAGATAGTGAGGCGTCACGAAATCCTCCGCACCAGCTTCCCCTTAGTGGAGGGACAACCTATACAATATATCGTCCCCTCACTTCCGTTCTTACTGCCGGCGACTGATTTGCGGCAACTCCCGGAGGCCGAAAGGGAGAACGAACTCCAGCGCTTCATTCGTGAAGAGGCACAGCACCTATTCGTGTTGGATCGAGGGCCGCTCTGGCGGGCCGCTCTGTTCCAATGTGGCGATAAAGATCATGTCTTGGTGTTCACCTCCCACCATATCATTTTTGATGGCTGGTCCTTTGGTGTTTTGCAGAAGGAGATGGCGCCTCTCTATGAACATTTTTCAAGCGGAAAACCGTCCCCGCTCTCCGAGCTCCCGATCCAATATGCAGACTTTGCCGTATGGCAGAGACAGTGGCTGCAAGGGGAGGTGTTGGAAGAGCAGATGGCTTACTGGAAGCGGCAGTTGGCCGATGCTCCCGCGGTTCTGGAGCTGCCCACGGACCGGCCACGGCCCGCCGTACAAACCTATGCGGGGAACACCCTCACGTCCAATCTTCCCAAGGCCCTGCTCGAGACCCTGCATTCGCTCAGCCGGCGCGAGGGGGTGACTTTGTTCATGACGCTGCTGGCGGCGTTCAAGGTGCTGCTGGCGCGCTACTGCGGACAGCAGGACATCGTGGTAGGCTCTCCGATCGCCAACCGGACACGGGTGGAGCTGGAGGGGTTGATCGGCTTCTTTGTCAACACCCTAGTGTTGCGCACAGACCTGTCCGGCAACCCCACATTCCGACAGTTGCTGGGGCGGGTGCGTGACGTTACCTTGGGGGCTTATTCCCATCAGGATCTCCCCTTTGAAAAGCTTGTCGAGGAGCTGCGGCCGGAGCGCGATCTCAGCCGCAGTCCCCTTTTCCAAGTCCTCTTTGTCCTCCAGAATGCCCCTACCGCTCCGCTGGAGCTGACAGGCCTGACCCTTCGCCCCCTGCGGATCGAGCGAGGGACCTCGATGTTTGATCTAACGCTTTTCCTTTATGAAGGAGAGGAGGGGTTGTACACCACCGTGGAGTACAACACCGATTTATTCGAAGCCTCAACAATCCAAGGCATGATGTCGCATTTCCAAACGTTGCTGGAAGCAGCCGTAGCCGATCCCGAGCAGTCCGTTGCCACCTTGCTCCTGTTGACGGAGTCCGAACGGAGGCAACTGCTGGTCGAATGGAACAACACCGCGGCCGATTATCCGCATGACCAAAGCCTGCATCAACTCTTCGAAGCCCAGGTGGCGCGCACACCCGAAGCGGTGGCCCTGGTATGGGGCCAACAAGAACTCACCTACGGCGAACTCAACCGGCGCGCCAACCAGGTCGCTCATCACCTTCGCACCCTGGGGGTTGGTCAAGAAACACTCGTGGGACTCTGCCTGGAGCGTTCGGTGGAGATGGTGGTCGGCTTGCTGGGCATTCTAAAAGCCGGAGGGGCCTATGTCCCGCTGGATCCGGCCTACCCCAAAGAGCGGCTACACTTTGTTCTGGAGGATGCCCGTGTTCCCCTGCTGCTGACCCAGTCCTCAATACGCGCTGATTTAGAAGCTCACCTGCCTGATTGCCGACTCGTTTGTCTGGACGAGAATTGGCCTGCCGTCTCCAAGGCAGAGACGACGGACCCAACCCCAACGGCCGGACCCAACCAACTGGCCTATGTCATCTACACTTCCGGCTCCACCGGCAAACCGAAGGGGGTGGCCATCGAGCATCACAGCCCCGTGTCGCTGGTACAATGGGCGCAGCAGGTGTTCACGCCGGAAGAGCTGGCCGGTGTGTTGTTCTCCACTTCGATTTGTTTCGACCTGTCGGTGTTCGAGCTGTTCGTCCCGCTCAGTTGCGGCGGCACGGTCATCCTGGTGGCCAATGCCCTGCAGTTGCCGACTCTGCCTGCAACCCGCCGGGTGACCCTCATTAACACAGTACCCTCGGCCATGGCCGAACTGCTGCGGCTCGAGGCAGTGCCGCCCTCGGTGGGCACCATTAACCTGGCAGGCGAGCCGCTGACCGTAGAGTTAGTTAACAAAATCCACCAACTGCCTCATGTCCGGAAGGTGTACGACCTTTATGGACCCTCGGAGACCACCACCTACTCGACCTTTGCCTTACGTCACCCGGAGGGACCTTACACCATCGGCCGGCCCGTCGCCAACACCGAGATTTACATCCTGGACGAGCAGCGCCAGCCCGTGCCCTTGGGCGCTCCGGGAGAACTTTACATCGGAGGTGCGGGGCTGGCTCGCGGCTATCTCAACCACCCGGAATTGACCGCGGAGAAGTTCATTCCCCACCCCTTCAGCGCGGACCCGCAGGCCCGCCTCTACCGCACGGGGGACCGGGCGCGTTACCGGCCCAACGGTGACCTGGAGTTCCTCGGCCGGCTGGACTACCAGGTGAAGCTGCGCGGCTTCCGAATCGAGTTAGGTGAGATCGAGGCCGTGTTGCGGCAACACGAGGAAGTTACCGAGGCGGTGGTGGTGGTACGGGAGGACAGACCGGCAGAGAAACGCCTGGTCGCGTACGTGGTAGGCAGACGGCCGGAGAAGCCAAGCTTCGCCGAGTTGCGTAATTTCTTGAAAGTCAAACTCCCCGACTACATGGTGCCATCCAGCTTTGTCCGGCTTGAAGTTCTCCCGCTGACTTCCAACGGAAAAGTGAATCGCGGCGCTATGCCGGCACCCGAGGGTGTGCAAATGGACAGCAGCGAGTATTTTCTTGCCCCTCGTTCGCCCCTGGAGGAGGTACTTGCGGATATTTGGACGGAGGTTCTTGGGCGCGAGCATATTGGAATCCATGATAATTTCTTCGATCTGGGCGGACACTCCCTGCTCTCCATGCGCGTGGTTTACGAGGTGGAAAAGCGGACTGGGATGCGCATCCATCCGCGGCAACTGATCTTTGAAACCCTGGAACAGATCGCCATCAGTTGTGGAGCTATGAAGCAGCCCACGCCGAAAGCTGCAGCGACCGGTATAACCCAGAAGCTGCTGGGTGCACTTAAAGGGGTCCTCTCACGAACCGACTGAGCGGAGAGAACCGATTCACCTGTTCATATTGACAAAACGCGTAGGAGGAATTATTTTTGACGACCGCGAAGGCTGCGTTTTCACACGCCGGAATGCTTCCAGTCTGGGGACTGGAATGCGGTCGCCAGCAAATACTATTGGAGAAGTCGAGGCTCTGGGGATTCTCTTCATTCTCAGCGAGACGCAGGGGGCGATATGAGTGGGGCATGCTTCCCTGCCTGTTAATCGATTGTCTGAAGAGATTTTCCTCCCCCTTTGCTTTCCCAGCGCCGAGTTTGGTTAAGGCAGGACGTGTCCACTGATGCAGCCATTTTACTTTGGAACACAAGAGAAGTTGCTCTTCGGCATCTATCATCCTCCTCTGACGCGTGCGGATCGCGATACCGGGGTTGTCCTCTGCAATCCCTTCGGGAGTGAGGCCATCTATGCCCACCGGGCATTTCGACAGGTGGCCGTCCGACTGTCCCGGGTCGGCTTTCATGTTCTCCGGTTTGACTACTATGGCTGCGGTGATTCGGCTGGTGAAGGCAACGAGGGAGACGTCGACCAGTGGAAGAAAGACATCTCAGCCGCGATCGATGAACTGAAGAACAGGGCCGGCGTGTCGCGGGTTTCCCTGGTTGGCTTGCGATTGGGAGCCACCCTGGGTTTGCTCGTGGCAGTAGAACGAAACGATGTGGAAAGCCTGGTGCTCTGGGAGCCGGTCGTCAAGGGCAAGAAGTACATTGAGGAACTAGTGAACGAGCAAGAGGGCTGGATGGAGAAAGGCGAATTTTCAGAAGCCACGATCGCCAAGCAGGATGATGGGACGGTTGAGATTATTGGTTTCGCCCTGACCAGTCAAATGCGGCTCGGAATTGAATCCATCAACCTGCTATCGTTAGAAAAGGGCACCGGCAAACGTCTTCTCATTATCAGAAAGTCCGGGGAAGTAGGCGATCAATCTCTTTTCAAAACACTCAAGGAACTGGGATCGTTCCCCGATTACTCTGATCTGGTCACCCCACGCTTATGGCTTGAGAGCCAGGAATCCGACCGTGTCGTGGTACCGAACGAATTGCTCGAATCCATTATCCTATGGTTAACCAGGAATCATTAATGAAAGAGAGCGCCGTTCTCTTTGGAAAGTACAATAACTTGGTCGGGATCATCACCGACCCGAGTCCAAGCAAAGTTCCGCCCATCCCGGTCGCATTCCTAATCCTCAATTCCGGCTTCCTCCATCGAGTGGGCCCTGCTCGTCTTTACACCAAGCTGGCGCGGAGCCTAGCGAAAACCGGCTTCACGGTTTTGCGATTTGATTTCTCCGGGGTCGGGGACAGTGAGCCTACCAAGGATCAATCCCCTTATGAGGTAAGCACGGTCCATGAAGCTCAGGAAGCCATGGACCTGCTGAGTTTAAAACGAGGAATCAATAAATTCGTACTGACGGGGATCTGCTCAGGGGCGAATCATTCCCTGCGCATCGCCTCTTCAGATCCCCGGGTTGTCGGGGCGGTCCCAATTGAGATTTACACCTACATAACGACCAGCTACTATCTCCATTATTATCTCAGGCATGGTTTGAAATACAGGACCTGGCTAAACCTCCTCAAAGGGAATATCAAGATTTCCCGGTCATTTAGATTCCTCATTGGAATCTTAAGGAAAGGGGCTGAACCACCGCCCGCTGAAGCGGATCGGATCTGGGTCTTGCCACCGGTGGAGAAGGTTGCGTCAAACATTCGGGATCTGGTGCATCGCGGGGTCTGTCTGTGCTTTATTTATGCAAAGGGAAGCGCCTCCTACTATAACTACCGCACTCACGTAAAAAATATGACTCGAGAATTGAAATCCTTCAATAAGATCCAGATTCTCGAATTCGAAGAAGCGGATCATACTTTCACACCCCTGTCTCAACAGGATTCCATCATCAATGCCATCTGTGAGTGGTCTCAAAGTACAGTAACCCCGAAAGAAACGCCCCAGAACTTGGAAGATGTGAAAGCTCCTGTTTAAACCCACCCCCGCACCCAATACCAGGAATAGCCTGCATACTCCACTAGCGCTCGCCTCAACTGTTCGAACCGGGCCAGCCGCGGGGTGCCCATATGTCTCGCGGTATCCCAACTCCAAACAAGCTGCGCGAACGTGGTCCGATACATATCGGGCGGTCCCTGGATCCATGCGGGGGCAGCGATGGGATTCATGCCCAACTTGCGTGCCACAGCCATGGCGCGCCAGAGATGGTAGGCTGACGTTACCATAATGAACTTCCCGTCATGCACGGTTTTTCTGATTTCAACCAGGCTCTCGTGAGTATCTTTAGAGTTCTCTTCGATCAGAATATTGGATTCTGGCACCCCCAGCGACATTGCATAGGTTGCCATCAACTTTGCAATGGATAAATGGCGCGGACCTGCCGGTGTCCCGCCCGAGAAAACCAATTTCAACTGGGGT
>JBGPJK010000213.1:0-8025 GCA_041485425.1 Terriglobia bacterium | reverse complement strand
CGGCTGGCATCGGTGAGCGCCATCATGCCGAAACGGGGGCGGGGCGGGCGACGGGAGCGATACTGGCGCGGCCGGCGCTTTTGCGGGGAGGCCAGTTTGGCGGCGCGTAGAATGCGGCGCACGGTCTCGCGGCTGACGGCGAGGTTTTCTTCGGCACGAAGTTTTTCCGCGAGATGAGAATCGTTGAAGCCCTGGTACTTGCCCCGGGCCAAGTTCAAGATCAACTGCTTCTGGGGAAGAGGCAAGGCCCAAGGCGTGGAGCGTCCGCGATTGCGGTGCTGGACCCAGGCGATGGAATCGGGCCGGTAGCGGCGTTTGAGGCGCTGCACCTGGCGTTCACTCAGTTGCAGCAGGCGGGAGGCTTCGCGTACGCTCAGCCTCCCGCCCGCTGCATTCTCAATCACTTTCACCCGTTGGAACTCTTTCTGACTCATCGTCACCATCCTTACAGGGTGACAAAGTCTGGTTGCAGTTAAGGGGTGACATTATCTTGGAGCATCTACAAAGGTCTGACTTCTGATTTGACTCTCCCTGACCTGCTAGGCTAGCCTCAAAGGTCTGCCTAAGGGCTTATGTTCTGAGCCTGATAGCCGCTTCTGTGGTGCGGGCGGCAGGCTCTGACACCTTCATGCGCTCTCATCGCAAGCTATTCATTTGGCTGTGCTTTGCGGCCTTGCTGACCGGCGCTGCGCCGCTCCTGGCAGCGCCCGTGCACCCGGTGCATGCGGCACATGCCATGGTGGCCAGCGTGCATGAGTTGGCGTCACGCGCCGGGGTGGAGATGATGCAGGCCGGGGGCAATGCCGTGGATGCTGCGGTCGCGACCGGCTTCGCGCTGGCGGTGGTGCATCCCCAGGCGGGAAACCTGGGCGGCGGCGGGTTCTTGCTGATCCGCATGGCCGAGGGCACAACCCATTTCATTGACTACCGGGAAACCGCCCCGGCGGCGGCCACGGCGAACATGTATCTGGACGCGCAGGGCGACGTGATCGAGAACGCCAGCCTGGTCGGCTACAAGGCGGTCGCGGTGCCTGATTCAGTCGCGGGCATGGTGTACGCGCAGAAGAAGTACGGCAAGCTTCCAATGGAGCGAGTGATGGCTCCGGCGATCAAGCTGGCGCGGGATGGGTTCGCGCTGGCCTGGGAGGATGCCGACGATCTTCATGACAAGCAGCTCGCCGAATTCCCCGATTCACGGCGCATCTTCCAGCGTGACGGGAACTACTACCAGCAGGGCGAAATCCTTCGCCAGCCGGAACTGGCCCGCACCCTGGAGCGGATTGCCGCCGATCCGGATGATTTTTACCACGGCGCCATGGCGCGGGAATTGGCTGCGGCCATGCAGAAGGGCGGAGGACTGATCACCGCCGACGATCTCGCCCACTACGAGGTGAAAGAGCGTGAGCCGGTGCGGGGAAGCTACCGCGGGTACGAGATCATCAGCGCGCCGCCACCGTCTTCGGGCGGAATCGCCCTGATCGAGATTTTGAACATCCTGGAAGGTTACGACCTGTCGAAGTACGGCAGCCGGTCGGCGGAAGCAATGCACCTGACGCTGGAGGCTTTCCGGCGTGCGTTCTATGACCGGGCGGAGTTTCTGGGCGACCCCGACTTCTCCAAGATTCCCGTGGCGCAACTGATTGATGAGCGATATGGCGCGGCTTGGCGGGAGTCGATCGATCCCGCCCACGCCAGCGTCAGCAAGGACTTGCGGCGGCCGGGAATCTTCAGTCAACTGGAGCGCTATGCTGCGGCCCATCCCCAGCCTGCAGCGGAGCGAGAGCCGCAGCACACTACGCATTACTCGGTGGTGGATGCCGAGGGTAATGCGGTCGCCGTCACGACCACTCTGAATGACAGCTTTGGCTCACGGGTCACGGTGAAAGGCCTGGGCGTTCTGCTGAACAACGAGATGGATGACTTTGCGTCGAAACAGGGCGTCCCCAACGGGTACGGGCTGATTCAAGGGCCGGCGAATGCGATTGGGCCGGGCAAGCGGCCACTCTCGGCGATGACCCCCACGATCGTGTTGAAAGACGGTAGGCTTTTTCTGGTGCTGGGGTCGCCGGGCGGACCCCGCATCATCACCACCGTGGCCAACATCATGATGGGGGTGTTGGACTATGGAATGGACATTCAGGAAGCGGTGAACGCGCCGCGCTTCCACCATCAGTGGATGCCGGACGAGGTGCGCGTCGAGCAATGGTTCTCTCCGGACACGGTGAAAGCACTGGAGAAGATGGGCCACAAGGTTGAGCTTGGCATCCGGGAATCTGGAACCTGGGAACCACGTTGGAGCGACGGCGAGTGCATTGCGGTAGATTTGAAAACGGGTGAGCGCCTGGGCGCGAGCGACGGGCGCAACAACGGAAAGGCAGTTGGCTACTGATGCTGAAGGCGATGTCGACGTACGTCTACGTAAAGGAACGGCTGCATCCCGGGCTGCTGGACGGGTTGGTGCGCGGCGGCGCCCAGGCCATCGAGATCTTTGCCGCACGGCAGCACCTCGATTATGCCAACCGCAAGCAGCACGTGCGCGAGATTGCGGACTGGTTCCGTACCAGCGGCGTGGCGCTGAATTCTGTGCATTCGCCCCTGTACGCCGATTACGAATGGGGACGCGCGGGCGCTCCACCGGTGAATGTTGCTTCGACGGACCGGGCCCAGCGCATTGAGGCCATGGATGAGATCAAGCGCGCCCTGGAAATCGCCGAGCAGATCCCTTTCCGTTTCCTGGTGCAGCATATAGGCGTCGGTGGAGAGTCGTTTGACGAGCGCAAGTTCGAGGCTGCGATGACTTCCATCGAGCACCTGCGGGCGTTCGCCAAACCGCTGGGCGTGCGGATACTGCTGGAGAACATCCCCAATGAGCTGGCAACGCCAGACCGGCTGGTGGAACTGATTCATACCTCCCATTTCGAAGACGTGGGGGTATGCTTCGACGTGGGCCATGCCCACATCATGAGCGATGTGCCGCAGGCGTTTGAGATCCTCAAAGACTACATTCGCTCCGTCCACGTTCACGACAACGCCAAGGACCGAGATTCGCACTTGTGGCCGGGGAAGGGCTCGATCAACTGGAAGGAAACCATGGAACTGCTGCGCTCCGCGCCGCACACGCCCCCTTTGTTATTGGAGATCGAAGCGGAGGAGAAGGCGAACGTGCCGGATGGAATGAGCGAGACTTTCAGGAAGCTGGAAACGGAGTAAAGGAATTGAGCAACTGGGTAATTTGGTAATCGGGTAATTTGAAAGCGGCCTTCAATTACCAAATTACCCGATTACAAAATTACCAAATCAAGATATGTCATCACCCGTAGCCACCATCGCCGAGATCGGCAAGCACGAGGGCCAGACCGTCACTGTCCGCGGCTGGCTCTATAACCTGCGCGAGAGCGGGAAGCTCCTGTTCCCCATCTTCCGCGACGGCAGCGGCTTGATTCAAGGTGTCCTGGCCAAGAATGCCGTCCCCGCCGAGGTGTTCGACACGGTAAAAGGTCTCACCCAGGAATCGAGCGTTATCGTCGAAGGCCGGGTCCGCGCCGACAAGCGCGCCCCCGGGGGCTACGAACTTGACGTGAGCCAGGTGCAGGTAGTGCAGCGGGTATCGGAGTCTGACCCGTACCCGATCACGCCCAAAGAGCACGGGGTTGACTTCCTGATGGAGCGCCGGCATCTTTGGCTGCGTTCGCCGCGGCAGGCCGCGATTCTGCGGGTACGTGCGGAAATTATCAAGGCCGCGCGCGATTTCTTCGACGAGCGCGGCTTCACCCTGACCGATCCCCCCATCTTGACACCGGCCGCGTGCGAAGGCACGACCACATTGTTTCCGGTGGATTATTTCGAAGAGCAGGCCTACCTCACACAGTCGGGACAGCTCTACATCGAGGCGACGGCGATGGCGCTGGGCAAGGTGTACTCCTTCGGCCCCACCTTCCGCGCGGAAAAATCCAAGACCCGCCGCCACCTGACCGAGTTCTGGATGGTCGAGCCGGAAGTCGCCTACGCCACGCTGGATGACCTGATGGAACTCGCCGAAGGGTTTATCAGCTTTCTGGTGAAGCGCTGCCTGGAGCGGCGCCCTGCCGATCTGCAAACCATCGGACGCGACCTCTCGAAACTACAGAAGATCGAGCCTCCGTTCCCGCGCATCACCTACGACGAAGCAGTCAAGATGCTGCAGGAGGCGCACGCCCAGGGCGCGCTGGAAAATAGCTTCGAGTGGGGAGGCGATCTGGGGTCGCCTGACGAAACCTACATCTCGTCGCAGTTCGAAAAGCCGGTGATGGTGCATCGTTATCCCGCCAAGGTGAAGGCGTTCTACATGGAGCCCGATCCGCAGCGTGGGGACCTGGCGCTGTGCGTGGACGTGCTGGCACCCGAGGGGTACGGTGAGATCATCGGCGGCTCGCAGCGAATGGCCTCGTACGACCTGCTGCTGAAGCGCATTCACGAGCACGGTCTACCGGAAGAGGCCTTCAAGTGGTATCTGGATCTGCGCAAGTACGGTGGGGTGCCGCACAGCGGTTTCGGCATGGGAATTGAGCGGGCGGTGGCGTGGATCTGCGGGCTGGAGCACGTGCGGGAAACGATTCCGTTCCCGAGAATGCTGCACCGGCTCTATCCATGACCGGTCTCGGCGTGCCGCGGTTAATGAATTTTGAATAATTTATGACCCCAACAGCAGCATCATTCTCCAGTATCGTTCGTAAGAAGATTCGCGTAATCGGCGTGCCGCTGGATTTGGGACAATCGCGGCGTGGTGTGGATATGGGACCTTCGGCGGTGCGCGTCGCCGGCCTGGAGGCGCGCCTGGAGGCGCTCGGTCACGTGGTGGAGGACGGCGGCAATGTGCCAGTGGCCATCCCGGAGCAGAAGAAGGAAGGCGATCCCTTCGCGAAATATCTGAAGGAAATCACCGCCACCTGCACCAAGCACGCGGAACTGGTCCTCAAGACATTGGAAACCGGCAAGGTGCCGCTGGCCCTGGGGGGAGACCACTCGGTGGCCGTCGGGACGGTGGCTGGGGTCGCCGAATTCTACCGGCGCCAACAGCAGAAGATCGGGCTGCTCTGGATCGACGCTCACAGTGACATCAATACTCCGGACAGTTCTCCCAGCGGAAACGTGCACGGGATGCCGTTGGCCGCCATCATGGGGCTGTGGCCCTCGGAGTTGGCCAATATATTTAACTTCTCTCCAAAGGTCAGCCCGGAAAATTGCGTGCTGGTGGGAATCCGCGATGTGGACGCGATCGAGAAGGAGAACCTCCGCAAGGCCGGCGTCGAAGTGTTTACCATGCGTGACATCGACGAGCGCGGCATGCGCGCGGTCATGGAAGAAGCGGTGCGCATGGCGGGACGCGGCACCGCGGGGTATCACGTCTCGCTGGACATGGACTGGGTGGATCCGGAGGACGCGCCGGGCGTGGGGACGCCGGTCCCTGGGGGTGCCACCTATCGCGAAGCGCATCTCGCCATGGAGATCATGGCGGACGATGGCCACATCCTCAGCTTCGAAATTGTGGAAGTGAACCCGGTGATCGATGAGCACAACCGCACCGCCGAACTGGCGGTGGAACTTGCGCTGTCAGCGTTCGGTAAAAAGATCCTCTAGTTTTTCCACCGTGCGGACCAACGTCATTTCGCGTGTAAGGCTCTTGGGCACAATTACTTGCCGATCTGTCGAGTCACAACTTAGTGGCCGGTTACGGGTTAATATACGGGGATAGATTTCATGACATCCAGTGCGAAACGGGAGTGTAGCTGCATGAGATATCTCAATTTTGCTTGCATGACGGCGATGCTTGTCGCTTTCCTGGTGACGTTCGGTTTCGCTCAGGGGCGTGGCCAGAGAGGTGACTTTGGAGGCGGAAGCGGGCCTGACGGCCAACTCTGGCAGGCGGCGTATGACGGCGATCTGGAAGGCGTCAAGGCCGCGGTGGCGCAAGGGGCAGGCGTGAACGCCAAGGGCAAGGGAGGATTCTCGGCGTTGCTGGCCGCTTCCCGCAACGGGCACTTCGAGGTGGTGAAGTTCCTCGTCGAGCACGGCGCTGAGGTGGACGAGCGCCACAATTCTCGCGAAAAGACCTCACTCCTGGCGGCGGCGTTCGATGGCCACTATGACATCGTGAAGTATCTGCACGAGCATGGCGCCAGCATCAATGTCCAGGCCGTGAACGGCTGGACGCCCCTCCATGATGCGGCTTACATCGGCAATTTTGAGATCGTGAAGTACCTGGTTGACGAAGGCGCCGATCTTTCCCTCAGAAACGAACGCCACGAGACGGCGCGCGAGACGGCCGAGCGGGGGCAGCATGATGCCGTTCGCAGAGGCCAGACCAAGGCCTCTCCGGAAGAATTCAAGCAAGTCATCGAATACATAAGATCCCACGAGAAGTAAGACTGCGGGACAAGAGATCCAGAGGGGCGGCGGAGTAACCCGCTGCCCCTCTGCGCAAACAAGCTGTCGGCGCCGGCGCGGGGTGGCCGGAACCAATCCTGGGATTGACGGAAGACTTGCTCCCGTCCAGACTGAAGTGTCATGAAGAAACTCCGTGTGGGCATTCTGTTTGGCGGGCGGAGCGGAGAGCACGAGGTGTCGCTGCTCTCGGCCGCGTCGGTTTTCAAGGCTATCGACAAGAACAAGTTTGAAGTCGTACCGATCGGCATTACCAAGCAAGGGCGCTGGGTAACGGCCGCGGATGCGGAGCGCCTGTTGAAGGGCATGCCACCCGAGCACGCGGAACGACATCTGCGGGCCGGCGATCCCGACACGACTCCGGGCGCGGCGGTGCTGGCAAGAGGGGAGACGGTCATCGTTCCACCGGAACCGGCGCACCGATTCTCAGGATCCCTGACACCATTCCAGACCGGCGCTGGAAGCGCAGCGCTGACCCGCCGGGCGGCTGACCGCGCCATCGATGTCGACGTCATCTTTCCCCTGCTGCACGGGACATTTGGCGAGGATGGCACCATTCAGGGTCTGCTCGAACTCGCGGACATTCCCTACGTTGGCGCAGGCGTGCTGGGTTCAGCCGCCGGCATGGACAAAGACATCATGAAGGCGTTGTTCCGCACCGCCGGGCTGCCCATGGTGAAACACGTCACCATCCTGCGCAGTGACTGGGATGCCGTTCCGAAAAAAGCCGAGAAGCTGGTGGAGAAAGCGCTCAAGTATCCGGTGTTTGTGAAACCCGCCAACCTGGGATCTTCGGTTGGAATTTCGAAGGCGCATAGCCACAAGGAGCTGGGCCCGGCGATTTATGAAGCTGCCAAGTTCGACCGCAAGATCGTGATCGAGCAGGCCGTGGGCGGCAAAACGCAGAAGGCGCGCGAAATCGAATGCTCGGTGCTGGGCAATGACCAGCCCGAAGCTTCAGTGCCCGGTGAGATTGTTCCCAGCAAGGAATTCTACGACTACACCGCCAAGTATCTGGACGAAGGCTCGGAGCTGATTATTCCGGCGAAGCTCACCAAGACTGAAACGAAGAAGGTACAGCAACTGGCGATCGGAGCCTTCCAGGCCGTGGATTGCTGCGGGCTGGCGCGGGTGGACTTCCTGATGGACCCGAAATCCCGAAAGATCTACGTGAATGAAATCAACACCATGCCCGGCTTCACGGCCATCAGCATGTATCCCAAGCTGTGGGCGGCCTCGGGCCTGTCGTATCCCGCGCTGATCGAACGGCTGATCCAGTTCGGGCTGGAGCGACACGAAGAGAAGAAGAAGAATCAGTACAGCCGGTAGCAAGACTGAGGACCGGCCAGAGCCCGGTCCCCTCACCGGCAAGAGCTATTTCGTATCGATCTTCAGATTGATCTCCACCCGCTGCCGGTTGTCGAACTGGCTGACGGTCTTGGTGTCGCTCTTGTGGCTTTTGTACTGGGCGTAGACTTCGTAGTCGATATTAGGCGAGAGCGCGGGGAAGCGATAGGTGCCGTCGGGGCCGACGATGTACGTCTTCACCGCGCGCGTGCGCGTGTTCGAGAGATAGACGACTGCGTCGGAGAGAGCATTGTCCTG
>JBGPJK010000212.1:0-8053 GCA_041485425.1 Terriglobia bacterium | reverse complement strand
TATATTGAACCGCCTTGGTACCAGCTACTCCAATCCGCGAGGCAACATCCAAACCGGCCATCCTCATCCGTGACCTCGATAGCTTTGACGACCTCAGCCAGGTCGGAGCCGTCGAGAAAGAGGTTTGGGGCCTTGCCGATCACGACGTGCTGCCCATGACGGTCACCATCGCCACCCAAGCGGCGGGAAGCATCTGGCTGGGGGCGTTCGACGGCGCCAGGCTGGTGGGGTTCGCCTTCGCGTTTCCGGGTTTGGACCATGGGCAGCTCATGCTGCACTCCCACATGCTGGCGGTGTGCGCTCCCTATCGGGACTCGAACCTGGGCTTCAAACTGAAACTGGCGCAACGCGAGCGTGCCTTGGCCTTGCGCATCCCGGAAATGACTTGGACGTTCGACCCCTTGCAGAGCAAGAACGCGCACTTCAATTTCACCAAGCTGGGGGTAGTTTGCGACACTTACAAAATTGATTTTTACGGGCCCGAGACCTCGAGCGTTTTGCATCGCAACAGCACCGATCGCTTATGGGTAAGGTGGGCCATAGCGAGCCGGCGAGTGCAGCAACGGCTGCAGGGAAAAGATCAGCGCAGCGAGATCATGGATACGCTTTCGCGCTTGACCCCGCTGATCCGCTTCAACGGCGACGGCCTGCCGGCGAAAACCGACTTGTGCGTGGCCCTGGCGCGGCAAAGGATTGCGATCGAAATCCCCAGTGACATTGTTGCAATAGAGCAAAAAGATCCTGCGCTCGCCCGCGAATGGCGACTGGCCACGCGCTGGGCCTTCACGGAAGCGCTGAAGGCAGGCTTTTTTGTGGCTGAGTTCTGCCGAACCGTGCGCGGCCAGCAGGGTCCGGGAACCTACCTTCTGGAAAAAACCACGGTGGGGGAGTACGTCCCCGAGCTGAGCCGAGACGGTAACGGTATCCACTGAGATTGGCGACGAATGCGCAAGCTCAGGCGGTCAAAAAAATAGGGCGGTCCGGCTGACCGGACCGCCCCACGGGCAAGTGTTACTCGTTCGAGATAGTCGCCATGCTCCCGTCAAGCCGGGTGAGGCTGATGGTGAACTTCTCGTTGTAGGTTTTGGCTCTGTCGCGAAGGATGCTGATCGCCATAGCCTCGCCGAGAAGCATGGAGTTATCGGTATCGGTGCGCCAGTGGATGCCGGCGCCGACGCCGTGACCGAAGCTGACGTTACGCGCCAGCTTGTTCAATTCGCTGTTGACCGTGATCTGGCCCGCATCCGGACCAGTGTAGGGCACCAGCGACAGACCATCGCTCGAGGGCACCAGGGGATCGGGGATCACGTGGTTGCCGTCGAAGAAGAACTTCAGCATGGTAATGCAGGCGCCGGCAACCGTTCCATGTCCGGTGGGGTAGGATGGGTGCGTCGGCGCACCCTCAGGAAATGGCTGCGAAAGCAGGTACGTGCCAAAAGGGTTTTGGCTGTGGGCTTGCGCAACCGCCTGCGAGTTCAGAACATTGCTGTTTGGGTGGGCCTGGACTTTGCTTCCGTTGCCGCTCAGGACCTGGTGCACCAGACCTCCGCCCGACTCGGGACGATGGGTTAGGTGAACCAGCCACTTCTGGAACCACACCTTCTGCAGGGCGCGAGCCGCAACTTCTCCCACCGACGCAGCGAAATCCGGTCCGCCGAAGGTGCAGAAGCCGTTCTGCGTCTTGGATCCGATGTAGGGACCACCGGGGTTGCCGGGCACCTTCAGAGTCCCCAGCACCAGCAGCGCAATGAAATACCCCTGGTACAGCACGTCCGAGTGCGTCCAGGCCGCCAGTCCACGCCAGTCATGCAGGTAGCGAAGAACCGGATCGTTCACAGTGCTGAATCCGGTGCTGATGCCATTCTGCACATCCTGGAACGTTCCAGTGTCCTGCATGAAGTCAATGCCCGGCATGTAAGTCGTCATCTGCTGGCTGATCGGCTGCTGGCCAAAGCTGGTGGGAGTAATCATGAGCTGCGACATGTACGGGCCGATCGTTTCGTTCTGGAACGTGCCGCGGAACAGCAGATCCGGCGTTACCTTTCCGGTGCTGTCTCTCGGGCCACGGTAGGCCGGCATGCCCGACAGTTCTGCGGCGGCTGCTATCGCAGTGTCGTTTGAGGCGTAGTCGGTGAAGGCCACATCGCGCAACAGCGAGGCCCAGTACAACTCCACCAGTTGCGTACCGTATGCCGCGCTGGTGACCTGGTCGAAAGGAGGCACCAGCGCCGGACCACTCGGATCACCGACGGCTGGGGCATTGCCGAACTGCGAGGAATCGGCGCATTCCAGATCGAAGGCATACGACCCTTGGGGGCCATTCTGCGTGCGCGTACCGCCAATGATGATCGCCTCGTAGTCACTATTCTGGCCGCTCTGCAGGGCCTGCTTAAAAGAGGCCCAGGCAGCCGGATCTACCACTCCAAGGTCGGCGGTTTGCAGCAGGCCTTTGCTATAGCTGGCGGAGTGGTCGGAATAGCGCTGCTCGTCGCCGTTCGTCGAGTGCGGGGGCATGGTAAGGGCCCCGTCTTTTTGCGCCACCGAGATGCGAAGGTTAGTGGCCCTTTGCACCCGGTTGCTGAACGAGCTATTACGCGAATTCGCGGAACTGATGAAGTTGCTGGATTGGGCGAATGCTTTCGGGGCCTTGCCGAGAACACCGGCTGCTACCGTCGCTGTCGCTGCGGTGCCTAACTTACCTAGAAAGCTGCGACGGCTGCGGGAGTTAATCTCGGAGTCGGCCTTCGTCTTGTCCGCAGGTTGGTTTGCAGACACATCTGTTGCTGGAACTGCAAGGGGGGTCCTTTTCATGTGCGGCGCTCCTTTTTTCGAGTGACTAGAGTGTGACTAAAGTGACTAGAGGTAACTGCGGTGCCGCGTAGGTGCACTTACCCGGCCAAAGAAAGCGCCCCCAGGTTGAGCTTGAGGTAGGCTGTCCCAAGTTGCTGAATGGATGGAGTTTGTTTTTACTTTGGGAAGAAGGAAGGGGCGCTGTCTCGGGTCCCTGACCGGCGCAAGGATGCACGGGGATGCGACTCTAATGAAACAGGTTGCTCACTGGACACAGTAATCCCCAATCCCCCTGCTTGTGATGTGCGACGGCGCGAAAAGTTTCAAACCCTCGTCGCCAGAGCTTTTCGCCCCATGGATTGCCGCGCCCCGCGCGCCAAACCGGGGACTTTATTCTCCAACCGCTAGTCTCCGGTAAGAATCCGCCAGGCCTCGCGGCTGGTGGCCAGCACGTGCTGCACGCTCTTCACCGCCCGCATGTATTGCGCCCGCTCGAACGCCGTGGGATCGGAGCAACGGAGCTGGCTCATGCTGCCTTTCATCTGCTGTACCGACTCGTACTCGTGCCGCTCCATCCACTCCAGCAGGCCCTGCTCAATATAGCGAACATGGCTGATGCCGTTGCGCAGCAGGGTGGAGCAGAGCATAGTGACGTCCGCCCCCACCATGAGCAGCTTGATCACATCTTCGGGGCCATGCACTCCGCTGGTGGCCGCCAGGCTCGCCTTCATCCGCCCGTATAGAATGCCGATCCAGGTCAGTGGCAGCCGCAGCGCTTGCGGGGTGCTGAGTAGCACGTTAGGTTTGATTTCCAGTTCCTCCAGGTCGATGTCAGGCTGGTAGAACCGGTTGAAGAGCACCAACCCATTGGCGCCCGCCTGGTCAAACTGCCTGGCCATGTTCGCCAGGCTGCTGAAGAACGGGCTGAGTTTGACCGCAACCGGAATCGAGACTGCCGCCCTCACCGCTTTCAGAATATCGAGATAAGTTTGTTCGACCTCGACCGAGGGCATATCCATGTCGGTAGGGATGGAATAGATGTTGCACTCGAGCGCGTCAGCGCCTGCCTGCTCGATCTGCCGGGCGTACTCCGTCCATCCGCCCACCGTCGCGCCGTTGAGGCTGGCGATCACCGGAATCCGCACTGCCTCTTTGGCTTTGCGGATGTGGTTCAGGTAACCCTCGGGCCCGAGGTGGAATTCACCCGGCTGGGGAAAGTAAGTGAGCGACTCGGCGAAACTCTCGGTGCCCGCCGACAAGTGATGGTCGAGTTCAAACGCCTCCTGCCGCAATTGCTCCTCGAACAGCGAATACAAAACCACGGCGGAAGCGCCGGCGTCTTCCAGACGACGTATGCTATCGAGTTCCTGCGACAGCGGCGACGCCGAAGGCACCAGCGGCGTACGTAGTTTCAGCCCCAGGTAGGTAGTAGTGAGGTCGATCATCGTTTCTCCTCGCGCGCGGCAGTTACTCTTTGGCGTGAGACCCAGCAAGCTGGGTCTCTACGATATTCTTCTTCTCTGCTTCTTGTAGAGACGCAGCTTGCTGCGTCTCTGCCGGTGGCGCCCCCGCCTTCTCCGGTGGCTTCTCGAATTTGCGCTGCGCCAGGTATTCGTACATGCGGTAACGGACGTCCGCATCGTGCTGCGCTTGCTGCCACAGCTTCTTGGCCTCCTCCGGCTTGCTCTGGGTCAGCATCTTGAAGCGGGCTTCCATGAACATGAAATCCTGGACTTTCTTGCTCGGCGTCCGCGAATCCAGCAACAACGGGTTCTCCCCCTGCTCCGCGCGCTCGGGATTGTAGCGATAGAGCAGCCACTGGCCCGAATCCACCGCCGCCCTCTGGTCCGACATCGCGGTCGTCATGTTGATGCCGTGAGCGATGCAGTGCGAATACGCAATGATGATGCTCGGTCCATCGTAGGCTTCGGCCTCGAGGAACGCCTTAAGCGTGTGCTCGTCCTTGGCACCCATGGCCACGCTGGCCACGTACACGTTGCCGTAGGTCATCGCCATCATGCCGAGGTCCTTCTTCGGACCCGGCTTGCCACCGGCCGCAAACTTGGCTACTGCCGCCCGGGGCGTGGACTTCGACGCCTGCCCGCCAGTGTTGGAGTAGACCTCGGTATCGAGCACCAGCAGGTTGACGTTGCGCCCGCTGGCCAGCACGTGATCGAGGCCGCCGTAACCGATGTCGTACGCCCAACCGTCGCCGCCCACGATCCAAACACTCTTCTTCACCAGCATGTCGGCGAGCGCGAGCAGTTGTTTCGCCTCCAGCGAGTCCAACCCCCGCAGTTTCTCTTTGAGCAGGTCGACGCGCTGGCGTTGCTCAAAGATGTCGGCTTCATCTTTTTGTGGCGATGTGAGCACAGCCGTGGCCAGTCTCTCCCCGATGGCGCCAGTCAACCGGCGTACCAGTTCGCGCGCGAACTCCGCCTGCTTATCAATGGAGAGCCGGAAGCCAAGCCCGAACTCGGCATTGTCCTCGAATAGCGAATTCGACCAGGCCGGGCCGCGACCCGCGGCATCTTTGGTCCAAGGGGTAGTGGGCAGGTTGCCACCGTAGATCGACGAACAGCCGGTGGCGTTGGCAATCACCGCACGGTCGCCGAACAATTGCGAAAGCAGCTTGAGATACGGTGTCTCGCCACACCCCGAGCACGCGCCCGAAAATTCGAACAGCGGCTCCTGCACCTGCTGCTGGCGAATGTTGCCGACTTTAATGTTGCGCCGGTCGAGCTCCGGAAGGTTCAGGAAGAATTCCCAGTTGTCGCGCTCGGGGTACCGCAACGGAGGCTGCGGCGACATGTTGATCGCCTTGAGGCGGGTCTCAGTCTTATTCTTGGCCGGGCAGACGTCCACGCAAATACCGCACCCAGTGCAGTCTTCCGGCGCTACCTGGATGCTGTACTTCAGGCCGTGCCACTCTTTGTCGCGCGCTTCGGTGGACTTGAACGTCGCCGGCGCGCCCTCCAGAAACTTCGAGTCGTACACCTTGATGCGGATGACCGCGTGTGGGCAGACCATGGCGCACTTGCCGCACTGGATACAGATACTGGTGTCCCATACCGGAATTTCCAGTGCGATGTTGCGCTTCTCCCACTTGGCGGTGCCGCTGGGAAAAGTGCCGTCGGCAGGGAAGGCGCTTACCGGCAACTCGTCTCCCTTCCCGGCATAGATCACACCCAGCACCTCTCGCTCGAACTGCGGCGCCGACGGCGAGAATGCCGGCGGCATCTCGATCGTGCTGCGGACCCTTTCCGGAACTTTCACTTCGAACAGGTGAGCCAGGGTTTCATCCACTGCCTTCATATTCTTCTGGACGATCTCCTCACCCTTCTTGCCGTAGGTTTCCCGGATGGATTCTCGAATCGCTTCAATCGCCTCCTTGCCCGGCAGCACTTTGGAAATCGCAAAGAAGCACACCTGCAGGATGGTGTTCATGCGGCTGCCCATGCCGGTGTCGCGGGCGACCTGGTAGGCGTCGATCACGTAGAACTTGGCTTTCTTGGCGATGATCTGCTCCTGCACCTCGCGCGGCAGGTGATCCCACACCTCGTCCGCACCGAAGGGGCTGTTGAGCAGGAAAGTACCGCCCGGAACGAGGGCGCTGAGCATGTCGTAGCGCTCCAGGAAAATCCATTGGTGACAGGCCACGAAATTCGCTTTCGATACCAGATAGCTTGAGCGGATCGGTTGCGGCCCGAAGCGCAGATGTGAAACTGTCATCGCTCCCGACTTTTTCGAGTCGTATACGAAGTAGCCCTGGGCGTAATTGTCAGTGTTCTCGCCGATGATCTTGATGGAATTCTTATTCGCGCCCACGGTTCCGTCCGCGCCCAGCCCGTAGAACATCGCACGCACCACGGTGTCGGGCTCGGTGGAAAATTCGGCGTCGTACTGCAGGCTGGTCTGGCTGACGTCGTCCTGAATGCCAATAGTGAAGTGCTCTTTCGGCCGAGCCACCTTTAGATTGTCGTACACCGCCTTGACCATCGCCGGGGTGAATTCCTTGGACGACAGGCCGTAACGCCCACCCACTACTTCGGCGGATCGCTTGCCCTCGTGCAACGCGCTCACGACATCGAGATACAAGGGATCGCCCGCTGCTCCGGCTTCTTTGGTTCGATCGAGTACCGCGATCTTTTTCGCTGTCACGGGTAGCGCAGCCAGCAACTGCTTCACCGAGAAGGGCCGGTACAGCCGGACTTTCAGCAGGCCTACTTTTTCGCCGCGTGCGTTCAGCGCTTCGACTGTCTCGTGGGCGGCTTCCGCGCCCGACCCCATCATCACAATGACGCGCTCGGCGTCCGGTGCGCCCACGTAATCAAAGAGGCGGTACGCGCGACCCACCACGGTTGCGAACTTGTCCATCACCGCCTGCACCTTCTCGGGGCAGACGTCATAAAAGGGGTTGATGGTTTCGCGGATCTGGAAGAAGACGTCCGGATTCTGTGCCGTTCCCCGAAGCACCGGGTGTTCCGGCGACAAGGCGCGCTGGCGATGCTCGAAAACGCGATCCATGTTGATCAGGGCGCGCAAGTCGTCGTCGGCGAGCATTTCGATCTTGTTGACTTCGTGCGAGGTGCGGAAGCCGTCGAAAAAGTGAAGGAAGGGAATCCGGGTTTCGAGCGAGGCCGCGTGCGCGATGAGCGCGAGATCCATCGCCTCCTGCACGGAGTTCGAACAGAGCATGGCGTAACCGGTAGTCCGGCAGAACATGACGTCGCTGTGATCGCCGAAGATAGATAGCGCATGCGTCGCCACCGTGCGCGCCGAAACGTGGAACGCGGTCGGCGTCAACTCGCCGGCGATCTTGTTCATGTTGGGGATCATGAGCAGCAAGCCCTGCGATGCCGTGAACGTCGTTGCCAAGGCTCCGGTCTGCAACGCTCCATGGACGGCGCCGGCGGCGCCGCCTTCGCTCTGCATCTCCGTCACTTGCGGCACCGTGCCCCAGATATTAGTGACCCCTTCCGAAGCCCACTGGTCGGCCCACTCGCCCATGTTCGAAGAAGGCGTGATGGGATAAATGGCGATCACTTCGTTCACACGGTACGCCACATGCGCCACGGCCTCGTTGGCGTCCATGGTCTTGAATTTGCGCTTCATGATCTCCCCTTCTGATAGGCCGGTGCGGATTCGAGCTACCAATCCAACCGGGGCGGCGGGTACACGCGCCGTCGTAGTTCATGATGCCGGACGGGAAGGGATGGGGTCGGCAACGTGGGTCACGGGACCGTGTGACAGGTATCACACT
>JBGPJK010000211.1:0-8079 GCA_041485425.1 Terriglobia bacterium | reverse complement strand
TGATCACAGCCACGGCTTGCGAATCATGGATGCGGTCCACCAATGCATTCGCGGCAAATCCGCCAAAGACCACGGTATGCGGCGCTCCTATGCGGGCGCAGGCCAGCATCGCGATCGGGAGTTCGGGCGTCATGCCCATGTAGATGGCAACGCGATCGCCCTTCTTCACGCCCAGCGATTTAAGCACATTGGCGAACTTCTGCACTTCGCGGTGCAGTTGCTGGTAGGTAAAGGTCCGCACCTCGCCGGGCTCGCTTTCCCAGATGAGTGCGGCCTTGTTCTTGCGCCAGGTCTGCACATGGCGGTCGAGGCAGTTGTAGGAGAGGTTGATCTGACCGCCCACGAACCATTTGGCCCAGGGGACGTTCCATTCCAGGACCTTGTCCCACTTCTTGAACCAGTGCAGCTCTTCCGCGATGCGGCCCCAGAACTTTTCCGGTTGCTCGACCGATTCGCGGTAGATGCGCTCGTATTCTTCCAGGCTCTGGACATGGGCCTGCCGAGCGAACTCCGGTGGGCACTCGAATTTGCGCTGTTCGTGGAGGATGGAGTCAATATTGCTAGATGGTGTGGTCATATCAAGTGTTTGTGCCATAGCTTACCTCATGCCTCGCTCGGTTATGAAGACTTGGGCCTAGGCGGCCACGAAATATTTCTTTCCCGCGTTTACGGCTGACGGTGTAGCCGGGCGCCTAGCCCACAGCTCCAAAACGAGCGCCACCGCCGAGAGCACCGCGGCTGTATAGAACGCTGCCTGGTAGTTATTGAATCTGTCGAACAACTGCCCGGCGATGCGGGCCCGATGATCCCGGCCACTCCCCAGGCGGTGAACAGCAGGCCGTAGTTGATGCCGGCGTTCTTGGTCCCCCAGAAGTCCGAGGTGGTCGAAGGGTTGACCGAAAGCTGCGTGCCGTAGCACCAGTAGACGACGAAGACCATGACATACAACCAAGTCACATTGGTCCCGGCGCTGTAGAGCAGCGGCATGGCAAAAATAGAAATGGCAATCATGAGCCGCAAGACGTTGAGCCGACCCAGTGCGTCGGAGAGCCATCCGGAGAGAATGCGACCGCCGGCATTGCCGACCGCGGCGACGACCAAGGTCATGGTAGCCAGCAGATCACTGGCGATGCCCTGGCTTTTGGCGAAGGGCACCAGTTGGCTGATGACCATCAATCCCGCAGACGCGCCGAGGGCGTAGGCCAGCCACATGAAATAGAAAGTCGGCGTGCGCAGCACCTGTCCGGGTGTGAACTCGTAGGTGGTGGCCGCGGCTTTGGCAGTTGGAGGAGCAGGCGTCCAATTGGCCGGACGATAACCGCTCGGTGGATTCTTCAGCAGGAACGATCCGAACACCGTCATGACGAAGAACAGTCCGCCGAGGATCATGAACGTGGGCCGCCAGCCATAGCTGGGAATGAGAACTTTGCTGGCCAGTGGGCCGAAGATGGCGGACCCACCGCCGTATCCGCCCACGGCGAGGCCGATTGCCAGGCCGCGTTTGTCGGGAAACCATTTCGCCATCACCGGAATGGGCGTAGCGTATCCGAACCCGTTGCCCAGTCCGCCGATGAATCCGAAACAAACGTAGAGCCAGGTCAGGCTCTGGGTATAAGCGCAAAGAAAGAAGCCCAGGCTGACCAGGACACCGCCGGTGACCGAGACCCAGAACGGACCGAACTTGTCCTGCAGGCGGCCGGCGGCGATGAAGGTCAGAGCGAATACAGCGACTGCAATGGTAAAGGCGTAGAGGTCTGGGAGCGCGTCCAGTGGAAATCCTTCTCCAGGGGCGCGACAAACACGCTCCAGGCGTACAACGTGCCCAGGGCCATGTTCATGGAGAGGCCGCCGCCGACCCGCCACCAGCGGTTGATATAGGTTGGCGTGGTCGCGGAAGCTTCGACTTCTGGAGTCTCTGCGGGAGTTGCCATGGAAGATCTCCTTATGAATTCGTGGCCCGCCCTTCACCCGCAAGAGACAAAGGCGAGCCACTCTCTGCTTCGAATCAGAACGTAAAGATGGGGCCGGACTCGAAGCGCAGATCGTGCCAGGCGGTGGCGTCCTTGCCCATCCAGAGTGGCGAGGGCAGACCTCCGGTAGCACGGGTGCGGTAGTACGACTCCTCGAGGCCGAAGCTGACGAGGGTGTTCATTTTGTAGTAGAGCGTGGCGGCGGCAAGATCGCTCTTGTTGCGGGTATTGCTCCACAACGTGCTGCCGGTCGCGCCTTGGTACTTGGCAGCGTCATAGAGTTGCCGCACATCGCGGGCCACGGCCTCGTCAAAGGAGTAGTGGAGGTAGAACGTCCAGCCGGCATTGCGCCCACCCGCTTCCGCGTTGGCCAACCTGGAAAGCGGTAGGCCGAGGTTGACGAAGAATCCTCGCGCCCGGACGGGCCGCTGCGGCGCCACGTGCGCAAATCCGTTGGCGTCGTACCCGAAGGCTACGGTCGAGGAGCCATCGATGGAACTGGCGTTGCAGGTTGTCCCGCCGGTCGGGCAGGTGAGTCCGGCAACCTCGTTGAAGTTGGAGTAGAGTTCGCCGACGAAGTAGAACCGCAGGTCGGCGCCGGTGAAGGCCTTGGCGCTGAGCGTAAACCAGCGCGTGGGCAGTTGTATCTCAGTGCTGACGCCCCAGCGATTGCTGCTGAGAGCGACACCGTTGTTGAAGGGCTCTTGCCCCGTCACCGGATCGACGTAGGTGTTGAAGGGTTTGGGTACATCCTGGGCGCGAACCATGACATGCCGTTCGCCTTGCACGAAGCTCACGATGAATTGCGCCGGAACCACGCCTTTGGCATGGTCGAGTTGCCACTGCGTGACCACGCGTCCCTGGATCTCGGGCCGGCCGGAGTCGGCGCCTTGCCTCTCCCCCATTCCCAACTGGCCACCGAGATCAGTGGGAGTGTTGCCGTAGGCGGGAAGCACGAGGGCGATTTCGGGCTGCACCCGAACCTGATAGCTGCCGCCGAAGTTATGCCCGTAACCAAAGCGGGCTTGCGGGGCGCGCTCGTAGAGCGTTCCGAAGCCGAGGCCGAGGCCGGTGGTTTCGAACAGGTTGGGCAACGTGGAGGACCCGAACGGGGTCCAGTCCTGTCCGAAGAGCGCAAACACGCTGGATTTGTCGGTGAGCATCCGGTCCAAGCGCACCCAGGCTAAACGGATCGAGGGCTGGCTGGAGCGGATGCTGGAGATGTTGCGGTTGAGCACGCGGGTGTAGTCGCCTTCGAAGTCGGCCTCAATGCGGCCGGTGAGAGCCATCTTGGGGGAGATGTCGGGCCATTCGAAGTTCGCGCCCACACGCGCGGAACGAGCCTTGGCTCGGAATTCGGCAGCGGTGCCCGGTCCCGTGTCGGTGAAGAAGCCGGGCAGCGGCATATCGGTGCCCAGGGGGGACGAGGAGTCGTGGATGATGCTGGCCTTGAACATGCCGTAGAGCTTGAGCTTGGCGCCTGAGCCCAGCTTGATGTCGGGAATCAGGCCGTTGGGCTTGGAGGGCTCCAGTTGCAGCACGCGCACCGGAGCAATCGCCGGAATGAACTTGGGTGCCTCCGGTTTGGGTGTCTCCATCTTGGACGGCTCAACCGGCGCCACCATGGGCGCGGTGGAGGCGATCAAGGAAGGCGACACCTGGGCGGACGCGGGCGCAAGCGCGGAAAACTCGTCGCCTGAGATGACTCCCTTGTCACGCAGCAAGGCAAGCAGCTTGTCGTGCTGTGTGGCAGCAGGCGCCTGGCTGATAGCTTGGCCTTCTTCGGCCGTTAGTACTCCTTTGTTAATGAGCAATTGGATCAGCGGATCGGCGCTGGCGGTCATGTCCCCAGCCCAGGCGCACTGCCACGGGCTGAAGAGCGCGAAAATGACAATGAGAACGAATATGAGTGCGGTATTACACCTTGCCATGAGAAAACCTCCGTCGACCGATCACGGTCACCCGGGATAGGTCCTGTCAGCACCCGCGGAGGCGGCTGGGCCACAGCCTTGTGCGCCTCTCGCGCGGCCACTGGGTGCGGAGATTCTCTGTCCTCTGCGTAGGTTGGTTCAGTGCCCAGGGTCACTCATGTCGTGTTCAGATATCACTTGGCACGTCACTGGGAAGGGAGCTTTTGATGTTCTAACGGACAAAAACGCAAAGCACGCCGGTTTTGCGGACGGCAAGGGCGTGCACGGGATAACCCCGGTTCTCAGTTGCAGAAACCAACATCACGGTCTGACGCCGATGGCGCGGTACAAATCTGCGGTCTGGAATACGACGCCGTCTTTGACCACCGTCCTCACGTTTCGAATGTCGCTGATGTGAGAAGCGGGGTCGCCATCGACCAGGATCACGTCTGCCAGCTTGCCGGGCGTGATCGATCCGCGTTCCTGGTCCCGTTTCATGACCCGGGCTGCACTCAGGGTTGCCAGTTGCAGCACCTTGGCAGCAGGAATGCCGGCTTCCGCGTAGAGCTCCAACTCGCGATGCAGGGAAAATCCCGCCAGCGAATCGGTGCCCGCGACCATAGGAATGCCCGCGTCGTAAAACGTTTTGGTCATCTTTAGCATCTGGCGGAAGGAATCCTGGTAGCGCTGGTCCATGCCCTCCGGGACCGCCAGCCCGCCGTAGAAGAACCCGCGGCGAATTTGCGCCGGCAAGCGCTCCGCAACCGCCGCGTAACTGGCCGACATCTTTCCCGGACGGTCGGTAAACATGCCTTCAAACACATTCAGCGTGGGGTCAAGGACGGTCTTGTGGTCCTGCAACAGTTGAATGAATGCCTGCACGCGCGCGGAGCCAGGATCGATTTCGGTTGCGTGCGCCGCTACTTCAGTAAAACGGGCCGGGCCACGCGTGTCCGGCACTTTGTCGAACATGAAGTTCAGGAAGATGAAATTCATGTGCTGGATTTCATCGGCACCGTCGCGCACGAACTGCTCGGCGGTCATGAAGGCAGGCACGTGGCCGCTCACGCGCATGCCGTGGCGGTGCGCCATCTCCGCGATCTTCGGGACCAGTTCCGGCTTGATCGAGCTATAGATCTTGATCTGGACGTATCCCAGCTTGGCGTATCGGTCGATGTCGTCGCGGGCTTCCTGTTCGGAGTCAGCGAACACCTTGGTGGGACCAGCGTAGGGCCCGCGGCCATCCAAGAATCCGGCTTTCAGCACGCGTGGGCCAATTTCGGTGCCCTCATCAAACCGGCGCTGCATGGCGCCCAACTGATCGATGTCATTGGCCAGGTCCCGTACCGATGTGACACCCGCCGCTATGTTCAGAAGGCCGTCGTTGGGCTGAAGGTGGACGTGCATGTCCCAGAGACCGGGCATTAAGGTCTGGTTGGTCGCGTCGATGATTTCCGCGCCCTCGGGCAACGCCACTTTGCCGTCTTCGCCGACGGCGGTGATCTTGTTGCCGGTAATCACAACCGTGCTATGGGGGTGGACCATCGCCGTTTCCGCATCGAAAAGAGTTGCATGCACGATGGCTAACGGGCCCGCCGAGCGGTGAGCCAGCGTGCGGGCCAGCTGCGCCGTGCGCTGGTTGTCGATCTCGTCTTGCGCTTTGGACAGCGCATCGGCCGCTGGCTCCCAGCCCTCCCGAATAATGGAAGACCAGCCAGACACGGTCGCGAAATAGCTGCCGTCCTGATCGAGCCAAATGGCGGCGGGGATGAAGTCCACCCCCATCATGGCGTACTGCACCACGGTGCGTGACTGCCCGTTGGCTTCGATTTTGAGTTCGCCCCGCTTCTCGATGGAAGCCTGGCCTTCGGGCAGCAATGGCAGCTTGCCTCCCGGCGCGGCCAGTAGTGCCCGCGCCAGGATGGCAGCCTCCTCGGGCACTCCCGCGATACTCAAATAGAACGCACTGCCGGAGACCCGCTTTTGCCCCTGTTCGGCGCGGTTCTTCCAACTGGCATTCCCCTCCTTGAGCGAGAAATGCTCCTCCACCGGGGACTTCAGATAATCCTTCCCCGTGTTCTCGATCTGGATGGGAATTCCATCTTTGCCGAGCACAACCTGCTCGGTCACCTGGGGACCGCGGCCCCGGTCGTTGAACTCAAAGTAGAGTTGCAAGCTGCCGTCTGGATTATGGCCGGAGGTTTCGAACCCCGCCTTGTTGCCTGCCAGTATCACGGTGTAGCGGGTGGCCTCACTGCTGGCAGCTGGGGGAGCCACCTGGGCGTGAGCTGCGCCAAGGAGCAGGAGAGACAGCAACGCAAGTTTCTTCATCGTCCCCTCGTGAACTCAGACTTCCGATGCAGAGGTTCGGTAGCAAACGGTGGGCAATAATTTACACCACAGCAGGGGAATCTGTCGGGATCAGACATCCAGGAATTTGCGGCGGTGTTTTTCTTCCGGAAGCAGGCAGCTGTCGTGTTTCCCGAAGATGCGATAACGGTTCCGCGCTACCAGGTTATATCCCCAATCGCGAACCAGCCTGGGCACTGCGCCCAGCACAAATGACGCAACACGCCAGGCTCCCCTGAGCTCACGCAGCATGGCCACGGTCCCCTCTGAGCGTGCCAACAGCCGTTCGCTCGCTTGCCCGTAATCGAGCACCAGGTAGAAGGTGTCCAGTTGCTGCGGACTTGTCCCGTGCCGGCTCATAATCTTCGTGGCGAACCCGCTTTGTAAAGCTGCGAAGCGGAACCGGTCTTGCCGGTCGCGCTTCAGTACGAAACGAATGAGCCGGTTGCAGAGGCCGCAGACGCCATCGTAGAGAAGGATCGGGTTGGATGCACTCGCCAGCATGAGACTGAGCGCGGTGTAGCGCCCACATTCCCATTGTGACACTTATCACAGACTTGTGTGACCCATGTTGCCGACGCCGCAGCCTTGGAGCGGGCATGCTTTGTGCGAGGGTTGGCCGCAGGCTATGCCTGCCGGCTGCCAAGCCAAAAGGATCATCATGAAGCGCAAGGTCAAGACCATGGACGCCAACGAGGCGGTTGCCCACGTCGCTTACCGCCTCAACGAGGTCATCGCCATTTATCCCATCACGCCGTCTTCGGCGATGGGCGAGTGGGCCGACCAGTGGGCTTCTGAGGGTGTGCCCAACATCTGGGGCACCGTCCCCCATGTGATCGAGATGCAGAGCGAGGGTGGAGCGGCGGGCGCGGTGCATGGCGCGTTGCAGACCGGATCGCTGGCCACTACCTTCACCGCGTCCCAGGGCCTGCTGCTTATGATCCCCAACATGAACAAGATCGCAGGCGAGCTTACGCCTACGGCGTTTCATGTTTCGGCCCGCACGGTGGCGACCCATGCGCTCTCTATTTTCGGCGATCACAGCGATGTGATGTCCTGCCGCATGACGGGCTGGGCCATGTTGTGCTCCAACTCCGTGCAGGAGGCGATGGATCTGGCCCTGATCGCACATGCGGCCACGCTGGAGTGTCGCATTCCCTTCTTGCATTTCTTCGACGGCTTCCGTACCTCGCACGAAGTGAACAAGATCGAAATGCTCAGCGAAGACGACCTGCGCGCTCTGATCGACATGGAGGGTGTTTTCGAACACCGCCGGCGGGCACTCTCGCCCGATCATCCGGTGCTGCGGGGCACGGCGCAAAATCCGGATGTGTTCTTCCAAGTTCGCGAAACCGTCAATCCTTATTACGGCGTATGTCCAGAGATCGTTCAGGGTGTGATGGACAAGTTTGCCCGGGTCGTGGGCCGCTCCTACCGCCTGTTCGATTATGTCGGCGCACCCGACGCCGAACGGGTGATCGTGATGATGGGTTCGGGGGCGGAAGCTGCACATGAGACGGTAGAGTACTTGAATGCTCGAGGCGAGAAGCTGGGGCTGCTCAAGGTTCGGTTGTATCGTCCCTTCTCGGTGAAGCATTTCCTAGAGGCTCTGCCCGCCAGGGTGCGCCAGATTGCAGTGCTCGATCGTACGAAAGAAGGGGGCGCGGTCGGCGAGCCACTGTACCTGGACGCCGTCAGTGCGCTGTACGACGGAATCAAACAGGGCCTGGGCAAGCTGAAGACGATGCCTGTGGTTGTGGGCGGGCGTTACGGACTGTCGTCGAAGGAATTCACCCCGGCGATGGTCAAGGCGGTGTACGACAATCTAAAGGTGGCTCGGCCGAAAGAGC
>JBGPJK010000210.1:0-8083 GCA_041485425.1 Terriglobia bacterium | reverse complement strand
GTTCATCTCCTCGAGGCGCTGCGGCAGACCCAACAGCGATGTGTGGTGGTCAACGTCACAAGCGACAAGTGCTACGAGAACCGCGAGTGGGTCTGGGGATATCGCGAGAACGAGCCCATGGGCGGTCGGGATCCATACTCGAACTCGAAGGGGTGCGCCGAGCTCGTGACCGCCGCCTACCGAGAGTCGTTCTTCCCTCCCGCATCGTTCGATCGCCACGGCGTCGCCATTGCGAGCGCTCGTGCCGGGAACGCCATCGGAGGCGGCGACTGGACCTGTGATCAGCTCATTCCGGACCTCATGAGGGCTTTTCTGGCGAGCCAACCTTGCCTGATTCGCAATCCTTCCGCCGTCCGACCATGGCAGTTCGTCCTGGAGCCGCTGCGCGGATACTTGATGCTCGCTGAGCGACTCGCGGAGGACGCTGGCCGGTTTGCCTCGGGTTGGAACTTTGGTCCTGCCGAAGAGGACGCCAAGCCGGTGTCCTGGATTGCGGACAAATTATCAAGCTTGTGGGGGAACCACGCCTCGTGGACTCGCGATGCAGCTATGCACCCACCCGAGGCGCATTTTCTCAAGCTGGATACCTCCAAAGCGAGGGCCTCCCTGGATTGGCATCCCTTGCTTCCCTTGAACCAGGCGCTCGAGTGGATCGTCACCTGGTACCGCGCTTTTCAGGAAGGCGCAGATCTTCAAAGCCTTACCCGAGCACAGATCGAGCAGTATGAGGCACTCTCTCCGAAGTCTCCGAGGAAACAATGAAATCCAACAGCAAGCAAGAAGAACATGCTCAGCCCCGCACGCTGTTGTTTTCGCACAGAAATATTTATGCGCGGCAGGTGTGGAGGTGTGGTGTTCAGGAATTCGAAAACATTCTGCAGGAAGTCGACTCGGTTGAGCTGCTGGCGCCAAAACCGAGTAAATGGTATCTCCAAGGCAAAAGAGTTGCTCTACGACTTGGAGAATTCGCCAAGCTTCCTCTCAATCCCGGCATTCCCACCATCAAGTTGGACCGGGAGTACGACATGTTTTTTACGATCTGCGCCAGGGTATCGGAACTGCTGCACCTGCAGGCAGTAAAAGGTTGGCGTGATCGTTGCAAGACTGCTGTGTGCTGGCTTCCTGAGTTCTGGGTCATGGACATACCAGTCTATAAGAGTTGCCTTGAGGTGTTGTCGCAGTTTGATTATGTAATCTTCATGCACACTGCATATGAACCCTTCAAGAAGATCGTCAAAGGTCAAGCGCACTATCTACCTGGCGGCATTGATACTCTGCGCTTCTGTCCATATCCGGACCCGCCAACCAGGTGTATTGATGTCCTAAGTATCGGCCGCAGGGCGCAGGCGACGCACCAGGCGCTGATGAGGATGGCGCGGGAAGATGGAAAATTCTACGTTTACGACACTATCGACGATCTGCACGCCTACGATTTGGAGGAGCATCGCCTGATGATGGCGAATATGGCAAAGAGGAGCCGGTACTTCATCGTGAGTCCCGGCAAATTTGACGCTCCGGAGGAAACCGGCGGGCAGAGTGAATTTGGCTACAGGTATTTTGAAGCCGCGGCGCCGGGCACGATCATGATCGGAATGCGCACCAAGAACAAGGAATTCGACAAGATTTTCAACTGGAAAGACGCCGTCATCGAAGCGTCGTTCACCTCCGACGAGATCGTCTCCATCATCCGGGAACTCGACAAGCAGCCAGAAAGGCAGATGCAAATCCGGCAAAAGAATATTACTCAGTGCTTGCTGCACCATGACTGGGTATACAGGTGGGAGGCGGTGCTCAGCATCGTGGGAATGCAGCCTTTGCCCATGCTTCTGAGGAGAAAACAGGCGTTAAAAGACCTTGCCGCTAAAGTTGAGGAAGCTCACGTCGAGCGCGACATCTCCCAGGTCCGATGACCCCGATCGCCCCAATGTTAGATCAGAAACCTGGAGCCGACGCCGCCCGCGCGTTCTTCCCGGAATCCCAAAGCACCAAGACGGAGGATGGTGGATGATCAACGTTGCCCTTAACGGAGGTGCTTCCAGGCCGTTAAACGTACTGTGCCTGGGCTGCCATTCCGACGACATCGAAATCGGTTGCGGGGGAACAATCCTCCGCCTGGCAGAGCAGTATCCCGGTTCTACGTTCCACTGGGTCGTATTTAGTGCCGTCGGCGTCCGGAAGGCTGAGGCGCGGCGTGCCGCCAGAATGTTCGTCGGCTCCGGCAAACTCCGAGGACCGCTGCTAAAGGCGTTTCGCGACAGCTTTATGCCCTTCGTAGGGGCTGAAATCAAAGCAGTTTTTGAAGAGTTGAAGCCCGGCCTTGCACCCGACCTTATTCTCACCCACAATCGAAAGGATGCGCATCAAGATCACCGGCTGATCGCGGAATTGACGTGGAACACCTTCCGGGACCACTTCATACTGGAATACGAGATTCCCAAGTATGACGGCGACTTGGGGCAACCGAGCGTTTACGTGCCGCTGGCCGAGGGGTTATGCAAGAAAAAAGTCCAGTATCTCCTGGACGCCTTTCCATCCCAGCGCACGAAGCGCTGGTTTGAGGAGGAAACTTTCCTGTCTTTAATGCGGCTGCGGGGCATGGAATGCAATTCTCCGAGCGGCTATGCGGAAGCCTTCTACTGTCGAAAGCTAGTACTATAAACCGGCCAATGATACATTCCCGTACGACATTGTTTCTCCTCTGGGTCGCCGTTGTTGTCGCGCTCTGCTGGGGTGTGCTGCGCGAAATTGTGAAGGCATCCCTGGAGAATGGGTATAGCTCGCACATCGTGCTAATCCCGTTCATCACTGCCTACTTCATCTGGTCCGGACGAAAGACCATTTTTTCCAAGGCGAGCTATCGGAAAGGAACAGGCGCGCTGGTTGCCGCCATCGGGATCCTCGGCTTCGTGTTGCTGGTGAGTTTCTCGCCATTTGCCTCCGGACAGACACTGGTGGCGGCCAAGCTGATCGCCGTGTTTGCCATGATCATCGGCGGTTTCATTGGCTTCTACGGCGCGAATGCGTTCCAAGCCGCTCTGTTTCCATTCGCGCTGCTGCTGTTGATGTTGCCGCTGCCAAGCATTTTGATCGAAAAGGTTGTGTACTTTCTTCAGAAGGGATCGGCAGACCTGGCGTACGGTTTGTTTTCAATCCTCGGGATTCCCGTTTACCGCGAAGGCTTTCTCCTGCGGCTTCCCGGGCTGACGATCGAGGTGGCGAAGGAATGCAGTGGGATCAATTCCAGTTTCGCACTTCTGATTACGATGCTTCTGGTTGCCATTGAAACCCTCCAGACGACGTCCCGGCGGGTCATACTCCTCTTGCTAACCATTCCGCTGTCGCTGGTGAAAAACGCGGTCCGAATCGTGACCCTCACCCTGCTGGCGATGCGTGTGGACCCGAGCTTCCTGACCGGCAGACTTCATCATGAGGGTGGGTTCGTTTTTTTCCTCCTCGCGCTGGCGATTATGTACCCCGTTTGGAAACTTATGCAAAAAACCGAGCAGAAGACAGGCAGTCGAACCATCAGCCAGCCTCCTGCCTTACGGCACGCGTAGGGCGTGTCAGAGCCGTGAGCTGACCAAGCTCGCATCCAAGCCGCGCGGATTTTCGTCGTTAGCAGAGTAACGGCCCGCAAGATCTATCTGCCAGGAGTGCTGTTCAGGACTGAGCCGTGTGGCTCGGCCCTTTTTTTTGTGCCTCGTCCGGGGAATCTGTGGGTGACTGGCAGGCTCAGCGGCCCAACTCGGAGGCCGGGGCGGAGCCGGGAGAGCTATGCCGGCGACACGGGATCATGCGGGGCAGCCTGTACCGCTGTGACCTGCCCCCCATCTTTAGTCCAGGGATAATGAGACTTTCTCCGGGTCTTGATGCTCCCATGGGGCCTTTGCCCGTTCCCTGGAGCATGTGAGGGAAGCGACCCCTGGCACGAGCATAATCAGAATTTTTCTGCTGCCAAGCGCGGCAGCGCAATCAGGATTGTCATGCGCTGGCCGCGCTCCAGCTCAATCATCAGAACTAATATGTAATCCGACTACTGACAAAATAGCGATTTGCAACCAGCTACGAAGCGCTTGACCGGTGGATTACAAGAGCCATTAATGGCTGCGGCCCTTCCACATGAAACTTGCCGCGCACCGGCTTTTCCGACTCCCAACAGGGGCAATCCGGGCCGCATTCGTGACCGGGGGCCCGAAGCTCGACATCGACAACAACACACTGCAGGGTATGATCCAACGCTGCCTCCATTTGTACTGGTTGTTGGAGCTTCGAGAATGTATTTGCAAGATGATTACCACTTAATGTCGTTGACTTTAAAAGGAGACGACAGCGGTGGAAAACATTTTCCGCGTAATAGTTACGTTAATAGCGAAAAATACTATAAGCGACTGCTTGGGAACGGGCGAGACTGGTGAAATAGAGCGTTAATCGATGCGGTTTTCAGCTTGCGCTTCAGTCCACGTTCAAGAAACGCCGTGCAAAAAAATCCTTTGCCTCACGAAAACGGATGACGAACCAAATCAAGCAACAGTTTTTCCAATTCGACGATTTCGGTTCGAATGCCACCGCGCGTTTGCCACCACTGGTCGGGATTGAATGTCGAGTAGTGCGCAGGCTGAACCGTGACGCTCGTTGGGTGGCCTTTCATGGCACGCCGAAGTATGCGGCCGAGCCGTCGCGAGTGGTCGGATGTTGTCACCACCACGACAGAGCGGTACTGGTGCTGGTCGCACCAGGCGGGAAGTACATCTCCCTCCTCCTCGCTTCCCGCCACCGATCTTGCGATTTGCTCAACATTGTCGATGCCAAGCAATCGGAGCTGGCGAGTGGAAGCCGCGGTATCATCTTGGTACCCAATTCCCCGGCGGAGAAACTCGCTGTCGGCGGGATCCGGGGGATCGGCGAAAACCGCGACTCGCTTCGACACACCGTTGTGGACAAGGTCGGCCGCCTCCAGCGTCCCGGCGCCATCGGCATCAACCGCAACCACGATGACGTCGGCGGACTTGGCGGGGGGCTGACGCAGAACAAGTGCCCATCCAGCAGACCGCAGAATGTGCCATCGAATCGCCGGCACACCAATGGCAATCATGCTCAACAGCACGACAACCGCTGGAATCCGAATCCATCGCCGGAGGCGAGCACGCATCAGCACAGAATCACTAATGGACCCGCCCGGGTTCGTCCAGGGTGGCGGCGGCAACGGAAGGGGAGGTTCGGGAAGCCTCCTGGTAGGCCATCACGATGAGGTCAGCTCTGCGACCCACGCCAAATTTCCGCAAGAGGTTTGAGACATGGAATTTGACGGTGCGTTCGGAAATGTTCAGTCGGCTCCCTATTTCCTTATTCGAGAGGTTGTCCAGCAAAGCCTGGATGACTTCCTTTTCGCGCCGACTCAGCCGTGCGCTGGAGGCCATGGCCGCACCATGTGTCGTCTTGGCGAGAACGGAATCGACAAACCTGGAAAGCAAATTCCGGGGCACCCAATATCCGCCCGCAGAAATTGACTGCAGGGCCCGCTGTAGCTGGTCCGTAAGTTGTGAATGTTGCAGAAGACCCTTCACCCCCAGTCGAAGCAGCGGAAAAGCGACATCCTCGCTGAAATCACCACCGACCAGGAGCAAGCGGGCGTTGGGATACCGTTCCATTACCTTTGCCACCAGGGATTCGGTCGCCATACGGTTGCCCTCGAAATCGACGATATATACGCCGGCACTTGGAATCGAATCTGCGTCCGAGAGCTGCTTCTCTACTCTCTTGGGCTGAAGCCGAACGGGAACAGTGCTGAGCAGCCGCTGAAACTCTGCCAGCACAAGTGGGTGGTTCGCCAGCAGGCAGACAGAGGTCTTCCGGGTTGATGCCGGCGGTATTGGCATGTCGTGAGCCGTCAGAATAGCGCAAAACCACGGTGCAGGCAATTTCAGCATGCGCCCTGATTGGCTAAGGAAGTCCCAAAACGAGCACTTGCAGAGTAGTTACGGCCACGCAACTAGGGACCATCTCCTCTACTGGTTCCGATTCTGCGGTTCGCTGGTTAGCCCCTTGGCAATCCACCCTCGACCCCCATCAAACATCGCCTGGCAGCGGTATGGACAGCAGGCTGGACCGTGGTACAGGCGAAGTACAGCAACCCGTTGCTGTCCCTTTTCTGACACGCTGTCCAGTAGTTTCGCCCTGTGGTCTCTCCTACCCTTGAGGGAAAGCATTCTTACTAGGAGATGGACTCATGCGGGCTACGCGACTCATTCTTATCGTGGCGGTCGTCATCGCGGCTACCCTCCCCTCGGCAGCTTATAACTTGCCGTCCATCACGGCGATTTCGCCTAGTGCGGTCCCCGCTGGATCCGGCAGCTTCACTCTTACGGTTTCGGGTTCGTCCTTCAATGGCAAGGACAAGATTGTCTGGAACGGCGCGCGGCTCACCACGACGCTGGTGTCACTGACACAGGCCCAAGCAGTCGTTCCAGCTCAATACGTGGCCAATGCCGGTCAAGCCAAGGTAGCCATGTGGGATTCCAGGGCGGGTACGTTTTCGAGTGCGGTGACATTCACGATCACTACCGCTTCGCCCGTCAGTGTCAGCATTGCACCGGGCAGTTCTGCATTAAGCACGGGCGGCACGCAGCAATTCACGGCCGCCGTCAGCGGCACGACCAACACTGCCGTGACCTGGGCGGCCACCGGTGGAACCATTTCGTCCACCGGGTTGTACACCGCCCCCAGCACCGTCGGCGCGGGGCAGGTGTGGTTGGATTCAGTTGGACCGAGTTCGGCGGGCGTGTCGGTGCCGAACGGCTCGACGGTCAGCTGGCAGCACACCGCCTCCGGCAGTCACCGTCTGGTGGTGGCTGCCTGCGCCATCGGCCAAACCCCGCTGCCAGCGTTTACGCTGTCGGCGACCTACGGCGGTGCCAGCATGACGGCCGACGCGGCCTTGAAGAAGGTCAACGGCACAGGCCAAGGCGCAGTGCAGATGTTCTATCTGGTGTCCCCGCCCACCGGCCAACAAACGGTGAAGGTGACCTTGTCCGGAACGACGGCGGACTTGGAGTGCGGGTCGGTCAGCTTTACCGGTGTCAATCAATTGAGTCCTATTCGCAGCACCGCCACGAGCACTGGGTTTAGCAGCACGCCCTCGATTTCGATCAGCAGTGCTAACGGAAACATGGTCGTGAACGCGATCGACTATGGATGCTCGGGTGGCAGCTCGGCACAGAAGCTGGCATGGATGAAGCAAATCGACTGTTCTACCGGAGGCAGCAACGGAGCCCAGTCGACAACCGCTGGCGCAGCTTCGGTGGGAATGAATTACCAGATCGAGAACGACCAGTGGGGCATAGTGGCTGCGGACATCGCTGCGGCACCTGGCGCCTACACGGTCACAGCGACCAGCGTCGCCGACCCGCCCAAGTCGGCCAGCGCTCTTGTGACTGTTGGTCCTTCCTCGATTTCCTCCACCAATGTTAGCGTTGGCGTCTCGCCCACCACCGCGGCGCTGACCACTGGCGGCACGCAGCAGTTCAGCGCCACGGTGAGCGGTTGCACCAATACCGCCGCCACCTGGCGGGCAACGCGCGGAACGGTATCCGCCGCCGGCCTGTACAAAGCGCCCAGCACCGGCGGCCCCGACACGATAACGGCCACCAGCGCCGAGGATCCGACCAAGAGTGCCAGCGCCAGCGTGAGCGTTTCCGCGCCTGTCACGGTCGGCATCAGCGTTGCGCCTACGAGTGCGACGGTGAACACCGGCGGCACGCAACAGTTCACCGCCACGGTTAGCGGCTCAACCAATACCGCAGTGAACTGGTCGGCAACCGGCGGGTCAGTTTCCTCGACCGGTTTCTACACCGCGCCGAGCACTGCCGGGACTTACACCGTTACGGCCACCAGCGCTGCCGATACAACCAAGACGGCCAGCGCCAGCGTGACCGTCAATGCGCCGGTCACGGTGAGCGTCAGCGTTGCCCCCACAAGCGCAGCGATCAACACCGGCGGCACGCAGCAGTTCACCGCCACGGTGAGCGGCACCACCAATACCGCGGTCACCTGGTCGGCATCTAGTGGGTCAGTTTCCTCGGCCGGT
>JBGPJK010000209.1:0-8199 GCA_041485425.1 Terriglobia bacterium | reverse complement strand
ATCGGGGTCTCGTCCACCACCACGTGGCCTTTGCCGTCGGTCCACTCGGCGCGGAACTTCTCGTAGCGGAAAGTTGGCGCAAAACCCAGCGCCTGCAGGATGACATCCATCTTCCGGCCGTCCGTCACCCTGGTTTCGGTTTCTACGCGCGTTTTGTGGCGTCCCGCCTTGCCTTTGGCCTTGTGGGTCAGCACCCACTCGGACCCGTACTTACGCAGGCGGAGCAGATCGCCACGCTTGCGCAGCGGCTGGCCCGGCAGGTCGTACAGCGTGTTCATTTCGTGCGTGCGCCGCGTGATCCGGCGGAATCCCGCCGCCCGCAGCTTGCGCCTGAGTACGCCCAGGTCGCCAATACGGAACTTGATCTCGATTTCTTGATGGGAGGCCATTGCGGTCACTAGAAAAACTCGGACACTAAACCTCGGACGCCACCCATGGCGTCTCACGTCTGAGGTCCGACGTCTGTTTCCTAACTGAACGTCGGCAGCTTGACCAAATCTTCGCGCGGCACCGATTCCAGCGCTTCACCCGCTTTCTTCCACGCGGCCAGTCCGCCGACGATCACGAACGCGTTGAATCCTTTTTCCCGCAGCAGGTGCGCCACCCGGGCGCTGGTCGCTTCCCGCACTCAAGTACAGTACAAGTAGATGTCCTTGTCCTTGCGCAGCGTCTTCAATTCCTCGGACAAATTGTTGGGTTCGATGCGGATCGATCCTTTAATGCGCGCCGATCCGGCGTCGTAGTAGCCATGGCTGCGCACATCGACCAGCAAGATACTCCCTCGCTCCTCCGACGCTAGTTTCCGCGCCAGTTCCTCCACCTGCACTCGCGGCACCACGCGATAGATGGAGTGCTTGCGATAGAGCCACACGCGATACACGATGTAGGCGATCAGCGCCACCAGCAGTACTTCCTCGAAAACCCGCCCGGCGGTCTGGAAGCCGCGCGTGATGGCCGCCAGAAAATCGCGGAACACGTATCCCAGCGCGAAATAAGCGGTGGTGTACAGCGTAGCCCCCGCCAGGTCGTAACCCAGGAACTGCTGGGCACGCATCTTCATGCTGCCGGCCAGCGGCGGTGACATGGTGTTGATCCCTGGGATGAATTTGGCGATCACCAGTGTGATCTTGCCGCGCTTATAGAACGACTCCGCCGAGCGCAGGATGCAGGTCTCCGGATTGGCGGAGACCTTGCACAGAAACCCCAGCAGGGCCCAGCCCATGTGTCGGCCCAGAAAGTACAGCGCCGTGTCCCCCAGCATCATGGCCGCAACGGCCAGGGGCCACACCAGCGGGTTCAGGATTCCTGACGCGGTCGCCGCGCCCCCGGCCACCAGCGCCAACGCCGCCGGAAAGGGAAACCCCACCGCTTCGGCGAAAACAATGCCGGCCACCAGGAGATATCCGTGCCGGGCTATCAGGGCCAGAAGGTAATTCATGGGTTGAGACCAACGTAACGTCTGCGGCCAGTATAAATAAAAGGGGGCGACACTGGGCCGCCCCCGGATCCATAGAACAACCGACTGCTTACTTCTTCATGCTGTCGTCCTTGGCCATTTTCTCCTTCATCATGGTCACCTTCATCACGTGGATCGCGTTCTTGTCGGCATAGACGTGAGCGCTGAGTGACACGTGATGGCCTTCATGGCCTTTCACTGCTTCGGGGTTCATAATGTCCCAGGACTTCTGGTCCTTGTCGTTCACGAAGGTGTACTTGTCACCGTCGGCCTTGATGGTTCCTTTGAGGGTCTTCAGCGGGGCGGCCGCTGCCTTGTCCTTCTTTTCCATTCCTCCCATTGTGTCCTGCGCGAACGCAGTCACGCTGAGGAGAACCGAAATCGCCAGCAGACATACTATTAGCTTCTTCATTGATGGAGACTCCATTCTGGGATTGGAACTGCCTAGCTTGGATTAAACTGCCGACTAGAATACGGCACCAGGAGCAAATTGGATTGATCGGCTAGTTTTTAACCCGTGACGCATTGTAATACAGGAGAGCCAAAGCACAATGCCATTTGCAAGCGAACGCCGCTCTATCAACCTGCCGGCGCGCCAGGCGCCGCTGCCGTTCTCCGACGCCGTGCTGGTGCAGGCCGGCATGACCATGGATGATTTGGTCTGGGTGCAGGTGTTCTCGCCTGATGTGGCTTTGTGAGGTCGATTTAACACGCAATACCTCAAGCATTTCTCGAAGGATTTGCCGGCAACAGCTTTTCTCGGCTCGGGTCCGCTGTTCAAGGGCGCGCTTTGAGATGAATGGGATTGCGGTGAAGAGGTAAGCGCTCAAGTTCCCAAAATTCTAAACCGCAGATTTTCTCAGCGCCCTCTGCGGTTTAAGATTTTCTCTTATTTTTCCCGCGCGACCACAAACTCCGGTGCCCACAACAACGCCCGCTTGATCTCGCTGGAGGGAAAGCTGCAAATAGCATTGCGCGCCAGTTCAGCGTATTGCATGGCACGCCCGCTGGCGGCTTCGAGCGAACCGTAGCGGTTCAGCACTTCGAGGATCTCCGCGTGGGTCACGCCGTCGAAAGCCCGCTCCCGCAGCACCGTCTCAATCAATTTCCTCTCCCGAGCCGTGCACCGCTCCAGCGCGTGGATGACCGCCATGGTGACCTTGCCTTCCCGCAGATCGCTGGCCACGGGCTTGCCGAGCACGCTCTCCGACGCGGTCAGATCCAGCACATCGTCCACGATCTGGAACGCCATGCCCAGGTCGCGCCCGTACTGCGCCAGGCTCTCTTCCTGCTCCGGCGTCGCGCCACCCAGGATTCCACCCATGCGCATGCACACCGAGAACAGGCAGGCGGTCTTGCGGAAGATCAGGTCGAAGTACTCGTCGAGCGCGATCAGCTTGCCCAGCTTTTCTATCTGCAGCAGTTCGCCTTCGACCATCTGTTGGGTGAGCTCGATCAGCGTATCGAGGATGCGGAAATTGCGCTCCTGCACCGCCACCTTGAAGGCCTGCATGTAAAGCCAGTCGCCCGCCAGCACGCACCGCGAGTTCCCCCATTGCGTATTGGCCGCGGGCCGCCCGCGCCGGGTCTGGGCTTCGTCAATGATGTCGTCGTGCACCAGGGTGGCAGTGTGGATGATCTCCACCACCGCGCCCAGCTTGATGGCTCCGCGTCCCTGGTAATTCAACAGCTTCGCCGCGAGCAGAAGCAGCGCTGGACGAATGCGCTTGCCCCCGCCGCCGCGCAGGTACTCACCAATCTCGGTGATGGCCTCGACGTTCGATACCGTGTCCCGCCCGAACTCCCGCTCGATGGCTGACAGATCCTCGCGCAGCAGCTCGAAGACTTCCTTACCGTTGATGGTGGCGGGTGTGCTCAAGAAGTTTCTTTCGTAAGCCTTTCTTCGCGACCTTCGCGCAACCTTTGCGTCCTTTGCGGTTAAAGGTTTGTCTTAATTTGTCCGGTAATTCGTGAACTGCATGTCGATGCCGAACTCCTGTTGCCGCAGCAGCCCCATGATCTCCTGCAGCGTGTCGCGGTCTTTGCCGCTTACCCGCACCAGGTCTCCCTGGATCGACGCCTGCACTTTCTTTTTCGAAGTCTTGATGAGTTTTACAATCTCCCGCGCCTTTTCGATCGGGATCCCCTGTTGCATGGTGATGCGCTGCTTGGCCACGCCGCCCAACGAGGACTCGATCACACCGTAGGTCAAGCCTTTCAGCGGCACCCCACGTTTCACCAGTTTTTGTTGGAACACGTCATTCACCGCCTTCAGCTTGAATTCGTCAATCGAGTGCAGCACGATGGCGTCTTTGCCCTCCAGCTCAATCTTCGATTTCGAGTCCTTCAAATCGAAGCGGGTATGGACTTCCTTCAGCGCCTGCTGGATGGCGTTGGAGACTTCCTGCAGATCGATTTTGCTCACAATGTCAAACGTGTTCTCTGGCATAGTCAGAAATGAGAATTGATCTTGTAGCGCCGGCGTCTCGCCGGCTGTCGTGGGGGCGTCCCGCCCCCACCGGTTCCGTATCAGGACATGGCTTCAGCCGTGCCAAACTGCTTTCGATCAATGCCGGCTTTAGCCGCTGTACGACACCCCGTACACCGGCCCTCGTTAAATAGATTAGCCCGCCCCCGCAGAAGATGCACATAACAAGCTAAATGGAGTTGGGCTTTTCGTGAAGTGAAAAGAAACGGTAGAAGTTTTGCGTGGTCTGAGCGCCAACTTCTTCAGTGGAAAGCCCGCGCAATTCCCCTAGCTGCCGCGCCACCTCCTTCACGAACGCCGGCTCGTTGCGCTTGCCGCGATTCGGCGCCGGAGCAAGGAACGGCGAATCAGTTTCAATCAGCATGCGATCCACTGGCACTGCTTTCGCCGCGTCCCGAATCTGCTGCGCCTTGGGAAAAGTGATGTTTCCCGCGAACGAGATCATGAATCCCATGTCCAGCGCGCGCTGGGCGTGTGCCCAGGTACCGGTGAAGCAGTGCAGAATGCCGCCCAGGCCATGCGGCGCCCACTGTTCGTGCAGCAGCTTGAGGCAATCTTCCCAGGCATTCTCGCTGCCCTCGGAAGGACGGCAGTGGATCACCACGGGCAGCCTGGCGGCACCGGCCCTCTGCAGTTGTTTCAGAAAAACCTCCCACTGCACATCGCGCGGCGAGTGATCGTAAAAGTAATCCAGCCCGATCTCGCCCCACGCAATAACCTTGGGTCGCTTGGCCAGTTGTTCCAGTTCCTCGAAGTCGGCGTCGTTAGCCAGCTTGGCTTCGTGGGGATGGATACCAACCGTGGCGTATATAAACTCGTGCTTTTCCGCCAGCTGAAAGCCGCAATCGAGCGATCCCGGCCCGCTGCCACTGCCGATCGCAACCATGGTCTGGACACCCGCATCCCGCGCCCGCTGCAACACGGCACCGCGATCGGCATTGAACTGCTCCATTTCGAGATGGGCGTGGGAGTCTACGAACATCAGACCTCGGACTTCAGACCTCAGCACCTAAAGGTAGTGGGTCAGTTTGGCTCTTGTTTTAAGGGCGTCATCCCGAAGCCCCGCGCTTTCACCAGCGGGGCGAGGGATCTGTCGCGAAGTATTTCAAACTGACCCACTACCAGCACCTACCCTCGTTACCCGCTGACGTCTGAGGTCCGACGTCTGCCGTGTTACTTCAATCGCGTCCCTATCGGCACGTCTTCCAAAAATCCGCACAGAATCGGTTTCCCACCCTCCGCCGATGCTGCCACGATCATGCCATTCGACTCCAGCCCGCGCAGCTTTCGCGGCGCTAGGTTCACCACGATCACCACCTTGCGTCCGATCAGCGTTTCCGGCGCGTAGGCTTCGGCGATCCCGGCTACGACCTGCCGCACCTCCGTGCCGAGATCAACTTCCAGCCGCAACAATTTGTCCGCGCCTTTCACCTTTTCGGCGACCTTCACCTGCCCCACCCGCAACTCGACCTTGGCGAAATCCTCGATGCTGATCTTGCCGTCGGGTATGGCGGCGGCAGCGCCAGAGGCTGGTGTCGCCGGCTTCGCCGCTTGCGTCACGACCTGCCCGCCCGCGGCTGCGGGCGAGGTCACCGCTTGTGCCTCTGTCGCCCCCGGCACACTGCGACCCTGCTCTTCCATCTTCTGCATCCTCTCGATTGCGCTCTTGTCGGCGCGCGGAAACACCGCTTCCACCGTGCCCAGCTTCGTCCCCAGGTGAAGTTGTCCCCACTTCAAGTCGTTAAGCGCGAATTTCCTGATGTCCCCCAGCCCCAGTTGTGCCCAGATCTTGGCGGTCGCATCCGGAATCACCGGATGGGCCAGCGCGGTCACGACCCGCAGCGCCTCCGCGCTGGTGTAGAGAACCGTGGCCAGGCGCGCCCGGCTCCCTTCATCTTGCTTTTCGCCCAGCGACCAGGGCTCGTTCTCCACGATGTATTTATCAACGGCCGCCACCAGGCCCCACGCCAGTTCCAGCGCGCGCGAGAACTGGTACTGATCGAACAGCACGTTGTACTCGGCAATCACCTTGCGCGCGGTTTCGGCAATCGCATCATCCGCCGCGGTGTGCTGTGCGGTGGCCGAGGGATACGGTACCTCGCCCTTGAAGTAGCGCGTGATCATGGTCAGCGTGCGGCTGGCCAGATTGCCCAGGCCGTTGGCCAGGTCGGCGTTGTAGCGCTGCACCAGCGCATCGAAGGAGAACGAGCCATCCTGCCCGAAAACGATCTCTCGCAGCAGAAAATAACGCAACGCATCCCCGCCCAGCACCTCCAGGATGGTCTCCGCCCGCACGATGTTGCCCCGCGACTTCGACATCTTGTTTTCTTCGAACAGCAGCCAGCCGTGCGCCATGATCCCCTGGGGCAACGGCAGTCCGGCCGCCAGCAAGAATGCCGGCCAGTACACGCAGTGGAAGCGGACAATTTCTTTGCCGATCATCTGCACTTCGGCGGGCCAGAACTTGTCAAACAGCTTCGTGTCCGATGATCCATAACCCAGCGCCGTAATGTAGTTGGCCAGCGCGTCCAGCCACACGTAGATCACGTGCCTCGGATCGTCCGGCACCGGGATGCCCCACGAGAACGTGCTGCGGCTGACCGAAAGATCGCGCAGCCCCGAGCGCACGAACGACATCACCTCGTTGCGCCGCGTCTCCGGACGGATGAATTCCGGCTGCTCCGTGTACAGGCGCAGCAGCTTGTCTTCGAACGCCGACAGTTTGAAGAAATAGTTTTCTTCCTGCACCGTTTCCGTAGGACGCCCACACTCGGGGCAGGGAGCCCCCGCGCCCACCGCGTCCACGTACAGTTCATCGAACACGCAGTACTGGCCGGTGTAGTGGCCTTTGTAGATGTAGCCGTTGTCGCGGATGCGCCGCCACAGCGCCTGCACCCCCTGCCTGTGCCGATCCGAGGTAGTGCGGATGTAATCGTCGTAGGTCAAGCCCATCCGGTCCCACAGCCCGCGAAACTCGGCGGAAACTTCGTCGGTGAGTTGCTGCGGAGTCTTGCCCGCGGCCTGCGCGGCGCGTTCAATCTTCTGCCCATGTTCGTCAGTGCCGGTGAGGAAATATGTTTCCGCGCCCAGCATGCGCTGCCGCCGCGCGATGCTGTCACACGCAATCGTGGTGTAGGCATGCCCGATGTGCGGCCGCGCGTTCACGTAGTAGATCGGCGTCGTAATGTAGAACTTCCTGCTCATGGCTCTCTGAAATCACAAACCACATCAAGGATCACGAAGTGTTCCTGCTGGCGCCTTCGTGTACCTTCGTGGCCTTTGTGGTTAATGCTTTTCCGCACCCGGCTGCAGGTACGCCTGCACCGCCTCCTGCATTACGCTCTTCAGCGGCACGTGATGCTCCGCCGCGATGCGCCGGCAGTCCTCATACTCCGGCGCGTAATTCGTCACCGTGCCTTTCATGCTGGCAACCTTCAACCGTATGTCGCCCCAGCGTGTGGACACTGTCACCCAGTTCCGCGCCAGCGTCTGCCGCCGTTCGTCCCGCCGCCGCACGCCCAGAGTAGTTGTTTCCGTGAATATAAGCTGCGTAAGTTTCGACGCATCCTCCGGCCGGCACAACACGGTCAGCAGCATCCCCGGACGATTCTTCTTCATCTGCACGGGTATGCCAAAGGCGTCCAGCGCGCCTTCTTCCAGCAGGCGGTCCATCACGTAGCCGAAGACCTGCGGATTCAGGTCGTCAATGTTGGCTTCGAGCACGCTGATGGTCTCCTGCCAAGTCTTTGCCGCAAGCTCCGGCTGCGCTTCGCCAATGGTCAGCCGGACTACGTTCGCATGTCCGGGGAAATCGCGCGTCCCCGCGCCATATCCGGTTTTCTCCACCCGCATCTCCGGGAAAGGCGAGAAGCGTTTTGCCAGCGTCCTGACGATGGCCGCACCCGTCGGCGTGACCAACTCCGCTTGAATGCCCGAGGAATACACCGGAGCATGCTTCAACAACTCCAGCGTGGCCGGCGCCGGCACCGGGAACGTCCCATGCGCGCACTTCACCGTGCCGCCGCCCACATTCAGCGGCGAACAGAGGATCTCGTCCACGCCCAGCGCTTCCGCTCCCACCGCCGCGCACACAATGTCGACCAGGGCATCCACCGCGCCCACCTCATGGAAGTGAACTTTTTCAATCTCGCTGGCATGGATCTTCGCCTCGGCTGCACCCAGCGCTTCGAATACAGCGATCGCAGTCTGCTTGGCGGTTTCGCTGATCACTGCCTTCGCGATGATCCCGCGAACT
>JBGPJK010000208.1:0-8287 GCA_041485425.1 Terriglobia bacterium | reverse complement strand
GGGTCACGTTCAGTACGACGGCAATTTTGGGACGGAAGGTTTGGATGGTCTCGAGCTGGAAGCTGGAGACTTCCAGGACTGCGATCGTGTCGGGGGTGGCTCTTGCGACCAGGGAAATCGCGGGCGTGCCGATGTTGCCGCCTACTACTGTGGGATATCCACCGGCGGCGATGACCTCGCCGGCCAGAGTCGTCGTGGTCGTCTTGCCGTTGGAGCCGGTGATGGCGACGATGGGCCCGGGCAAGAACTGGGTGGCGAGTTCGACCTCGCCGATGACGGTTTCGCCGAGGGCGCGGGCCTGGACCAGCGGAGGCGCGTCCACGGGGACGCCCGGGCTGACCACGATCAAATCCTGACCGCGGAAGGTGCGCTCGCCGTGGCCACCAGTCTCGAGGGCAATGCCCTGATCGAGCAGCACCGGGATTTCTTCGCGGAGCTCGTCTTCCGTCTTGGTGTCGGAGACCGTGACGCGGGCGCCTCGGGCCTTCAGGAAGAGCGCGGAGGCTACGCCCGACTTGCCGAGGCCGACGACGAGTACGCGTTTTCCATTTACGTCCATAAAGCCAATCTCACCACGGAGGCACAGAGACCCGGAGAAAACTGAATAATCTGTTCTTGTGTTGGCGAGTTCTCGCGATCCGCCGCCCGGCTTTCATGGTTTCTTGATTTTCTTAGCTTTCGTCTTCCCTGTGTCTCGGTGGTGAAAATTATCGTAGTTTCAGGGTTGTCAACGCGAACAGCGCGAACACCAACGACGCGATCCAGAAGCGCACGATGATTTTCGATTCCGACCAGCCCAGCAGTTCGAAGTGATGATGCAGCGGAGCCATCTTGAAGATACGCTTCTTGCGCAGCTTATAGGATGCGACCTGCAGGATCACCGACAGCGCCTCGATCACAAAGATGCCGCCGATGAAGGGCAGCAGCAGTTCCTGCTTGATCATCACCGCAACCGTACCGATGGCGCCACCGAGGGCGAGCGAACCCACATCGCCCATGAATACCTCGGCGGGATGCGCGTTATACCAAAGAAAACCGATGGCCGCGCCTACCATGGCCCCACAGAAGATGGTCAATTCGCCGGCCAACGGCATGCGCTGCAATTCGAGGTAAGCCGAGAAGGTGGCGTGGCCGCTCACGTAGGTGAGCACCGCCAGCGCGCCCGCGGCAATGACGGTGCAGCCAATGGCCAGGCCGTCGAGGCCATCGGTGAGGTTCACGGCGTTGCTGGAGCCCACGATGACGAGTACGACGAAGGCGACGAAGGGCAGAAAGGCCAAAGGCCAGAGGTGGGGATAGCGTTCCAGGCTTTCGATCACCAGGTCCGGCCGGAACTGTTTGAAGAACGGCACCAGCAACCGGGTCGAATACATACCGTGGGTCTGCATGGCGATGAGCGCGATGGCAACCAGAACGCTGCTGGCGATCTGCAGTCCGAGTTTGGCCTTGCCGGTCAGGCCCAGATTTCTGCGGTGCACAACCTTGATGTAGTCGTCGGCAAAACCGATGCCGGCGAAGGCGGCGGTGGCGCCAACCGCGATCCAGACGAAGCGGTTGCTCAAGTCGGCCCAGAGCAGGGTGGGAACGATAATGGAAATGGCGATCAGCAGGCCGCCCATGGTGGGCGTTCCCGCTTTCTTCTGATGAGCCTTGGGACCTTCTTCCCGGATGTACTGGCCGATCTGAAATTCACGCAGGCGGCTGATGACCAGCGGACCGACGATGAGTCCGGTAAACAGGGCGGTGAGGCTGGCGAAGGCAGTACGAAACGTCAGGTAGCGGAAAATCCGGAACGGCGGGAAGTAATGAAACAGCTTCAGATATAGGAGCCAATAAAGCAATCAGCCTCCGAGTCGGTAGTCAGGAGTCAGCGGGCTGCGGCCCGGTGCTCGTTCCACGCTTCCAGTGCATTTTCCAACTTCACTCCGCGAGACGCTTTCAGCAGGATCACGTCTCCGTCGCGGGCTTCACGCGCCAGCCAGCCGCCGGCTTCCTCTGGAGTGGCTACGAATTGTGCTTGCATGCCCGCTTTTTGTGCTGCGTTGACCATTTGACGCGCCAATCCCCTTACTCCAATCAGCACATCGATTTTCTTTTCGGCGATGTGCTGGCCGGAGCGGCTGTGCAACTCTTCGCCGGTCGCGCCCAGTTCCAACATCTCCCCTGCGACAACGATGCGCCGCCGGGCCGGCATTGCCGCCAATGCGTCGATCATGGCGTCAAGAGCTTTCGGATTGGAATTGTAGCAATCGTTTATCACTGTGATGTTGCCGAGTTGGAGAACCTGCCCGCGTTTGTCGGCTGGGGTGAGCGAAGCGAGCGCGCTAACCGCTTCCGAGGGAGCCAGGCCGCGCTCCAGAGCGACCGCAACCGCCGCCAGGGCGTTATAGACGTTGTGCGTACCCACGAGGGCCAAAGTGGCCTTCTCGCGGCAAGCGCCGACGACTACATCGAACATCGAGCCAGCGGCTCCGCGAGATTCGACGTTCTCAGCGCGGACGTCAGCGGAGGCTCGCAGTCCGTAGGTGACTACCTTGCCGTGGAAGTCGCGGCCGAACTGCGAAACGTACTCGTCATCAACATTGAGGACGGCGGTTCCACCGGCGGGCAAGGATGCAATGAGTTCGTACTTGGCGCGGGCGATTTCGGCCACCGACTTGAAGAATTCGAGGTGTACCGGGGCAACGCAGGTGACGACCCCGATTTCGGGTTGGGCGATTTTGGCGAGCGCGGCAATTTCGCCGGGATGCGACATGCCTAACTCGATGACTGCTTTCTGATGCTCCGGCTCGAGCTTCAACAGCATCAGGGGCAGTCCGAAATGGTTGTTGAAGTTGCCCTCGGACTTGAGCACGCGAAAGCGGGTGGAGAGCAGGTGGGCGATGGCTTCCTTGGTGGTGGTCTTGCCAACCGATCCCGTCACCCCGATGAGGGGCTTGGCCCACAAGCGGCGCACCGCCGTGGCGAGGGTCTGCAAGGCGGCCAGGGTGTCGTCCACGGCAACCAGGCGCGGGTTGAGCGGGTAACGCGCCACCTGATCCTGGCGGACGACGGCGGCTATGGCGCCTTTGTCCAGAGCTTGCTCCACGAAGTCGTGGCCGTCCATGCGCTCGCCTTTTACCGCGAAGAAGAGTGCTCCCGGTTGTATGGTGCGGGAGTCAATGGAGTAGGCCTGGGCTACGGCCTTGTGGTCGAATTCGCCAGTGGCGGAGAGGAACTCGGCGATGCGGGAGAGTGGCAGCTTCATGCGATCTTCCCAGCCCCGGCTTGGGCGGCGGCGCAGTCATATCCCGCGGCTTGCAAAACCTGCTGCGCGACTTCTACATCATCGAAGGGAATGGGACCGTCGCGGGTGACCTGGACTCTTTCGTGGCCTTTGCCGGCGATAAGTACGATATCGCCGGGACCGGCCTCGTGGACGGCTAACGCAATAGCCTTTCTTCGATCCGGCTCGACCTTGTATTTTGTGGCGGAGCGCTGCAGGCCGACCATGGCGTCGTTGATGATGGCGAGTGGATCCTCGCTGCGCGGGTTGTCGGAGGTCAAAACCACAAAGTCACTGCCGCGACCGGCGGCTTCGCCCATCAGGGGACGCTTGGCGCGATCGCGGTCGCCGCCACAGCCAAACACGGTAATGACTCGTCCTTTGAGCCCGGCCCGGTTGATGAATTCGCGTGCCAGGGCGGTGAGGTTGCGGAGGGCGTCGTCGGTATGGGCGTAATCGACGACCACGGTGAACGGCTGCTTGCAATCGACGCGTTCGAAACGGCCGGGGACACGGGCGAGGGCCTCGATGCCCTTCACAATCGCGTCACGTTTGCAATTGCGGGTATAGGCTGCGGCAGCGGCGGCGAGGATGTTGTACACATTCACTTTGCCGATCAGGGGAGAGAACAGCGAGATCGTCTCTTGTGGCGTGACCAGATCGAAGCGCGTGCCTCGCGGCGTGATATCAACTTTCTCGGTGTGAAAGTCGCCCTTGGCGAGGCCGTAGGTGAGGACTTCGGAGCTGCGCTTCCTGCTGAAATTCACCAGGTTGGCTCCGCAGTCGTCGTCGAGGTTGAGCACGGCGGCGCGCGGAGCATCGGTGCCGATTCCCTCGAACAGCATTTTCTTGGAAGAAAAATATTCCTCCATAGTGTGGTGATAGTCGAGGTGGTCGCGCGTCAGGTTGGTAAAGATGGCGACATCAAAGGGAATGCCGTACACCCGCTGCTGGGCCAGGGCATGGGAGGAAACTTCCATCACGGCCTCAGTGGCGCCGTGGCCGAGGGCTTCGGCCAGCATGCGGTTGAGTTCCAGTGCCTCGGGCGTGGTGTGCGGCGCGGGTAAAACTTTGCCCGCTACGTGATACTCGATGGTTCCGATTAACGCGCTCTTACGGCCGGCTGCGGTGAGGATGGCTTCCAGCAAGAAGGCGGCTGTGCTCTTGCCGTTGGTGCCCGTGACTCCGGTGATGGCCAGCTTTTCCGCGGGCCGTTTGTAGAAGTTGGCGCTGAGACGCGCCAGAGCGCGGCGTCCGTGCGGGACTTGGGCCCAGGCGACGTTTGGGCGCGGTGGCTCGGTGGCGGAGTCCGTGACGATGGCGACGGCTCCGGCGGCGATGGCCTTGTCGATGAACTGGTTTCCGTCGCTCGACTCTCCGTGCATCGCAAGAAACACGTCTCCGGGCTTCACCCGCCGCGAGTCGTACTCCAAGCCGGTGACGCTTGGGCTACCGCTCTGCGAGAGGATCTCTGCGCCATGCAGGAGTTCGAGGAAGGTCATTGGATGGAATTATATGGCACGGCTGTACAGCTCCGGGCGGCCGGAGACGCAGCAAGCTGCGTTTCTACCAGGCAAATCACCGCCCGAACCTTACCGTCACCCGCGAGCCCGACGGCACATGCGATCCGGGTGCGGGCAGCTGCTGGCGGGCCAGGCCGCTCCCGACAGCTTCCAGGTCGAGCCCGCTTTCTTGGGCCATTTCGATGGCTGCGCGGACCGTTTTCCCCAGAAAAGATGGCACCACGATTCCACCCTGTTCGACGTCGAGGACAACCGTGCCGAAGGATGGCAGGCGAGCCGGGGTGTCGGGGCCGGAACTTGCGGTGATCGCTGCCGCCGCCCGCTTCTCTTCTGGCGACGACGAAGGTTCACGCCCACGCAAGGCTGCCGGGACTACGCCGGCGCTGGCCGCTTCAGGGGTGGACTTCGAGGCAGCCACCGGGACCGCTGCCGCTTCGGGAGTGCTGGCATCGGCAACGTCCAGGGTTTCTCCCAAATGGTCCGGAGAACCCTCTTCGAGGTCCTGTTCTTTCATGCGCTGCCTGGCCAAAAGAAGCTGGCGATTGGGCGGCAGTTCGACGTCGTGCGGGGTGTGCAGGTATTCCAGGACCTGCTGCGCGATGCGGTTGAATACGGGCGCCGCAACTTCTCCGCCGTGGTGTCCGCCGACGGGCGAGTCGAGAATGACTGCCACAGTGATCACGGGATTGTTGACGGGAGCAAAACCGGCGAATGACGCAATGTACTTGGTGCGCGAATAGGTGTGGGTTGCCGGGTCTACCTTCTGCGCGGTCCCGGTCTTACCAGCCGAGCTGTAGCCTTCGAGGATGGCCTTGCGCCCAGTACCGTGGAGCACGACGCCCTGCATCATCTGCTTCATCTCGGCTGCGGTGAGGGGAGAAATCACACGCCTCTCCTGGGCGGGGTGGAAGGCGATCATTTGCGGGGTGCTCTGGGGTTGCGTGGTGGCCGCCACGATTCGGGCGGGAACCCATGCTCCGTCATTGGCGATGATGGAGACCATGCCGGCGAGTTGCAGGGGCGAGATGCCGATCTCCTGTCCCATCGAAATGGCGCCGATGGAGATTTTTGACCACCGACTGGGTGGCTTAGCCAGGCCCCGGGTTTCGCCCGGAAGCTCAATGCCGGTCTGCTCGCCGAAACCGAAGCCGCGGATGTATTTGTAAAGGCGTTCGTCGCCCAGGCGCAGCGCGATCTTGATGGCACCCACGTCGCTGGAATGGGCCAGGATGTCGGAGACCGGCATGACGCCAAAGGGGTGCCAGTCGTGGATGCGGTGCCCGTTGATGACGATCGATCCCATCTGGCAGTCGACCTTTTCGTCTGGCCGGGTGAGGTTTTCATCCAGCGCGGCCGAGATGGTGAGCACCTTGAAGGTGGACCCGGGTTCAAAGACGTCGCTCACCGCGTGGTCCCTCAAGCGCTCGGGGGTGATCTCGCGCGACACATTGGGATTGAAGGTGGGCCAGTTGGCCAGCGCCAGGATTTCGCCGGTGTGGGGATTCTCCACGATCACGGTGCCGGATTCGGCGTGGCTCTGCTGCATCACCGCTTTCAGTTCGCGCTCGGCGATGTACTGGATCTGTTGCTCAATGGTGAGGACGACGTTCTCACCCGGCTCGGGTTGCTTCTCCACGCTGCCAAACCATTTCTTGCGGGCATCCACGGAGATGAGCATGCGGCCGGGCTTGCCACGCAGCTGGTCGTCGTATGCGCGCTCAATGCCGCTGAGGCCTTCGTCATCCATGCCCACGTAACCCAACACCTGCGCTGCCAGGTCGCGCTTGGGATAGAAACGCTTGGATTCTTTCTGAAAATAAATGCCACGCAGGTTCAAGTCGCGGATGCGGCCAGCGGTCTCAGCATCGGGTTTGCGGGCCACCCAGCAGAAGGTGCGCCCCGCTTTGCATCGGGCCAGCAGTTCCCGAGGGTCGGCCTGGGTAATTCCCGCAATCAGGGAGACAGTCTGGGCAAGATCGTGGATTTCCGTGGGAACAGCAAAGACGGAATCCACGGAGATGGACATGGCCAGTTCGTGGCCGGCACGGTCGTAGATGATGCCGCGCTTGGCGGCGACTTCGGTGGTGCGCTGCTGCTGGCGCTGGGCGCGTTGTTCGAATTGTCCGTACTGGAAGATTTGCAGGTAAACCAGGCGGGCGCAGATGGCGCCGCACCACAGCACCAGGATTCCGCCCAGCAGGTAGAGCCTGAGGTTGGTGCTGGTGCGGAGTGTGCTCGTTGCCACCGGTATGATCCTCAGACAAACTTGGCGGCCCGCTCACCAGGAGGAGCCGCCAACCAAGTGCTTGCCGAGCTTTGCTCGGCCCGGACGGGCGAGAGGCCGGCCCTGAGCGAAACCGAAGGGACGCCCGTCCCTCCACCAACCTTTACCGCGCCGAAATGACTGAGACCGGAGCGGCGCTGGCCATCACCGGTGTACCGGCATCAAGGGCCGTATCCATGCGGATGACCTGACCGGCTTGTGGCGGTTGCAGGCCGTGCTCTCGCGCCCAGCTGTCGATCCGCGAGGGATCGCGTAAGGAAGCTTCTTCCAGGCGCAGAGCGCGGTTCACCTCGACCAGGCCGTTGCGCTGGATCTTCAGCCCTTCGATCTGGTAGCCGTATTCGATGGCCTTGTAGTGCTGCCAGGCGAAGGTCATGACCAGCAGAAACAGGCAGCCGAGTGCGATGCCGAACTGCCGCATTTCGTGGCTGTGGCGGGGATCCTCGAGTTTCACCAGGCGCGAGTTGTCGATCGGCTTGGTGAAGTAGATCTCCGGTGTGCCGGTCCAGCACGGCCGGCGCCGGCGAGTGGGAACAGCCGCTTGAGCTGCGGTCGCCGCGGCCGACATTTAAGCCACTCCGACTAGATTGGGTTCGGCCGATTCGTGCGCTGCGAAAGCGTACCAGGGTTCCAGTTCGGCTGGATCCGCGGCTTGGTGAGCGCGCTGTTCAGCGCGCTCCACTGTCGCAATCAGTTCTTCAATCAGTGTGCCCGTGTACATCACCAACCTCCGTCCTGCGTTGAGCTCTACCACAGAGCTCCTGGATGCCTTGCCCCGGCACGCCTTCCCTGAGTCGTGCCGGGAACCCCGGCAGTTTTTCCGGGGCTAAACTTGCGTTACCTCAGGGGCTCAAGCCCATATCATTCCTGGGCTTTTCGGCACGTCTAAGGCCGTGCCCTTCCCGTTCTTGCCCCTTCGTGGCCGGCGGGACGCCGGCGCTATGTCTTTTCGGCGGCGCGCAATTTCGCGCTGCGCGACCGCGGGTTGCGATCAATCTCTTCGTCTGTCGCCCTCACCGGCTTTTTTGTCAGCAGGCGGTAGTGACCTTGCTTCACTCCGTCGCGGAGGGCGTCTTTCACCATGCGGTCCTCCAGCGAGTGGAAGCTGATGATCACCAGCCGTCCGCCCGGTTTCAGCACCTGCGGGACGGCATTGAGCAGCGCCCGCAGATCGTCCAGTTCGCGGTTTACGAAGATTCGGAGAGCTTGAAAGGT
>JBGPJK010000207.1:0-8307 GCA_041485425.1 Terriglobia bacterium | reverse complement strand
GGCTCGAAGAAAAACGAGGAGTCGTTCAGTCGCAGCTTCTCCAGCGCCTCGCGCAACGCCGTGTGTTCGTGGGCGTCAACGGTGTAGAGTCCGGCGAAGACCATGGGCTTGATCTCTTCGAAGCCGGGCAGCGCTTCGATGGCGGGATTAGAGTCTTCGGTGATGGTGTCCCCGATTTTTGTATCCCCTACGTTCTTCATGTTGGCCATGAAGAAGCCGACCTCGCCGGCGCGCAGTTCGTCAATCTCCACCGGCTTGGGGGTGAGCACGCCGACGGTTTCCACGTCGAACACCCGTCCGTTCGACCACAAACGGATCTTCTGCCCTTTCCGGAGAGTTCCCTCAAAGACGCGGGTCAGCACGATGACCCCGCGGTAGGGATCGAACCAGGAATCGAAAATCAGCGCCTGCAAGCGGTGTTCCGGGTTCCCTTTCGGCGGCGCAATGCGCTTGACGATGGCTTCCAGGACATCGGGCACACCCTGGCCGGTCTTGGCGCTGATGAGGATTGCGTCGGAAGCGTCCAGGCCAACCGCGCCCTCGATCATTTCCTTGGTGCGGGCGACGTCGGCACTGGGCAAGTCGATCTTGTTAATGACGGGAATAATGTCGAGACCGTTATTGATGGCGAGATAGGAGTTCGCCAGAGTCTGGGCTTCGACGCCCTGCGATGCATCCACCACCAGCAGCGCGCCTTCGCAGGAAGCCAGCGACCGCGAAACTTCGTAAGAAAAGTCCACGTGCCCCGGGGTATCGATCAGGTTGAGCTGGTAGGTTTGGCCATCACGCGCGGTGTACATCATGCGGACAGCATGCGCCTTGATGGTGATGCCGCGCTCCCGCTCCAAGTCCATGGAGTCGAGCACCTGCGCCTGCATTTCGCGCGCAGTGAGCGACCCGGTCAGCTCCAGCAGGCGGTCGGCCAGCGTGGATTTGCCGTGGTCAATGTGCGCGATGATGGCAAAGTTGCGGAGAAAGGCGGCGTCCATGGCTACAGTGGTTATTCTTTGATTCTAACAGGGTGGAAAGGCAGTTCTCAGTTCCCGGTTCCCGGTTCCCGGTTCCCGGTTCTGCGGGCTGTGCATGCGCAGCGATCCGGCACAATCCAGCAGCGCTGCCGATTCCGTTAGAATCAGAATCTCATGCTGATTCTCGCCTCTGCGTCTCCGCGCCGCCAGGAGCTTCTGCGCAATGCCGGGATTCCGTTCGCCGTGCAGCCGACGGATATCCCGGAGGCTCCCCGAGAAGGCGAATCACCGAAAACTTGCGCCGAACGCCTGGCACAAGAGAAGGCCCTCGCCGTGTTTCGCAACCGGCCCGAGGATCTCATTCTTGGCGCAGACACAATTGTTGTGGTGGACGGCGAGATACTGGGCAAGCCGCGCGATGCCGAGGATGCGGCCCGCATGCTGCGTTTGCTTTCAGGCAGAACCCACCAGGTAACGACCGGAGTGTGTCTGGTCGGTCCGAGTGCGCTGAGAACCGAGAACCGGCAACTGGCAACTGGTTTTGAAGACACCCGCTCGGAGACCACGCTGGTGACCATGCACCCACTCACGGACGACGACATCCGCTTCTACGTGTCAACCGGCGAACCCATGGACAAGGCCGGCGCGTATGCCATTCAAGGCATAGCCTCGCGCTGGATCTCTCGTATTGAGGGCGACTACTGCAACGTGGTGGGACTACCCGTATCGCTGGTGTGCTGCATGCTGCGCGAGCGCGGGATTCTCTAGACGCAGCCAGCTGCGTCTCTACAGGTGGAGATTTGTGGAGAGGTGGAGACAGGGCAGGGGGGATTACGACTTCTTGTCTGTTCCTTCTTCTCCGTCTTTCACGGCCGATTTGAAGTTCTTGATCCCTTCGCCCAGACCTTTGCCCAGATCGGCGAGCTTGCTGGGGCCGAAGATCAAGAGCGCAATCGCCAAGATCAGCAGGATTTCCGGCAAACCCAATTTGCCTAGCATGTTGTAACCTCCCACGGGGTTCGCCAGGCGCTCCGGGTGAGCGCATGCAGACTTGCGTTAATACCCCTGTGGAAATTCTAGGCCACTCCACCCCCGGAGTCAAAGAATTGATAACTCGTGAGTAACCAGTACAGCGGCGCTCATACCGCCTCGATCAGCCCTGCCAGCAGCGCCGCCCGTCGCGGCAACTCTGAAATCAGGATGGACTCGTGGGTGGCATGCGCGCCTTCGCCAACTCCCCCCAATCCATCCAAAGTAGGGATCCCCAACCCGGCTGTGAAGTTGCCGTCCGAACCGCCACCCACCGCGGCTTCCCCAAGTTTCCAACCTAATTGTTTCGCGATGTCAGACGCTTTTTTGTAAAGTGCAGCCACGCCCGCCGTGCGCTCCATCGGAGGACGATTCAACCCGCCCTTGATGTCCAGCTTGCACTTGCGGTTAAACGGTTTCAGTCCGCGCAGCTTGCGATCAATCTTGGCAGCATCTTGCATGCGCGCAATCCGCACATCCAGGGTGGCCGTGGCCTCGGCGGGAATAACGTTCACCCGGCTGCCGCCCTGCACCAGCCCTACATTCAGGGTGATCCCACGCTTCAGGTCGGTAAACTTCGAGATCACCGGGATTTGCCGTGCCATTTCCAGAATCGCGCTCTGGCCTTTTTCGAAATCAAGTCCCGAATGCGCGGCCTTGCCGGTAACCTTGAGCGTGTACTCACCAACCCCTTTGCGGGCCGTCTTCACCGCTCCCTGCAATCCATAAGAAGGCTCGATCACCAGCACCGCCTCTGACCTCTTCGCCACGCTCTCAGTAATGTGCCGTGAAGAATCGCTTCCCACCTCTTCGTCGGAAACCAGCAGCACGGTGATTGGCCTCGGCAGCTCACCATGCCAGGCGAGCAGCCCTTCGATCACTGAAAGCATGATCGCAATGCCCGACTTCATGTCCAGGACCCCGGGTCCCCAAAGCCGGCCATCGGCCATGCGGCACGGCATGCTCGCCAGAGTCCCCAGCGGATACACCGTGTCACAGTGCCCCAGCAACAATACTGGCTTGCCGCGTTTGCCGGCGAAATCCACCTGCAGATGGTCGCCGAAGTCCTGCGCCCGGTGAAGCTTGGCGTGGCCGCCGAGTCCCTCGAACCTGCCCGCGAGTAGCGCCCCCAATTGATCCACAGCCGGTTTGCTGTCGCTGGGCGACTCGATCTCCACCAGGTTGCGGATGGTTTGAACGATCTCATCCTTGCGCTCCTCGAAATAGCGCAGCCGTTTCGCGGCATCGCCGGTCGCATTGGATATCACCATCTGCTTCTTGCCATGAATCTTTTTAGCCATGAGGTCCTTTTCCGAGGGCATGGGTCTGACTGCGCCGCAACGCCCGCCACGCACTCTTCCAGCGCCGGAGACGGGCAGCGAAACAAGTTTCTGTACGGCGATACAGTATAATCTTCGCGCCTGACGAGACCCGAATGACCGATACGCTGGACATCAATGACATTCTGAAAATCCTGCCCCACCGCTTCCCCTTCTTGCTGATCGACCGCGTCACTGAGCTCACGCGTCGCGAACGTATCGTTGCCATCAAGAACGTCACCATCAACGAGCCGTTCTTTGCAGGGCATTTCCCCAACCTGCCCATCATGCCCGGGGTGCTGATCGTGGAAGCCATGGCTCAGGCGGGCGGAGTGCTGCTGCTAACCGAATTCCAGGATCGCGATGAGAAGCTGGTGCTATTCACCGGGATCGAGCGCGCCCGCTTCCGCCGTTCCGTCGTGCCGGGGGACCAGTTGCGCATCGAAGTGCAAGTGAAGGTATGGCGGGGTACTGCCGGACGTATGGAAGGTAAGGCCTATGTCGGCGACAAACTGGTGGCCGAGGCTAGCGTGAGCTGCCGGCTGGTGGATCGTTCGCGCACGGCGCCGAGCCAGGCTGCCGAACAGGGAAGTTAGCCAGGCTGATCGTGGCCGTCAGTTTCACAACTCGGTACCCGGTACTCTGTATTTGCAACTCATGAGCATTCACCCCACAGCCATCATTGACTCCAAAGCGCGAGTCCCCGCCTCCTGCAAGATTGGCCCGTACTGCGTGATTGGTCCGCAGGTCGAACTGGGTGAGGGCTGCCACCTGGTTTCCCACGTAGCCATTGAAGGACCCACGAAAATCGGGGCCGACAACGGCTTCTTTCCCTTCTGCTCGATCGGTATGGCCCCCCAGGACCTGAGTTATGCCGGCGAGCCGACGCGGCTGGAGATCGGCGACCACAACAAGATCCGCGAATTCGTCACCATCAATCGCGGCACGGTGAAAGGCGGCGGGCTGACCCGTGTGGGCAACCACACGCTGGTCATGGCCTATACCCACATCGCGCACGACTGCGTGATCGGAGACCACGTGATCCTGGCCAACGCCGCTACTCTCGGCGGGCACGTGACGGTGGAAGATTGGGCAACAGTGGGCGCGCTCTGCCCGGTACACCACTTCGTACGCATCGGCGCGCACTCCTTCATCGGCGGCGGAACTACCATCACTCGCGATGTGCTTCCTTTCTCCAAGACCGCGGCCGCGCGCGATACCCACGCCTACGGCCTGAACGCCACGGGACTCGAGCGCCACGGCTTCACCAAGGAACGCGTCCGCAAGATCCACCACGCCTACAAAGTTCTGCTCGCCTCCAAGCTCAACACCACCCAGGCGCTGGAGAAGCTGAAGTCCGAACCAGACCGCGGAGAAGACGTGGATCTGCTGATACGGTTCATCGAGGCCTCGGAGCGCGGCGTAATCAAGTAGTAGCCGTAGCGCCGGCGTCCCGCTGGCCACCCGGGGCGTCTCCCGCAAATGGGGACGACGATCGGGGGCCATTCATTTAAACTGTCCGCGAATGTCTGCAGCAAAAGAACGACTGGGATTGATTGCCGGCAACGGCCGCTTCCCTTTCCTCGTGCTCGAAGCGGCGCGTGCGCAGGGGTTCGACGTCATCGTCGCCGCCATTAAAGAGGAAGCCTTTCCCGAGATCGAGTCCCGCGGGGCCGCCGCCGTCCATTGGCTCTCGCTGGGCGAACTTTCCAAGCTGATCGAGACATTCAAACGCGAGGGAATACATCGCGCCATCATGGCCGGACAAGTCAAGCACAAGCAGATTTTCTCCAGCATCCGTCCCGACTGGCGCCTGGCCAAGCTGCTGCTCTCGCTGAGCACGCGGAACACCGACTCCCTGCTGGGCGCAGTAGCCAAGGTCCTCGCCGACGAAGGCATCACGCTGGAGAACTCAACATCGTTTCTTGAACCCCTTCTGGCCAAGCCTGGCGTGCTCACCCAGCGAGCGCCGTCTGACCAAGAGAAAAAGAACATCGCCTATGGCCGCGCTGTTGCCCGCCACCTGGCGCAATATGATATCGGGCAGACGGTGGTCGTCGCCGAAGCTGCCTGTGTTGCGGTCGAAGCCATGGAGGGCACCGACGACACCATCGAGCGCGCCGGCCAGATCATGGCTTCCCTCGAATCCAGTGCCTCCACCCTGAGCCGTGACCTCACGGTGATAAAAATCGCCAAGCCCAATCAGGATATGCGCTTCGATGTGCCGGTCGTGGGTGTAAAGACGATCGAAGTGATGGAGAAGGCGGGCGCGATGTGCCTGGCACTGGACGCGGGAAGATGCTTGCTGCTGGATGGGGAGGCAGTGATCACGTCTGCTGATGCCGTCCAGATCGCTATAGTTGCGGATTCCGTTTAGTCCGCAGCCACGGAATTACGTTACCCTGATTCTTTCCATGGAGCCCCTCATGTCCGAAACCACCCGCCTCGCCGATCAAATCCGCCGCGCCTTCGAAGGGGATGCCTGGCACGGCGACTCCGTACTCGAGCTCCTTGCCAATGTCGATGCTGCCACGGCTGCCGCTCGCCCAATCAAGGGTGCCCACACCATCTGGGAGCTTCTCCTTCACATCGCCGCCTGGGATGGTGCCGTCCTCCGCCGCACCGGCGGAACCGCCGTGACCCTCACCGACAAGCAGAACTTCCCGCCCGTGAAAGACACCAGTGAAACCGCGTGGCGACACGCAGTCGAGCAGCTGAAGCACACCCACAATGCGCTGGTCAAAGCCGTCGCCGCCTTCCCGGACTCGCGCCTGCAGGAGCAGGTCCCGGGAAAAACCCAGCCCTACTACAATTTCTTTTACATGTTCAGCGGAATCGTGCAACACGAGCTCTACCACGCCGGACAGATCGCGCTGCTGAAGAAGGCGATCCACTGAGCACGGCTCCGCCTTCAGGTTCCTTCGTGTACCTTCGTGTTCTTTGTGGTTAAATCAAGCTGTCCTGGCAACCAGCCAACTGGCAACTGACAACTGGCAACTGACAACTGCATCAACGTCGCCGTCATTGGCGTGGGCGCCTTCGGACGCAACCATGCCCGCGTCTATCACCAACTCGCTCAACAAGGCGAACCCGTCCAACTCGCTGCCGTTGTGGACCCCGATGTTGCCCGCGCGGATGCCGTGGCCCGTGAATATGGTGCACGTGCGTTCGGCTCGGTCGAGCAGTTGATTAGCACTCGCGGGGAAATCCAGGCCGCTTCGGTCGCGGTTCCTACCATCCATCATTTGCAAGTCGCCCGTACCCTGATGGAAGCTGGTATCGATGTCCTGATCGAGAAGCCGCTGGCCAACTCGCTGGCGGAAGCCGACTATCTGATCAAGTCAGCCCAGCAGTTCGGACGAATCGCCCAGGTCGGTCATCTCGAGCGCTTCAATCCCGCGGTCCGCGCCACCCTTCCGCTTATCACCCGGCCCATGTTTTTCGAGGTGCACCGGCTCAGCGTGTTCACGCCGCGCTCGCTCGACGTCGATGTCGTCCTCGACCTGATGATCCATGACCTCGACGTGGTGCTTGCGTTCACCCATTCCCCGGTGAAGGAAATCCGCGCTGTCGGCCTGCCCATCCTGTCCGGCAAGGTGGATATCGCCAACGTGCGCCTGGAGTTCGACTCCGGCTGCGTGGCCAACTTCACCGCCAGCCGGGTCTCGACCGAGCGGGTTCGCAAGTTGCGCTTCTTCCAACCGAAACAATACATCTCGCTGGATTACGGCCGCCAGGATGTGCTCGTCTTCAGCGTCGGTGGAGACGGTGCAGCGCCCGGAATTCCTTCCGTCAATCCTCACATCAAGGTGGCCAAGCCCCCGATCACCGCGGAAGAACCTCTGCACGCCGAACTGAAATCATTCCTCGAAGCCGTCCGAGGCCGCTCCAGGCCGCTGGTCTCTCTCGACGACGGTCGCCGCGCGCTGGCGTTGGCGCTCGACATCGTTACCGCGATCGGAGAACATCGAGAGATGATTCAGCTCGACCGGCTGGTAACGGACTAACCCCTGATATCCCAAGGTTTGCTTTCGCTCCGCGAAGCCTCGGTTCGACCCCGACATCTGTAATGTAAAGATTTGTAACGCGCCCGCATCAAACCCGTCAGTATTCTGACTTTCAGGCTTCGCAGAATCTTGCAAAAGATGCGAAAATAGAGCTACTTGGCCGTAGACGCCGGCGGACTCACTCGCGTTGCGAAGCTTGGCCCGACTCTGTGCCCGTACAACCAAGGCCCGCCGTTCGTGTCTAACTGATAGGCAAGCTGTTCGATGTCGACAACCCAAATCCCGCCGGGGAATCCAGCCTCTCCCTCGCCCCCAGCGCCACGCCCGGATGGTGGCGACCTCTACGACGCGAGCCGCTGGGAATCGGTGTACCGCGAACTGCACGACGTCCCCGCCCTGCTCATTCAACTGCAGGACGATCTGTCGCGGTCCCGTCGTCGCGAGGCACTGTGGATGTCGGTGGTCGTCCACCTGCTGTTTGTTATTTTATTCATCAATTCGGACAGGCTGGTCAACCTTCTGCCCAGGCGCTCCTTGATCGTCGTGGCTCCCGGCGACACCCTGCGCGAGAAGGATCTCACGTATCTCGAGTTGCCGCCGGACGAGCAGAAGCTCACCAAGCGTCCCGACACCAATAACATTTCTGACAAAGATCGCATCGCTACTTCGCACGCACCCCAGCTTGACCGCAAGGAAATGAAACAGATTCTGGACAGCGCACGTCCGGGTGCTCCGGGACCCGGGGGACCACCACAGCCCGCGCAACCGCCGGCGCAAGACATGGCGCAGAGCGCACCTGCCCAGCAGCAACCGCCAAGCCCGACGCAGCCGTCTCCGCTGGCCAACCAGAACCTGGTGGCAAAGCTGAATACCCCGCCCATGGGGCGGTCCACGCCCACTTTCGGCAACAACAGTATGTCGCCGGGCTCGGCGATCGAGCAGGCCGCGCGTGCCTCCGTAGCCAATCGTGGTGGTTATGGCGGG